>JBDTMC010000162.1:0-15027 GCA_039934475.1 Bryobacteraceae bacterium | reverse complement strand
GAGGGGACAGATGAACGCTCAACTCACACGTAGGCAGATTCTTGGAGGCGCGGCTATGCTGAGCGCCTGGTCTCCCTCGCGCGTCCTAGGAGCCAATGACCGAGTCGTCATTGGCTGTATCGGCCTTGGAGGCATGGGGTCAGGCCATCTTGGTTCTCTCGTCAAGCGGGGCGCCCAGGAGAACATCCAAGTTGGCGCGGTCTGCGACGTTTATCAAAAACGTCTGGACGAGGCAATGGATATATCCAAGGCCCCTGGCTTTGTCGACTACCGCCGCCTGCTGGAACGGAAGGATATTGACGCAGTCCTGATTGCTACACCCGATCACTGGCACGGAAAACTGACCATCGACGCCCTGGAAGCAGGCAAGCACGTGTACTGCGAAAAGCCGATGACCCATACGGTGGAGCAGGCTATTCAGGTTCGGAACACTGCCAAACGGTATCCACGGCAGGTTGTGCAAATCGGCGTGCAAGGCACAAGTAGTCCCCGAACCTGGAAGACTCGCGAGTTGATTCAAGGCGGCAGAATTGGAAAGGTAACCTGGGCCCAGGGGAGCTACAATCGCAATGCTCGCGTGTGCCTGTTCAATCAGAACGGGCAGGCTTACCTGATTGATCCCGCCGCCGGTCCTTCCGCCAAGGGAGCGGACCATATCGATTGGGATATGTGGCTGGGACACCAGTTTGGTTTGGCTCCCAAAATCCCTTACAATCCCGAACACTTCTTCCGCTTCCGGAAGTACTGGGCCTATAGCGGAGGGGTGGCTACCGATCTTCTTTATCACAAGCTGGCGCCACTGCTGATCGGAATCACCGGACCCAACGGTGAATATCCACGCCGGGTCAATTCATCCGGCGGTCTATACATCGAAAAGGATGGACGCGACATTCCCGACGTATTCATGATGAACGCGGACTACGCCAGCGAATTCTCAGTTTTCCTCACCAGCACCCTGACGAATGACACGCAGCTTCCGGACCGGATCTATGGCAAGTACGGAACGCTGGAGATGGAAAGCGATGACTCCGTCTCACTAAAGGCGAATGGCGATTTCACGCCGGAGTTCAGCGCCAGGAATGGCGACCAAAAGGCAGTGGAAGTGAAGCAACCGAAGGGTGACGGCTTCGATCACAAGACTAACTTCTTGAATGCCATCCGGCATGGTGAAAAAGTAAACTGCAACGTCGATGTCGCCTGTGCCACGATGGTTGCGATCAAACTGGCTGTCGATTCATATCGGACTAGCAAGACTATGACGTGGGACAGTGCGAGTGAGCGCGTGGTGGGCGCTTAAAGCTGTTACGTCGGAACCCAGATGGACGATAATGGGAAGGTAAGGACGGCGCGGTGTGATAAAACGCAACACCCTCACTTCTCAAGTTATCGATCATATCCTCGGCATCATCAAGTCTGGAACCGTAAAGCCTGGCGGGAAGCTTCCGACAGAAGTTGAGTTGACCGCCTCCCTCGGCGTCAGCCGCACCCCCGTTCGCGAGGCGATGAAATCGCTTGAATCGCTGCGTCTGGTCCTCATACGGCCCAAAGTTGGGGCGATTGTATTGGAGCCGTCTCCGACTGCGTTGTTTAGCGCCGAACATCTGTCGACCACCGCCTTCGGCCAGCAAACCAACGTGTTGATAGAATTCCGCCGGATACTGGAGGTTGGTCTCGCGCCGCTGGCAGCGGCTAAAGCGACTGACGAAGATCTTGCGGCCATGAAAACGGCGATGGACGATCAAAAAGTGGCAATTCAGAACAACCGTAGCGCCTACCCCGCGGATATGGCATTCCACAAAGCCATAGCCGCTGCCGCTAAAAATCCCATAGCCATGATGGTCCTCGATATGATTTCGGAGCCTCTCTTGGAACAGCGCAAAACGACCAACCGTGTTCCGCATGCGGCGGAGGATGGACTGCGCGATCATGCGCGTATCTATCGCGCCATCAAGGCGCGCAACGCGGATAAGGCGCGAGAGGGCATGAGGGCGCACATGAATACCGCGGAGCATTACTGGAATATAGCGCGCGCTTCCACACCGAAGGCCAAGAGCGGTTTGTCAAATGGCCTCCCCGCCGTGCTTCGGCGGCGTGCCAATTCAAATTCCATCAGCCGCGCTTCGCTGGGCGTGGAATAGTTGCGAACAGATCAGAGCACCTACGCTAGCGGCTTTAGTTTGATGTTCTTGAACCAGCAATCCGCGCCGTGATCCTGCAAACCTAGATAGCCCTTTCGCGGGCGATCCTTGAACACATGGTCAAACTTGTGGGCGGAGCCATCGGGCCTGCGATAAGGCTGGGTGAACTGGTCAAGATCCACCCGGTTTACGTCTTCGCCGTTCAGGTTCACGGAAATGATGCTTCGGTCGCACCGTATGACGAAGTTGTTCCACTCGCCCACCGGCTTCATGGCTTGCTTCGTGGGCTTAGAGAGTTCGTAAACAGCTCCTGTGTCGTGATAGCCGGCTCCGGGTGTGTCGTCTATCGCGATTTCCAGACCATACCATCCCACGTCTTTCCTGGGAGCGCCCGTCAGGGGCGACGTCCGGACAAAGACGCCGCTATTGCAATGGGGACTGATCTTGAAGTCCGTTGAAAGAATGAAATTCTCCCATTCCTTCTTGTGCACCATCATGTAGGCGCCGCACTTGTGAGGGTTGATACAGCCGTCCTCAATGGGGCGCTTACTCGGCTGTTGATCGCTGGTCATCCAACCGTCATAGGTCTTACCGTCAAACAGCAATATCCAGCCTTCTTTTTTTTCTTTCGCCGAGAGCTTATTATCGGCGGCGCGAAGGGGCGGGGCAAATAGTGCTCCGGACAGAACGGCTAGGAACTCAGAACGGCGCATGTTGACCATATTATAATACCTTTGCTCGACTGCCAAGCATTTTATCGCCCTCCTCTCTCTCTTTTTTCAGCGACATCCAAGTTCTAAAATGTAGGCTCGATCTCTCCTTGTTTTCTCGTGGATTCATAATACAATAGTGCAAATGAAGGAGGTGCTCTTGCCTCAAGCAAACGGCGAGCGCATATCGGGTATTTTCAGTCCCACGCTTACGTCATACAATCCAGACGGATCTGTGAACTTGCCCGGAGTACGAAGGTTTGTCCGGTATCTAATGGATGCCGGGGTGGATGGACTCGCGCCCTTGGGAAGCGCCGCTGAACCGGTGGCGCTGACGGTGAAGGAGCGCATGGAAATTTTGGAAGCCATCGTTCAAGAGGTGGACGGACGAATTCCGATTTACGCCGGCACCGGGCACTACAGCACCGACATCACGATAGAACTTAGCAAGCATGCAAAATCGATCGGCTGCGATGGTTTGATGCTGATGGCTCCCTATCTGCTGCGCCCTCCGAAGCGGGACGTGTTGAACTATTTTCGCCAGGTGCATGCGGCTGTCGATTTGCCCGTGATGATGTACAACGTACCTGTGCTGACAGGCTGCGAGGTAACTCCGGCGGAGCTGAAGGTTCTGGCTGCTGACGGAGTGATCCATGCCGTAAAGTGGTCCCATTCGGAAGTAAGCAGGATCCACGATACGCGCTTATTTTGCGGGCCTGACTTCAAGATTTTCGCCGGGGTGGATGTCATCGCGTTTGAAGCGCTGGCGGTTGGCGCCGATGGATGGATTAGCGGCTTGCCGATGATCGTTCCAAGCCTGGCCGTAAAGATCCACCGGTTGTTGAAGCACGACAACAATCTGGAAGCGGCGCGGGAGCTTTGGTATCGCGTGCTGCCCATCATTCACGTGGAGTACCGGGCCATGGGCACCGACGCCAACGACCCGCACTGGCTTTCTGTTTGCCGCGAGGCTGCGGATATCAGAGGACTGGACATGGGTGCGGCACGACTTCCGTTCACGGCCGTATTGCCTGAAGTACGCGAAGAATTGAAACAACTGCTCACCGGGCTGGGTCAACTGTGAAAATCACGAATATCGAAGTTTTTCTCACCGCCGCCACTTGGCGCAATTTCTTGTTCGTGAAGCTGACCACTGACGATGGGATTGTCGGTTGGGGTTACGGCACTTTGGAGTGGAAAGAATCAACAGTCCGGGATTTGATCCTGGACTTTGGCCGCCGTTACGTCATCGGTCAGAATCCGTTCGACATTGAGGATATCTGGTTTAAGCTTTACCAGATCGAACACAACACTGGTCCAATCATGTATGCCGCGATGGCCGGCATTGAGACGGCCATGTGGGACATTGTTGGCAAGGCAACGGGTCAACCGGTATACAACCTTGTCGGCGGGAAGGTCCGCAGCAGGATAAAGGTTTACGCCAACGGCTGGTATGCCTTCGAGGGGGATCTCGGAAAGTTGAAAGACCGTGCCCGGGAAGTTGTCGCGCGCGGATACTCGGCGATGAAGTTCGATCCGTTCGGACCGGGTGGCCGGGAAATGGATCACGCCGGCTTGGTGCGGGCCTGCAAGATTGTCGAAGCGGTGCGCACTGTTGTCGGCGATGAAATCGAGCTTTTCCTGGAGTTCCACGGACGCTTCAGCCCGATTATGGCGCTGGAAGCCATGCGAGCCATGCAGCCGTACCGGCCGGGTTGGTGCGAAGAGCCGATCCCTGCGCATAATCATGAATCGATGGCGCAGGTGGTAGCCGCGGCTCCCTCTCGTGTTGCCACCGGCGAACATACATATAGCCGCTTCGGATTTCTCGATCTGCTCTCCCGCAAGGCGGTGCACGTCATTCAGCCGGACCTGGTTTACAGCGGAGGCTTCCTTGAGACTAAGAAGATCGCTGCGCTGGCTGAGGCCTTCTACGTCAGTGTCGCTCCCCACAACTGCCGTGGTCCGTTGGGAACTGTCATCGCTATCCACCTCTGCGCCAACATTCCCAATTTCTCGATCCTCGAAACATTTGAGGACTATGATGTTCCATGGCGGTGTGATCTCACTCCCGGTACGCCGAGGGTGAAGAACGGCTATTATGAGCTGCCGGCGGGTCCGGGATGGGGCGTCGAAGTGGACGAGTCGGTAATCAGTGCTCATCCCGAGAATCCCAATGCTAAGCTCGATATGTTTGCCATCGGCTGGGAAGAGACTATGTGCCGTTAGGCGGAGCGATGCAAAGCGAGTACAGCGCAAAAAGACTATATGCAGCAAGCTGTGTGGCGTTGCTGGTCATCGGAATGAGCTTCTCCATTCGGAGCGACATCATCACTCCATTGGGGCAGCAGTTTGCGCTCTCACACGAACAGTTGGGTTGGATCGCCGGCGCCGCGTTCTGGGGTTATACGGCTTGCATCTTTATAGGCGGTCCGCTGTGCGACGTTGTCGGAATGGGCAGGCTGCTGAGCGGCGCTTGCGTGGCCCACATCGCCGGCATTCTTCTGACGATATTTGCGGCAGGGTTCTGGGAGCTTTGGGCAGCCACCTTGATTATGGGCATCGCCAATGCCCTCCTGGAAGCCGCCATCAATCCCCTTGTCGCGACCATTTATCCCACGCAAAAGAGCGAACGGCTGAACCGGGTCCACGCGTGGTTTCCCTGGGGCATCGTGAGCGGCGGTGTTGCCGCTTTTCTGCTGTCACGCCTAGGTTTGGGCTGGCAGTGGAAAATGGCTGTCATCCTCCCTCTGACGGTGCTTTACGGGGCAATGTGTTTTGGTCAAAAGTTCCCTGCCTCTGAGCGCGTGCAGCGTGGCGTATCTACTTCTGCGATGTTTCGCGAAACCCTACGGCCCCTGTTTCTTTTATGGGTCGGCTGCATGTTTCTAACCGCTTCCACGGAGCTTGCTCCTAACCAGTGGATCCCTTCTATCCTTACGAACACTGCGGGGATGGACGGAATCCTCATCCTGGTGTGGATCAACGGCCTTATGGCGCTGGGACGCATGTTCGCCGGGCCGGTTGTGCATAAGCTCTCGCCGTTGGGAGTGCTGATCGGCGCCGCTATTTTGTCTGCCTGCGGCCTGTATGGCTTGAGCCTTGCCGCCTCGCCTGCCACGGCGATTCTAGCGGCGACGGTCTATGCGTTCGGCGTCTGCTATTTTTGGCCAACCATGCTTGGCGTTACGGCCGAACGATTTGCCCCCGGTGGTGCATGGGCTCTAGCCGTGATTGGCGGCGCCGGAAATCTATCGGTGGCCTTGACGCTACCGGTGATGGGCCGAATCTACGACATACGCGGTCCCGAGATCGCGCTTCGCAGCGCCGTCATCCTCCCACTGGTTCTCATCGTGATCTTCACCGCCATCTGGTGGCGCGAACGCTCGCAGCCTTCCACGCAATCAGGGGTGATGTCATCACTGGAATAATCACGCCCTCAGCCGTGGCCGCTTCAGGGAATGACGAAGCGGGCCCTTTGTGCCAAAGATTATATTGATCACAATAATCCCAATCAAGTTGGCTTTGACATAGAGAACCAATGCCAATACAATACTGACTAAATACTGGGCGATAGCCGCTCGTGTAGCGGCAAGCCCCCTTTCTGGAAGGCCTGAAATGCTACGTCTAGATGCCCGCAAATCGGCCGAATTCTGCGATGGGTCAAGGCGGCGTGATTTTCTACACGCTGGCGCTCTGTCTTCTCTCGGTTTTGGTTTGACTCAACTCTTCGACGCGAAGGCACTGGGTGCAGTCGACGGCAAGAAGGATGTCAATTGCATCATGCTGTTCCTGGTCGGCGGGCCCTCCCAGCTCGACACCTGGGACATGAAACCCAATGCTCCGGTGGAGATTCGCGGGCCTTACAAACCAATCAAGACCAACGTGCCGGGAATCGAAATTTCCGAAAACTTCCCGCGCATGGCAAAACACGCCGACAAATACGCTCTGATCCGAAGCGTGTACCACACGGCGGCGGCCGTCCACGACACGGGTCATCAGATGATGCAGACCGGCCGCCTGTTTCAAGGCGGTGTGGAGTACCCACATATCGGATGTGTTGCGTCGAAGTATCTCGGTCCCAAGGGCGATGTGCCGCCTCACGTCCTGCTGCCGCGTCCCATCGGCAATACCGGCGGCAACATGCCGCATGGCCAAAATGCGGGCTTTCTGGGTAAGACCTTCGACCCATTCGTCTTGAACGCGGATCCGTCCGACCCTGCTTTCAAGGTGCCGGACATGCTGCCGCCCGAATACATGACAGCATTGCGTGTGGACCGGCGGCGCACGTGGCGCGAGATGATCGACCACAGTGTAAGCAAGTTTGAAACTTCGCAGGATGCCCGCCTCCTGGACACCACTTTCCACCAGGCTTACACTTTGATGTCTTCGAAGAGCGCGCGCGACGCATTCGAGCTGAGACAAGAGCCAGAGGAAAATCGGCGCAAATACGGCATGAATCAATTCGGCCAGGGATGCTTGCTGGCGCGGCGCCTGATTGAAGCCGGAGTTCGTTTTGTGACAGTGAATATGTTCGACACCGTCTTCGATGAGATCACTTGGGATATCCATGGTTCACGGCCTTTCAGTCCGATCAGTTGCTATCGCGATCTTGTAGGTCCCATGTTCGACAACGCCTTCAGCTCGTTGATGGAAGATCTGCATGACCGGCGGCTTCTCGATAACACCATGGTTCTGGCGATGGGGGAATTTGGCCGTACGCCAAAAGTGAATCCTGCCGGCGGCCGCGACCACTGGCCGCAATGCTGGTCAATCGTGATGGGTGGCGGCGGCATAAAGGGCGGCCAAATCATCGGCTCATCAGACGACATCGGCGGCGCGCCGAAGGATCGACCGACAAGCCCAGCAGAGGTTGCCGCTACCATCTATCACGGCCTCGGCATCTCATTGGAAACGGAGCTGCCGGGTGCTCAAGGAAGGCCCATCCCTCTTGTCGAGAGAGGCACGGAGCCGATCCTGGAGCTGTTTTCGTAAGAGGAATCGAAGATGAGAAAGCTGTTCTTGGTTCTCTGTACGGTCGGCGTTTCCTATTCTGCCGACCTCGCGGTACTGCCGAACGGCGTCGTCTTGAACGGCCCGAAAGCTACGCACCGCCTGCTGGCGGAAGGAACCCTTGGCGACGACCAGGAGGATCTATCGCGCTCAGTGCGGTGGAGTTCCTCTGATACGAGGGTCGCCATGGTGGACGCAGAAGGGTTGGTAACACCCGTTGCCGACGGCAATGCCACAATCACGGCCTCTACAAATGGGCGGGCCGCCACCACCTCGGTTGTGGTGAAAAACTTCAAAGTTCCGTTTCGGTGGAACTTTCGCAACGATGTAATGCCGGTTGTAACTAAGGCCGGCTGCAATTCCGGTGCATGCCATGGAGCGTCTGCCGGCAAAAGCGGCTTCAAGCTTACGTTGCGCGGCTACGATCCAGCCACTGACTACGACGTCCTGACGCGTCAGTCCTTGGGCCGCCGAGTCAATCTCTCTGAGCCGGCCCAGAGCCTGATGCTGCTCAAACCGACCGCAGCCGTGCCACACGGCGGTGGCAAGCGGATTGAGACAACTTCCCTTGACTATCGCATTGTGTCCGAGTGGATCGCGGAAGGCGCGGTCGCTCCCCGCGACAATGATGCGCTTGTGGTCAGCCTTGCAGTTTATCCCTCGCTGGCGACGCTAAAGCCGGGCGCGGAACAGCAACTGATTGTCGAAGCCAAGTACAGCAACGGGGATGTTCGTGACGTGACTCGCTGGGTGAAGTTCAGCTCCAATGATTCCGGAGTAGCCACCGTGGACGACGGCGGACGCGTGAAGATGGTGGGGCATGGCGAGGCCGCTATCACCCTGTGGTATTCCAGCCTCGTTCTCTATGCTCGCCTCGGAGTGCCCTATGGCAATCACGTAGATCCAAACATCTACAGCCAGTTCCAGAGGCACAACTACATCGACGATCTTGTTCTGACAAAACTCAAGGCGCTGCACATCGCGCCATCGAAAGAATGCGACGATCCCACGTTCATTCGCCGCGCGTATCTTGATGCCACGGGTATCCTGCCGACGCCGGAGGATGTGGAGGAGTTTCTCGCGGACCAGACCCCAGGCAGGCGGGTCAAGCTGATCGACCGGCTTCTGGACCGCGATGAGTTCGTTGATTACTGGGCCTACAAATGGTCCGATCTGCTTCTGGTTTCCGGCCGCAAATTGAGGTCCACCGCCGTATGGTCTTTCTACGGCTGGATCCGGGACAGCGTAAAAGCAGACAAGCCCTGGAATGAGTTTGCATCCGAGATCTTTACCTCAACGGGCAACACACGGCAGAGCGGTCCGTTGAATTACTTTGTACTGCACAAAGATCCCATCGACATCGCGGAGAATGCCACCGAGGCGTTCATGGGGAACCGCATCACCTGCGCGCGATGCCACAATCATCCGCTCGAAAAGTGGACTCAGATGCAGTACTTCGCCTTTGTGAATCAGTTTTCACGAGTCGGCTTGAAGAATGGCTCTGAGGGCGGCGACGTTGTTGTTTTCGCCAAAACCAGCGGCGACGTAAACCATCCGCGCCTTTTGCGACCGCTGCCGCCGACTCCGCTCGACGGTACCCCAATGCCGCTCGATTCCACCGACGATCGCCGTGTTCCGTTTGCGAAATGGCTCACCAGCCCGAAGAACACATACTTCGCACGATCCCTTGTCAACCGCGTCTGGGCGAACTTCATGGGCCGTGGGCTTGTAGATCCGGTGGATGACGTCCGCGCTACGAACCCCGCCTCCAATGAGGAGCTTTTCTCTGCCCTCTCCAAGGATTTCACCGATGGTGGCTATAGCGTGAAGAAGCTGATTCGTACCATCATGACCTCTGAGACCTATCAGCTGTCGTCAGATGCCAATGGCACCAACCAGGACGACAACCGGTTCTACTCGAAATACATCGTAAAGCGTCTGCCGGCGGAAGTGTTATTGGACGCGATGTCGCAGGTTAGCGGAGTGCCGACGGAGTTTGCTGGATATGGCGCCGGGGTTCGTGCCCAGCAATTGCCGGACGTGCAGGTGAAATCAGCTTTCCTTGAATCCTTCGGAAGGCCGAAACGAATTGTGTGTGACGCCGGCGAGCGGTCTAGCGCGCCGAGCATTGCCCAAGCTCTCCACGTCATTAATGGCGACACCCTCAACAGGAAATTGAGTGATGCGGGCGGGTACCCGGCACAGGCTCTCAAAATGGGTCTCTCTGACGCGGACAGCCTCAATCACCTCTACCTATCCGCCTATGCGCGTTATCCGAACGCGAGCGAAAAGGAAGCTATGCTGATGGCTCTGCGCAAAGCGCGTGTGTCCGTTGGTCCGATTGAAGTGCAACGTGACGCGCACAAGCAAGCACTCGAAGACGCAATGTGGGCGATGCTGACAAGCAAAGAGTTCCTCTTCAATTATTGAGGCCGTTATGAGACCCACTGTGGTGTACTTGGTCGTGTTGGCATCCGCAGCACTGGCACAACAGCCGTCCTTCAATAGTGATGTCGCACCCATACTGGCAGCTAATTGTCTTGGATGTCACGGCAAGTCCAGCGCGATGGGTGGTCTCTCCCTTCAGACCTTTGAAGCGCTCATGAAGGGTGGCAAAAGCAGAGCCGTTATCGTGCCAGGCCGTCCGGAAGAGAGCAAGCTGTTCGCGATGATTTCCGGCAAAGCGATGCCGGCTATGCCTCTGGGCGGGAAACCGCTTGGCGAGGCTGATCGCGACACCATCCGCCGGTGGATTGAGGCGGGCGCGAAGGGACCGGGCGCGGGCGAAATGGCGGCCAAGTTGGCACCGGCTGTTCCGGAAGTAAAGCCTTTGGTCTCAGTGAAACCTCAAATCACATCGCTGGCCTGGAGTCCCGATGGTAAGTGGCTCGCCCAAGGCAGCTACAAGGAAGTGCGCTTAGTTGAGCCGGATTCCGGCAAAATCGTGGCGACGCTTTCAGGTGCGGCGCAGGAAGTACGATCGTTGGCGTTCTCCGCCGATGGCAAGCTGCTGGCTGCTGCCGGCGGCCTGCCCGCGCGGGGCGGTGAAGTTCAGATCTGGGATGTAGCCGGACGCACGTTGGTTCGCACGATCCAGGGCCACACGGACTGCATCTACTCGGTTTCGTTCCTATCGGACGGCAAACGGGTAGTCACCGCCAGTTACGACAAACTCCTCAAGCTTTGGAACGTCGAATCGGGCAAAGAGATCCTGACCTTTAAGGATCACATCGATTCGGTGTTCGCACTCGCCGTGACACCAGATGACAAGCGTCTTGTTTCTGCGGCCGCGGACCGCGCAGTGAAGGTCTGGGACATCGCGTCTGGCGAGCGGCTGTACTCGATGAGCGACGCTCAGGATGGCCTTAACGCCGTTGCCCTCGATCCGGCGGGACGCCGCGTCGCCGCCGGCGGTCTCGATAAGTCGATTCGCATCTGGACTCTTGGTGAAAAAAGCGCGACTTTGACGAATTCACTGATCGCTCACGAAGATGCCATTCTCCAAGTCACGTGGTCTCCCGACGGTCAGTACTTGGTCTCGAGCAGCGCAGACCGAACGTTGAAGGTCTTCAAGGCGGAGGATTTGACCGAAGTCAAGTCGTTGAGTCAACCCGATTGGGTGCTCGCGCTGAAGTTCTCGCCCGATGGCCGGCGACTGGCGGCCGGTCGTTTCGATGGAAGTGTCACTCTGTTCAAGACGTCAGAACTTTTCACAGGCTCGGCAAGTGACAAGCCGCTAGTGGGGCGCTTGCAGAGCAATTCCGATAAAAGATAGATGGAAAACGGTATGAAATTCCTGCTGCTCGTTGCCCTCGCTTCCTCCGCCACAGCGGCCACTGATTCCACGCCTTGGCCCACCGGAAACCGCACCACGCCACCTACTATCAACATGGTCTCTCCGCTCGGAATCGCGCGCGGCACTACCGCTGAAGTGATCGTTGAAGGTCTGAATCTCGCGCAGGCCAGTGCCATTTATTTCAGTCAGGCCGGTGTTGCCGCCAAGATCGTACGGATCAAGGAACTGCCGGACCAGCCTGACATGCGGCTTGGCGCGAATGGCGGTGCATCTACGGTCGACCTTGGTCCGCTACCGCCGCGCAACCAGGTTGCCCTGGAACTCACCCTGAGTCCTGACGCGAACATCGGGCCGGTGGAGTTCCGTCTTCACACTCCGCTCGGGACCACGCCCGAGGCTCGCATCGTGATTGAGCCGAAAGATGGCGAGACCCTTGACCGCGAGCCCAATGAAACTCCGGCAGAAGCCGTGGAAGCCAAGACCCCGACCATCCTTGTTGGTAGGATCTCCCGCCCGGGCGATGTAGATTATTACAAGATTCACATTCACGCCGGCGAGCAGTTGACGTTTTATAACTCGGGTCCGCTGCTCGGCTCGCCGCTCCAACCAGTCATCACCATCTACGACGCAGCTCAACGTAAGGTGAAGGAATTTGGCCGTGCCGGCGGGATGGATACGGTACGTTTCGCCTGTACCTTCGAAAACGAAGGCGACTACTACGTGCGCGTCTCCGACTTCCAGAACAGCGGCAATGCGGGCCGCTTGTACCGTATCGCCGTTGGCCACTACCCCCTGCTGCTTTCCGCCTACCCGCTAGGAGTGACGAAGGACAAAGCAACCGAAGTAACTCTGCGCGGTTATAACCTCGGCATGGAAAAGTTCACGGTCAGTGGTCTACCGGCACAAAATGACAGCAGGAGCGTCAGCCTCCGCCCGCACACCGCTTCGGGAGATACCTTCAACGAACTCAGGCTCGCGTTGGGTGAAGGACCTGAAGTTGAATCCAGCGGCACCAATACGACCACCGCCAAGGCGCAGGACATTACCGGCCCGATGACCATTAATGGCAGGCTTCTAGCCGCTGAAAACAATTTCCGCTTTCGTGCGCGCAAGGGTGAGAAGCTCGTCTTCGAAACAAATGCCCGCCGCCTCGGCTCGCCATTGGATTCTGTATTGGAAGTCATGGACGCCGCTGGTAAGCCCGTGGAGCGAGCCACAGTTCGCTGTCTCGCCGAAACGTTTACGACGCTTAGCGATCGTGATTCGGCGACTGCAGGCCTTCGCTTTCTCTCCACCGACGGTTATCGAGTCGGCGACTACACCATGATCGGCGGCGAGATAATTCAAGTTCAGGCCATGCCCCGAGGTCCCGACGACGACATGCAGTACGTTTCGTTCGAAGGCCAGCGAATCGGTATGTGGGACACTACACCCGAGGCTCACGCCATAGACACACCAGTCTACCGCGTGAAGATTTTCCCGCCGGGCCAAACGTTCGCGCCGAACGGGCTGCCGGTGGCACACCTTGCTTACAGTAATGACGATGGCGGACCCGGCTACGGCAAGGATTCCCACTTACCGTTTACGGCACCCGCCGACGGCGTTTACGTCCTGCGCCTGCGGGATATCCGCGGCTTTCATGGCGAGGACTATGCGTACAGGTTGAGCATCCGGCCTCCACAACCGGATTTCGGCTTATCTGCCCGGCCAACGAATCCGAATGTGCCTGAGGGAGGTCGCATTCCGGTCACAATCACTGCCCTCAGACTCGATGATTTCGATGGTGCTATCGAGATTAAACTGGAGGGCCTGCCCTCAGGATTGCATGCTACGAAGGGCATAATTGAGCCAGGTCAGGTAAACACCACGATCCTTCTAAGCGCCGATGTTGGCGCGCGCCTTGAGCGCGCTGTACCTCTCCAAATCATTGGTAGGGCAACTATTGGAACCCGGCTAGTCGCCCATCGAGCGGACCCGGAGGATCCTCTGCAGCTAGTCGCCCTGATGCCCAAGCCGGACATCACGATGACCGCAGAGACCAAGAAGGTCGTAGTGGCGCCAGGCGGCACCGCTACAGTCGAAGTCAGCATCCAGCGCCATAACAGTTTCGCGGGGCGCGTTCCCATCGACGTCCGTAATCTCCCGCCCGGAGTTCTGGTTACCGACGTCGGGCTAAACGGAGTACTCATCAACGAAAACGAGAGTAGACGGACTTTTAAGATCGAAGCGCTGCCGACGGCGACACCAATCACCCAGCCATTGATTCTCAGCGGCGAGATTGAGACACGCGCCGACGGGCAACAAACAGCCTATGCCGCTGAAGCAGTCATTCTCGAGGTAAAGCCCCAGCTTTCCCCACGCTCTGAGAAGTGAACGTGTGCAATAGCCCAATTGTCATGATCCTTCGGTTTGAGTCGGCACAACTGCCCGCGTGATCGGTGAACGTAATGGCCAACTGGCAACGTCTAAAGGCTACGGTGTAAAGTTGGGGAGAGGATAGCGGCAGGGAATTCCCTTGCTCCATCTCCTTCCTCCGTAGTCCGCCCTCAGGCCAAACACTTTACTTCGCCTTCGGCCTTGCCACAAATCCGGCGCCGGAAACGCGCCCTAGTCCGCTCTCTTGCACGAACACCACGACCCGATCGGTTTGGCGAAGCAACTGTTCATCTGACGGTAGAGTGATGTCGCCATGAAAGCCGCCATCGGCGGTAGTGCCCGCATTGATCAGGCGACGCACCACTGACACATGGCGCAGAGTGCGGCCGCCGTTCTCGCCGCGCGGCACCTTTGACACGGTCTCGTCAGTCACCATGGCCACCATCACTGAGAGTTTTCGCGGCGCATCGGCTTCAATGTGAAGCACGCGGGCCGCGGCATCGGCGAATGACACCTGCACCGTCACCTTGCCGGTGTGCAGAGCGTCGCGAATGGCGGCGTCGGCCGCAGCGGCATTGTTGCCAACAAACTCGGCTGTGCCATCTACGACCATCTGCGGCGTGTATGGACCCTCCAGACGAAAGCGACGTCCGTAGAGTTGCTGGCGCTGGCTGAACTGCGCCGCCGAAAACGGGTCCGCCCAGCCGAGCGAGTTCCAGTAATCGACGTGCTCGCTCAGCACGAGGACATTCGGCACCTGCGCCAACCGCGCCAGCAAGACATCCGCGGGAGGGCAACTGGAACAACCTTCCGATGTGAACAGTTCCACTAGCACCGGACCATTGCCCGCCGCCGACAGCACGCCTGCTCCCATCACCGCATAGGACAACAGGTGCCCCGCCCACCGCCGAATCGATTTCATTTCGCCCCCCCTTCGCCAATCGCTACCTATGGATACGCCTGACAACGTCTACTTGTGCAGGGCCGGCCAGTT
>JBDTMC010000161.1:0-15039 GCA_039934475.1 Bryobacteraceae bacterium | reverse complement strand
TAGACCAACGGAGCCTATTCAGCAATTACGATTCACAGGCCGCGCGGACGTCGGCGCCGGGTGAGGCATTGATCACAACTTACCCAGGCAATAACTATGCGGGGGTTTGGGGCACATCGTTCAGCACTGCCCTGGTATCGGGCGCAGTCGCGATGGCGCTGCAGATTGACCCGAGCGGCGCGAACGCGGCAGTCTATCATGGCCAGCCGATCTCGCAGGACATGGGCGACACGCGCCTGCAAATCCTGACGGGTTTGTCCTACCTGAAGTCGGGGTTGTCCGGCGGCCGCGACTAAGCGAATCTCTCAACGAAAAATCGTGTTGAAGTGTTGAAAGGTTTCTCCACGAATTCCCTGTATCCTTTTGCATCAAAGGGTGTTATTTGGATTCGCTAAAAATAGCGGGTGTTGAAAGTGTTGAAAGATTCCGAGTCCCTTTCCGTGGACTGCGGCGGGGAAAATTGTCAAAGAACACTGGCACTCCTCCACCGACGTGTGAATGAAGGCGCAGGAGTGCCCGGACGCTGGTATTAGAGCATGCGGGGCGATGGAATTGTTTCACGGAATCTCCTAAGTCATTGAGAGCTGGGGGAATATGATTCTTCCCGGCGCGTGACCGCGGGTCTGGGGGGATTCGGCGCGGGTGACGTTGAGAGGGGCGTTGACACAGGGAAGCGATAGCTGCCAAAATACAGACTTTTGCACCTCATTATTGCGGCACCCGCCATACCAGGCGTGTGAATTCTGACAATTCCAGGAGAAGAGATCTGATGCGGCTGAGATTTGTCGGTAAGGGAGTGGTTTGGGTTGGCCTGACAGCCTGTCTGGTTGGCGCTGTGCCGGTCGCCAAGGCCGATTCGCACTATTCGGCAGAAGTCCGTCGCACTTCATTCGGAATTCCGCATATCAAGGCCCAGGATATGGGGGGCATCGGCTACGGACTCGGCTACGCCTTCGCACAGGACAATTACTGCGTCCTGGCCGATATGATCGTGACCGTAAATGGAGAAAGGTCGAAGTACTTTGGTCCGCAGGCAACGTACGACCGGACGGGTGAGAAAGACCAGCAGAACAACCTATCGAGCGACTTCTACCACAAATATTTGAACGATTCTCCCAACGTCACCGCGAGCTGGCAGCGCCAATCGACGGAGGTACAGGCACTGATCGGGGGCTATGTCGCCGGATTCAACCGTTATCGACGCGATGCCGGCAACGCCGGACTGCCTGCTGCGTGCCGGAACCAGCCTTGGGTCCGCGACTTGACCGCGTTCGATCTGATTCGCTTGATGCGACGGTATGCCGTGACTGCCAGCGGCTCCAATTTCATGGACGGAATCTTCGCCGCGCAACCGCCCTCCGCATCGGCGCAGAACGCTACCAAGCCGCACACCGTGGGTGCATCAACGGTTGCGCTCGCGTCCGGATACACGCCGGCACCACAAGGTTACTGGAAGCAGTTCCAGAGCCGTATGGGAAGTAACGCCGTTGCGCTCGGAAAGGAGGCTACCGAATCCGGAGCAGGATTGTTGCTCGCCAATCCGCATTTCCCCTGGACGACGGCTTTCCGCTTCTACCAGATGCATCTGACGATTCCGGGCCGGCTCGACGTTATGGGAGCATCGCTCTACGGCTTTCCCACCGTGATGCTGGGCTTCAACCGGAACGTAGCATGGAGCCACACGGTTGACAGCGCAGCGCACTTCACTCTATTCGCGTTGCAACTCGATCCCGCCGATCCTACGCGCTACCTGGTAGACGGGATCAGTAAAGCGATGAGCTATCGCGAATATAGCGTGGAATTACCCAAATCGACGGGTGGAACGGCCGTTCACCGCAAAACATGGTTCACCGAATACGGACCGGTGATGACGCTGCCCGGTGTGCTGGAATGGAATTCTGATTCCGCTTACGCACTGGCCGATGCCAACTTCGACAACGACCGTATGATGCAACAGTGGCTGGCTCTGGGCCAAGCTGGTTCGCTGGGGGAGTTTCGTAACTCCATGGGATCCATCCTCGGCGTGCCTTGGGCCAATACGATCGCAGTCGACAAAAGCGGCGCCACGCTCTACGCTGATTTCACGCCCATACCGAACGTACCGAAGGACAAAGAGTCCGTTTGCATTGCGCCTCAGTACCGGCCGTTGCGGTGGGAAGGGTTCTTTATCCTCTCCGGCAACACGGCCGCGTGCAAATGGACTGCGGCGCCGGGCGTTCCTACGGATGGTATCTTCCCCGCCGCAAGCCTGCCGGCATTGTTGCGAAGCGATTACGTGCAGAACAGCAACGACACAGCATGGTTCACGAATCCACTCCAGCCACTGACCGGCTATCCCTCAATCGTGAGCGCTGACGGAATCCAACTCGGCGGGCGTACGCGTCTTGGTTTGACGCAGATCCAACAGCGCCTGGCGGGCGCTGACGGTTTGCCCGGAAACCGTTTCAATTTGAAATCGCTGCAACAAGTCGCGTTTTCCAATCGCTCCTACAACGCGTATCTATTGCTTGACGGTTTGAAGGCGGCTTGCGCGGGCGCGGCTGGAGTAATTGCACCGGGATGCGCTGTGATCGCGTCCTGGGACGGAACGGCTAACCTCGACAGCACCGGCTACCCGTTGTTCGGCACCTGGTGGGGAAAGATGAATAGCAGCGGGGTGGATTTCTGGGAAGTTCCATTCGACGCCGCGGATCCAGTGCATACCCCGCGCGGCTTGAAGTTGAGCGACCCACAGGTTGTCGCTTTGGCCCGCTTGAGTCTAATCCGGGCGATGGCCCAATTGACCGCAATCGGCGTGGATTATACACAAAAATGGGGGCAGATTCAGGTGGCGGTTCGCGGGTCGGAGCGTATTCCGATCTCCGGTGGAAGCGACTCCGATGTCTATAACGCGATCGATTCCTGGCCCACCGGCGGCGGTCAAATGGACGCCTACTATGGGACGTCGGTAGTCATGACCGTATCGTTTGAAGGCGCCGCACCCAAAGTGCAAGGCTTCCTCAGTTATTCGCAATCGACCGATCCGTTGTCGCCGCATTATGCCGACCAGACGAAGCGCTTCAGTGATCTGGACTGGATCCTTTACCCCTATACACAATCCGATATTTTGGCAGATCCAGGATACTCGACGATTGAGATAGCGGAATGAATGCCGTGGCGCTAAGCATGCTCATCGACATGGCGTACGGGGACATATAGGCGCGCGTAGAAGACGGCTAGCCCGGCGGAAGAACGCCTTGCGATTCAGCGATACCATTGGACGGCCGTCCGCCACTGAGGTACCACGACGACGGGGCCTCGCGCACCGAAGGACCCTACAGAGATGTACACCATAGCGTCGTCCCCGACCAGGGTTACTTGCGCGACGGCGCCGTCCAATAATGTGGCCGCCGGGAAATTATCAACGGTGTCAGTTGAGTCTAAGTTGTCGAAGTACAGCCGGTACTTCGCCGTCCCGTTGTTAAAGTCAAATTCGGCGAGATAGAGTCGAATCGCGTAGCGCTGGGTCGGGTTCAGATCCGCAGAGAGCCGCATCGAACTGTTCGTGGAAGTGGTGGAACACGTTGCCACTTAGAGCCGCCTTGAGCCACGATACGGGACGTGTCTTGCGAGTTGCCGCCATGGTTCAGGACGTACCAACCATGCAGGTATGTTGTTATATTTGACAACGCACGGTCAACCGGCCAACGCACGTGACGAGTTTAACCTGCCTATGGGCCTGCTCCGTTGCTGGATTTGACGGGGGAATGCAGAAAGCGATGTTGAGATAAACGCCGATAAGGCCATTATTCTAATTAAACTGGATCGGCTAGCACTGGTACTTTCAGCACTTCTAGAAAGGCTCGGGCGGCGTGGCTGAGGGCTCGACGGGCTGGGTATACGAGGCGGATTTTGCGTTCGACGGTCAGTTCGGGGACTTTTACTTCAGAGAGGAGTCCCTGGTCAATCTCTTGCTCCACGCACATTTTTGGGAGGAAGGCGACGCCCTCGTTGCGTTGGACCATGCGACGGATAGTTTCTACCGTCGGCATCTCGACGTCCATATTGAGCGGTACTTTGTGGCGCTGGAATTCCCGCACCACTACCTCGCGGTAGGGCGACAGAACGTTGTGAGCGACAAAAGTCTCCATTCCCAGTTCGGCAATGGAGACGGATTCGCGGGGGGCGAAGCGGTGTTCCGGGCTGACGACGAAGGCGAGGTGGTCGGTGAAAATGACCGTGCTGACGAGACGCTCGTCGTCGGGGTTGTAGCTGATTACGCCCAATTCGAGATCGCCGTCAATGAGCTGGGACGGCACCTTGCTCGATAGCGCACGGCGCACCTGAACCTTTACCTTTGGGTACAGACGTCGATACTGCTCGATGTGCTGAAGCAAATAAAGGGAAGTTGACTCATTCGCGCCAATGATGAGCCGGCCGGCGGAGTTGTCACGCAGCTCCGTGAGAGCGGTGTCCATCTCACCTTCGAGGTTTTCGAAGCGGCGGGCGAACTCGACGACGATCTTGCCAGCATCGGTAAGGAGGAGTTCCCTGCCCGAGCGGTCGATCAGTTTTTCGCCCAGTTCGGCTTCCAAACGCTGGACGGCGAGCGAGATCGCAGGCTGGGTGCGGAGCATCTTTTCACCAGCCCGGGAGAAGCTCTTCTCGGTGGCCACAGCCAAGAAAACTTTCAATGAGTAGAGTTCCATCTATTTGCAAAGCTTATCACATCATGAATAGTTATTGAAGGAGCGAAAATTATAAATTTGCCAAATCCTCCGTCTGCCCCGATAATGTCTTTGTGGGAATAACCCTCGACCGGGGGCGAACCCGATTTCTAGCAAAAGGTGAGCTTTACCCATGACGCAACCTCACGACCGCGTATATATCTTTGACACGACCCTTAGGGATGGCGAGCAGTCACCGGGCTGCAGCATGACGGTTCCGGAGAAGCTTCGAATGGCCGGGAAGCTGGTGGAGCTTGGGGTGGACATCCTGGAAGCAGGGTTCCCGATCGCCTCAGAAGGAGATTTTCAAGCCGTTCGCGAGGTAAGCAAGGAGTTCCCCTGGGTGCAGGTGGCGGCACTGAGCCGGGCCACTAAGAAGGACATTGAGCGGGCAGCCGATTCACTGAAGCCGGCGAAGCGTCCGAGGATTCACACGTTTATCGCCACCAGCGATATTCATTTGAAGTACAAACTGAAGAAGAGCCGGCAGCAAGTTTTGGAAGAAGCGGCGGCGGCGGTGGAACTGGCGCGCAGCTATGTAGACGATGTCGAGTTTTCCGCCGAGGATGCGACGCGGACTGAGATCGAGTATCTGGAAGAGGTATGCAAGGCTGTGGTGGCCGCAGGCGCCCGGACGGTGAACCTGCCGGACACGGTAGGGTTCTCAGTACCGGACGAACATGGGGACATGATCCGCCGGATTGTAAAAATGCTGGGCGACACAGCCATCGTGAGCGTGCACTGCCATGACGATCTGGGTTTGGCGGTGGCCAACTCGATTGCAGCGGTAAAAGCGGGCGCGCGGCAGGTGGAGTGCACCATCAACGGTATTGGAGAGCGGGCGGGCAACTGTTCACTCGAAGAGATCGTGATGGCGATCAACACCCGCCAGGACCGGCTGCCGTACAAGCTGGGGATTGTGACGGAGCATTTGTATCCGGCCAGCCAGATGTTGACCGAACTGATCACCTTTGGGCCGCAGCCGAACAAGGCGATTGTGGGGCGGAATGCCTTTGCGCATGAAGCCGGCATTCACCAGGACGGCTATTTGAAGGAAAAGACGACGTACGAGATCATCGACCCGAAGACGGTGGGAGTACCGGAAGGGCGGTTGGTGCTGGGCAAGCATAGCGGCCGGCACGCGCTGAGAGACCGCTGCGAGCATTTGGGATACTCGCTGACGAAGGAAGAGCTGGACGCCGTGTACGACGATTTCATCGCTCATGCGGACCGCAAAAAGGGTGTGATGGACGAGGAGATTTCGGCGATGATCCGGCGCCACCGGATTCCCAGCGCGCTAGCCGCCGATTGACGGACGCAGCCCTTTCGCACGGAAAACATAACTAATGGACTTACACGTACTTACTCTGCCTGGTGACGGAATCGGGACAGAAGTGACGGCGGAAGCCGTTCGCGTTCTTCGCCACGCGGCGAACAAATTTGGCCACAAGCTGACTCTCACCGAGGGCCTGCTGGGAGGTGTAGCCATCCATAAGACAGGCACACCGTTTCCCGCTGCTACTGAAGCTCTGGCATTGGACGCCGATGCGACATTGATGGGCGCCGTGGGGTTGCCGGAATTTGACAATGCGCCTCCGGAAAAGCGTCCGGAGAAAGGCCTGCTGGGCATACGCAAGACCCTCGGTGTGTATGCGAACCTGCGGCCAGTGCGGGCGTACGAAGCGCTGATCGAATCGTCGCCGTTGAAGAACCACCTGGTTCGCGGCACCGATATGATCATCGTGCGGGAGCTGACGGGCGGCATCTATTACGGTACTCCTCGCGGAATCAGCGGCGAAGGAGCCGAGGAGCGCGCGGTCAATACCATGACTTATACCCGCCCCGAAATTGAGAGAGTAACGCGGATGGCGTTTGAATTGGCCAGTAAGAGGCGGCGCAAGGTTTCGAGCGTGGATAAGTCGAATGTGCTCGAGAATTCGCAGCTATGGCGTAAGGTAGTCGTGGAAATCTCGGCGGAGTATCCGGGCATCGAGCTGGAGCATATCCTTGTAGATAACTGCGCCATGCAACTTGTGCTGAATCCGCGGCGCTTCGATGTGGTTTTGACCGAGAACATGTTCGGCGACATTCTGAGCGATGAAGGCGCGGTGCTGGCGGGATCCATTGGAATGCTGCCTTCGGCGTCGATCGGGGCGCGGCGGCCGAATGGAGCGTGGGTGGGTTTGTATGAGCCGGTGCATGGTTCGGCGCCCGACCTAGCGGGAAAGAACAAGGCGAATCCACTGGGCGCTATTGGCTCCGTGGCGGCTTTGTTCGAATACAGTTTTGGCCTGTTGGAAGAGGCCGCGGCAGTGAATAACGCGATGGAAGCCGTCTTGAATAGCGGCCGGGTAACAGCCGATTTGAAGCCGGCGGGAACTCCGGCCACCACCTCGCAGGTGGGAGAAGCTGTCTGCGAAGCAATTGGATAAATCATGAGTCATCCCCGTACGATCGTTGAAAAATTGTGGGACTCGCACGTCGTGTCGGAACGGCCAGGCGCACCCGCGCTGTTGTATATCGACCTTCACCTGGTGCATGAGGTAACCAGTCCGCAGGCCTTTGACGGTCTGCGCGCCCGCGGTTTAGGCGTGCGGCGCCCAGACTTGACGTTTGGAACCACCGACCATTCGACGCCGACGACACCGCGCTCACTGCCGATCATCGATCCGATCGCGGCGGCGCAGGTGGACCGGCTGGAGTCCAATTGCCGCGAGTTCGGGATTCCCCACTACGGGTTTCAGAGCGATAAGCAGGGCATCGTCCACGTGATTGGGCCGGAGCAAGGCTTGACGCAGCCGGGCATGACGGTTGTTTGCGGCGACAGCCACACGGCGACGCACGGCGCCTTTGGCGCGCTTGCCTTCGGGATTGGCACAAGTGAAGTGGAGCATGTACTGGCGACACAGTGCCTGTTGCAGCGGAAGTCCAAGACGTATGAGATCCGCGTGGATGGCGTGCTGAAGGCGGGTGTGACGGCGAAGGACATGATTCTTGCGGTGATTGCGCGGATCGGCATTGCCGGCGGTACGGCCTCTATTCTGGAATACACGGGATCGGCGATTCGGGCTCTTTCGATGGAAGAGCGGATGACGGTTTGCAATATGTCGATTGAGGGCGGCGCGCGAGCAGGTGTCATCGCTCCGGACGATGCAACCTATCAGTATTTGTACTGGCGGCCGTATGCCCCGAAGGGCGAGGCGTGGGACTTGGCGCTGGAGAGATGGAAGCAACTTCCAACCGACGACGGCGCGACGTATGACCGGCAACTGACTCTGGACGCGGCAGAGTTAGAACCGATGATTACGTTTGGCACCAATCCGGGGATGGGAGTTCCCGTGACGGGACACGTTCCGGATCCGGCCACCATGAGTGATCCTATGGAGCGCGATTCTCTGGCGAAGGCCCTGCGGTACATGGACCTGAAGCCGGGCGAGAGCATGATGGGGCGGCCAGTGAACGTGGTGTTCGTGGGCAGTTGCACGAACTCGCGGATGTCGGATCTGCGGGCGGCGGCGGAGATGATGAAAGGCCGGAAGGTAAGCCCCAAGGTACGGATGATGGTAGTGCCGGGATCGCAGTCGATCAAGCGCCAGGCAGAAGCGGAAGGCCTACACGAGATCTTCCGGGCAGCGGGAGCGGACTGGCGCGAAGCGGGTTGTTCGATGTGCATCGCAATGAACGGGGACCAGCTGCAGCCTGGGGAGTATAGCGTTTCGACGAGCAACCGCAATTTTGAAGGGCGCCAAGGCAAGGGCGGACGAACGTTTCTAGCGAGCCCGCTGACGGCGGCGGCCAGCGCCGTGATGGGCGTTGTGACCGATCCGCGAACCATGGCAGTGGAAAAGGTGACGGTATGACGAAGTTCACTGCGTTTGAGAGCCGACTGGTGACCATGCCGGTGGATAACATCGATACCGACCAGATCATTCCAGCACGCTTTTTGAAGACGATTTCAAAGGCGGGCTTGGGCGATCAGCTGTTCTACGATTGGCGCTATGACGCGAATGGCGACCCGAAGCCGGACTTCGTCCTAAATACCACAGCGGCGAAAGCGTCGCAGGTGTTGCTGGCGGGAGATAACTTCGGCTGCGGCTCATCGCGCGAGCATGCGCCGTGGGCGCTGACCCAATATGGGTTCCGGGCGGTGCTTTCGACCTCGTTCGCCGATATTTTCAAACAAAATTCGATGAAGAACGGGCTCCTGCCGATTGTGGTGGACCGGGAAGCGCACGCTATGTTGTTCGCCGCGGTGAATGCGGATCCAGAGTCGACTGTGAAGGTGGATCTGGAAGCGCAGACGTTGAGGCTGCCGGATGGCACTGCCGTGGCATTCACGGTGGATCCTTTCTCACGGCATTGCCTGCTGGAGGGCGTGGATGAGCTAGGCTACATCCTGGCACAAGAGGCAGCAATTGCGGACTTTGAGAAAACGCATCCGGCTTCGATCGATACGCTACAGGCCGTATAGGCGATACAGACGTACGCCTGGCGCAGTGCTATTTTAGTGAGACTGAGGTTGCCAGGCCGATGGCCCTGACAAGTGAAGTTGTTCAGCTGATTCGGACTTTCGATTCGATGCCGATTGCGGTCCTTGTCACGGACTGCAATGGGCTAATTCTCTGGGTGAACCGTAGTTTCACTCAGCTCACGGGCTTTCGATCCGACGAGGCAGAAGGAAAGAAGCCGGCAGAGTTTCTGACGACAGACCGAGCGGCGTTGGGACGAGTTGCTTCGGGCGCTTCGTGGCGAGGCGAATCGATGGTAGCGTGCGTCAACGGCGAAATCCTCGAGACAGAACAAACGATCACACCCATCCGGGATAGCTGCGGCGAGGTAACTCACCTGCTATGGACAATTGAAGATAGAAGCCGGCACAGGCTGGCATTGACGCAATTGGAGCACATGCAGGAGGTGATGACACAAGCCCAATCCGCGGCAAAATTTGGAGTTTTCCGCTGGAGCCCGAAGACCGGAAAGAGCGAATGGTCAGCTGAAGCATTCCGGTTATATGGTCTGGACCCTACAACGGACACGGCGGGATTCGATTTGTGGTTGGCGACGGTTCATCCCGATGACCGGGAGCGAATTCTGCGCGAGGTGCACGAGACACTGAGCAGCACGGACGGTCGGTTGAATATCGAATACAGGACGGTGGATGGCGAGCGGTGGATCGGAGGGACGGGGCAACTGTACCGGGACGCGGATGGCAATGCCGACCGCGTGGTTGGTATCAACATCGACATCACGGAGCGGAAACGGGCCGAGGCTGCGGTGCGAGAGAAGAGCCAGTTGCTGCGGGAGGTGTTTGACAGCGCCCGCGAAGGCATTATCGTATATGACCGGGACTTACGCTACGAGATCTGGAATCCGTTTATGGAACAGATGACCGGCATCCCGGCAAGCGAAGTCGTGGGCAAGGATCCGAGGGAACTGTTCCCCTTTCTGCGCGAGAACGGCCTGATTGAGAATATTGAGAGCGCGTTGGCCGGGCAGACTCCGAAAGCCATTGAGTTTCCTTACACGAGGCCCGATGGAGTGTCGGGATGGGTATCGAACATATGCACGCCTCTGCGGAATGACAGCGGACAGATCGTCGGAGTCATTGGAACGGCGCACGAGATCAGCCAGCGGAAGAGCGCGGAGAGCTTGTTGCGGGCGAGCGAAGAACAGCTGCGAGCGATGTTCGAAGTGGCGTCGGTGGGCATTGTGCAGGTGAATCCGAGCGACGGGAAGATGCTGCGCTACAACGAGCGATTCCGGCAGATCACCGGCTACGACGACGCCGAACTCGCTACGATCAGCCTCACGGAGTTGACGCATCCGGACGACCGCGAAGAGGATTGGGTGAAGTTCCTGCGAGCGGCGCGTGGCGACGCTCAGAATTACCAAAGTGAGAAACGGTATATCCGCAGAGATGGAAGCATTGTCTGGGTAAGAGTGAATGCGGCGTTCATTCGCGACGAGACAGGCCGCACGGCGCGAACAGTTGCCATATGCGAAGACATTACGGAAGCGCGGCGGGTGGAGGAAGAGAACGCACGGTTGGCCGATCAACTACGGCACGCCCAGAAGATGGAATCGATGGGCCGGTTGGCGGGCGGAGTGGCGCATGACTTCAACAATCTGTTGATGGTAATCAATGGCTACAGCACGCTGCTGCAGACGGGCCTGAAGCAAGAAGATCCGAACCGGTTGATTGCCGCGGAGATCGGCCGGGCGGGAGAGCGAGGCGCCCGACTCACCAAGCAGTTACTGACACTGAGCCGCAAACAGCCGGCTACGGCGGCGATTCTGAATTTGAACGAGGCGGTGCAGGAATCACGACGAATGTTTGAGCGCGTGATCAGCGCGGATGTGAAGATCATCACGCACCACGATCCGATGCTGGCAGATGTGATGATAGACCCGGACCAGGTGAACCAACTGCTGATGAACCTGGTGATGAATGCCCGCGATGCGATGCCCAATGGCGGCCGAATTGAAATTGAGACGGCTAACGTGGAGGTGACGGCGCGAGACACGCGCAACCATCCTGAAGCGAAGCCGGGGCGGTATGTGGCGGTGCGGTTTGCCGACACGGGGTGTGGGATGGACGCACAGACCCGTGAGCTGATCTTCGATCCGTTCTTCACAACGAAGGATTTGGGCCGTGGGACGGGACTTGGCCTGTCGACGGTGTACGGTATCATGCGCCAGGCCGGAGGCTGGATCGAAGTATGGAGTGAGCCAGGGGCGGGGACGGTATTCACACTGTACTTCCCCAGCCTGGAGCGTTCGAGAGAACCGGTGGACGAAGAGATTACGCTACCACAGCGACTGTCCCGCGGAGGGACTGTCCTGCTAGTGGAGGATCAGGAACCGGTTCGCCAGTTAGTAACGATGATTCTAGAGAAATCCGGTTACAGGGTGATTGACGCGGCGAATAGTCCGGATGCGCTGCTGGCGGCCAACGGGCAAATGGGCGATATCGACTTGTTGATCACGGATGTGATGCTGCCAGGAATGAATGGCAAGGAATTGGCGGCGCGCCTGCGTAAGTGGCGCCCTGGACTGAAGGTTATCTTCATGTCGGGTTACGGAAGCGATAGGGTTCCAGATGAGAATGCGCGCCAGAGCGGCATCCGATACCTGGACAAGCCGTTTGAACCGAAGAAGCTCGCCGCCATCGTGGAACAGATGATGGTTAGCGGGAACTGAAGACGAGGTGCCTGCCGAAGAACGGCAAAACGTCGGTGTACACGCGACCGGCCGGACCCCAGTTCCCATCGCCCCAGGAGCCGTTATATTCGTCGGCTTCGTGAGGAACTCCAAATTCATTCAGCTTGCGAGTGAGTGCTTGATTGGAGTAGACGTGATCGAAGTTTGAGTCATTGCGCGCCCAATCGAACTTAAACCCGCGCAGCGATTTCAGGTTGGCCGCATATTGCGGAATCATCTCTTCGAGGAAGAAGTTGTGCCGCAATCGCTCTGTGACTGCACTATCGACCACCAGCCGGTCACCAGCTTTTTGGGCTTGCAGATCGATGAATAGCGGAGGCTTCTCCGGGTTCGGCACATGCGCCTGATAGATGCTGGCAAAAATTGTGGTGACGCCGTTCTTCTTCACGTCATCGAGCGATTTTGCGTTCGTGAGGACGTCCCAGTTTGGGCGGGTGTACATCACCTGAACTCCCGAGCCGGTGCCTACCGGATGCAAGCCGTAGACGGTTCCAAAGACATCCGGATGTTTCATACCGAAGCGGATGGCACCGTAGGCGCCCATGAAATCGCCGGCGATGCCGCGAGAGTCACGGGCGGGCAACGTTTGGAAGTTCGCATCGATGTAAGGTACGAGTTCCTGAATCATGAAGTCCTCCCAGTTTCCGGTAACTGATGAATTGACATACCAGGAACATCCCAGAGGGGTAGTCATGTCCACCGAGACGAAGATGAACTTATCAATGGTGCGGGTTCCGATCGCCCGATCGAGGAGGCTTTGGGCATCTCTCTTGTCGAAGTCCGCGCGAAAGGTATCGAACGGGCTGGGGAGATAGTAAATCACCGGGTAGCGCTGCGAAGAGGCGGAGTAACCGGGCGGGAGATAGACAACCATCTGGCGGGTTGCGTCGATCGGGATCTTCGCTTGTGAAAAGTTCCGAGAGTGAAGTTCGCGGCTGACCAACTGGCTGTCGGTTGCGGCAGCTTGCGAGGGGGCAACGCCGAGCAGGGCGAATAGAACCATTGCCGCGACGGATGCCTTACGCGCCTTTGCCACCAGGAACCACGTGGGCCAAATCAACAACAAGGTTTGGATTTGCGAACCTGGGCTCCTCGCGGCTAGAGTCAATGCGGTTATGAGAATCGCCAGCACAATCGCTCCGTGCCGCGTCACACTGGAACCGCCGAAGCCCACGCGAACACCCCAAACCGCGGGCAGCAAGAAGAGTAGCAGGCAGAGCCTTGGTAGCGATTCGATGCTGAACCTGGAGAGACAAAACAGACAGGGGAGGAGAGCGGCCGCGGTACTCACCCAGAGCGTTTGGCGGGAGAGCGAACCTACGACAAAGCCGCCAGTCCAGGCCCAACCGGTCAAGAGGAGCGCTTGGCAGGCCAGTAGTCCGAGTTGCCGTGTATCAGTGAACTCGGTGGTCGTGTATTTCAGACTGATTGCTACGGAGAAACCCATCAGTAGAAAACTGGCGGGCAACGCGAGACCAAAGGCGGCGAGCCAGGGGCGCCAGTTGGTCCAGAGGAGTAACTGCTGGCGGATGGCGAAATTGAGTATCTCGAGGATGGCGCGGCCTTTAGTTTCGTTGGACTCTTCCAAGTCACCCAAGACTGCCTCGCGGTCCCGAGGGCGCAGCAGGAGTGCGGCGATTTGGAGCGTGCTCATGAAGCACTCCCGGTTGGCTTGGCGACCCAGGAAGCGCCGCGACTGACGCGCGTTACGGCATCGTAGAAGTCTGCGGCTGCTTGAACTCCTTTGGGCGTGACGCGAACCATTCGCTTGGAACGGCCTCCCCGTTGGGGTGTGGCGTCTGCCATCCAGGTTTCAACAAGACCTTTGGCTTCGAGGCGGTCGAGGGTGGTGTAGAGTGCGCCGAGGGAGCACTTGCGCCCTGTCGTGGCGTCGATTTCGTCTCGGATGCTTGCGCCGTAGGCCTTGTCGGCAAGGGAAGCGGCGGCGGTGATGAGTAGGTATTCGAACTCGCCCAGCATTATACTCACATTGTAGTAGTAATCGGCGAGAGCGTCAACAATAATTTTAGCGGGCGACGACAGCGGCACCAATGACACCGGCTTGGGAGCCCAGTTCGGCGATGCGGAGCTCTACACCCTCTCGGTAGTAGGCGCCGCTGTGGGCAATGAAAGTACGAACGGCTGGGGCGAGGAGAGCGCTACCGGCTGCGGCCACGCCTCCGGCAATGACGATGCGGTCGGGGAACAGGAGAGCGGCCAGAGAAGCGCAGGCGAGACCGAGATAGCGACCCGCTTCTTCGACTACGGCGTGGTGGCGGGGGGAGGAGAGAATCTCACGCAACGGCACGCCGGCGCGGGCTTCGAGGGCGGGTGCTGAGATCATCGCCTCGGCGCAACCGGAACAACCGGCGCTGCAGCGGGGCCCATCGGGTGCGACGATGACGTGCCCGGGGTCGCCAATTCCCTGATGCGCGAGACGGCAGGGTGAGCCTTCGATGAGGAATGCTCCGCCGACCCCGGTACCGATGGTGAGGCAGAGCAACCGGCGCGCACCCTTCCCTGCCCCATGGGTATACTCGCCGAGGGCAGCGGCGTTGGAGTCGGTATCGAGAGTGACTGGAATGCGGAGGGAGTCAGTAAGTGCAGACCGCAGGGGATAACCTTCGAGCCAGGGGATGTTGGGGTTGAAGGTCATGAGAGTGCGGGCGTCATCGACAAGGCCTGCCATGGCGAGGCCCGCGGATTGGACCGGATCACGGTCGATGAGAGTAAGGGCGGCCTGGGTAAGGGCTGCATTGAAGCGCTCCGCGTTTCCTGTAGTGGGGACAACGGCGGTGCGCAAGGCGCGGCCTGTGGAGTCAACCACGGCGAGTTTGGTATTTGTCCCGCCAACGTCGATCCCTAAGGTTTGCGCCATAGATCGATCGGTTTTGCGATGCCGGCGGGGCGATAGGGCAACTCGATTTTGCGGCCCTGACCGGCGGCGGCGTACGCGGCGTAAATGACTTCGAGGACCAGGCGTCCGTCCTCGCCCGTGGCGTCGGGAGTCTCAAGGCCGCGCACGCAGCGAGCGAAGTGCCGCATCTCCTGCGGGAAGCCGTAGTTCCAAAGCTCTTCGAAGACCGGGTACGTCCAACCCTTCGTGGTGGGC
>JBDTMC010000160.1:0-15049 GCA_039934475.1 Bryobacteraceae bacterium | reverse complement strand
CGGAGACCGGGCCGTTGCAGAGAGGCTGCTACTTTATCCGCGCCCGGCCCGAAGACGCCGATCAGAGGAACTCCTGCGTCCGCATCGGGTAGCGCCGGACCTTCATAACCAGAGCGGCCTTCGTTCAGGGAGGCGTACGGTTTTTCCATGGTGTACCGGCGGTAGGTAATTTTTGCCGCTTTCACGGTCCCCAGGTACATCGGGGTTACGTTCTTCGCGTTGGGGTCGAAGGTCATTTCGCCGGTGACGCCCTTAAAGTGCTCCACAGAGTACAGCGCGTCGCGAATCTTGCCGCGGTTCAAGCCGGCTTGGCAAATGGAATCGAGCAAGATGTTCATCGTGTCGAATGCCAGCGCTGAGAAGGAGTCGACAGGCGCGCCGTAGGCTTTCGTGAATCGCTTCTGGAAATTCAACCACGCCGGATCGTCGCGATTCGGATCGTAGGGATAGACCACTTCCAGGCCCTCGGCTGCCGCACCGGCGAGCCGCAACAGATCCTGGCCCGCCACACGCGCGCTGCCGAACACGCGCTGCGTCATCCCCATCGCTCGCATCTGCTTGAGTATCGTGGCCGCTGCCGGGGCGTCGCCCCAAAGCACGATAGCCTCCACTCGAGAATCGTTGATCACGCGCAACTCGCGCGCGAAGTCCGTCGCACCCGGTATGTACTTCTGCTCGATGATCACCGGATGCCCCAAGCGTCGCGAAGCGTCGCGAAACTTCACTACGCCGAAGCGTCCATAACGCTCGTTCACACGCAGTAGTGCGACTCGCTTCAGCCCAAGGTCGGAGTAGATGCGTCTGGCCAACGTGTAGCCCTGCACGCGGTCGTCCTGGATGCCGTTTAAGATCCAGGGAATGATGGTTTCCGGAATTGTTGGATCGGTGGCGGCGCTATTCACCATCGGCAGTTCCGCACGCAGCGAAACGCGGAGGCCAATGTGCGTCGAGTCACCGCTAATGGAGCCGAGCATGGCCCACACCTTGTCGTCGTAAACCATTTTGACGATCTCGTTGCTGGACGATCCCCACGTGGCGCCGTCGTTGTGAATCTTCAGCCGGAATGGCTTGCCGCCGTATCCGCCGCGGGCGTTGGCCTCTTGTATCGCCAACTCGGCGCCGTGCAACATGGCCTGTCCTAGTGCGATGTCCTTGTGATCCTGGATCGGGCCGAGAAACCCGATTGGCACTTCGTCAACGTCCTGCGGCGAAACGGTCACGGCATCCGCGGCTGCGCCGTTGTACTCGGGCGACTTGGTGTAGTGCTCGTAGTAGGGCTTTGCGAATTTCGTGAACGGACGCAGATCGGCCGGTTCACCGGCATATGGTTCCGCTACCCGTGACGGCCGGTCAGGCGGTGTCTTCCCGCAGGAACACGCCGCAGTCTGCCCTCGGGCGCCGGACGCTGCGGCCAAGACCGCCACGGCAAGCAGGACGCCTCTCATAGCTACTCCTTTTTCGACGGAATGAACATGGCAATCGCTTCGATCTCCACCAGCAATTCCGGACGGCACAGGATGGCCTGGATTCCGGTGGACGCAGGCAGAGGATCCAGTTTCTGTTGCGCAAAGAATGCCGTGCGTTCTTCGTTGAAAGCCGCATAATCGCGTTCGATGTCACGCAAGTAGCAAGTCGTTCGGACGATGTTTTTCCAGGTTGCGCCTTCGGCTTCCAGAAGGACGCTGATGTTCTTAAACGTGCGGCGTAACTGGGCGCGGAAGTCTCCAATGTTTACGCTCACGCCGTTCTCATCGATGCTCGCTGTTCCGGAGATCAGCAAGATCACTACTCCGTTCAGGTCGATGCGCAGGCCGCGCGAGAAGGAGCTTGGCTTCTCATAGTGGAACGCTTCATTCAGCACGCTGGGTGCGCTAATTGCCGTGTGCCGGACTTCGGTCGCTCCGGCGATGGTCTCTAGAATGTCATTGGCCGTCATATTATGAATCCCCTGACTAATCAATTCGAATCCCGTGGCTGAGGCCCTTGGCCGTCGCCACCCAGATGCCGTTGCCCTGAAAGTCGAGGGCGAACGTGTAGTTATGTGCGGGCGCGGTATCCACAGCCACCGCCTCCGTCTTCCCTGCGCCATCCCGCACCAACATCTCCGGCGCATGAGTCTTCAGCCCCGGGCGGTACGTGGCCCAGTTCGTCCCGTCAAAATAGGCCAGTCCCTTGTCGGTGCAGAACCATGTTCGCGTGCCGTCCAGTGATTTCACCTGGTTGAGGAAATTGCTCGGCAACCCGCTGTCCTTATCCAGGAAGTTGCGCCAGTTGCGGCCGTCGTAGCGGCTTGCGCCGAAGTATGTCCCTACCCACAAGATCTTGTTGACGTAACTGACGGCGGTGGTGATCTCGTGAATCAGTCCCTGGTCCTTGAACAGCACCATCTCCGTCTCGCCGTCCGGGTCGTTGTAGTCCTTCCAACGTTCGGTCTTGACGTCGAATTCCAACACGCCCCCACCCCACACCGCGTAGTACACCTTGTCTTCAGAGGCAGTCACGTTGTAAGTCCATATCTCGTACATCGGCGTATTGCGCTCGTTGTAGAGGCTCCACTCGCCGGTACGGGTGTTGAGGCGGCTGGCACCCGCGGCCGTAGCCACCCAGACGTTGTCGCCCTGTACTGCGACGCTATAGACAACGTCATTGGCAAGGCCGCTGTTCAATTGGGTGAAGGTATCGAAGCGGCCCGCCGAGTAGCGGCTAAGTCCGCCGAGCGTGGCGATCCACAGGTCATGCGTGCGTTTGTCCAAAGTCAGTGAGAGTACGGCCCGATGCGCCAGGCCATCGGCGGTGGTGAAGACCTTCCACTTGCCCTTCTCGAACATCGCCAAGCCGTTGTCCGTGCCCGCCCAGATGCGATCTCCGTCGACGGCTACCGAATACACCCGGTCGTTTGGCAGGCCGTCGGCAGTAGTGAAGTTCTCCCAACGAAACCGCGGCATCTGTTGAGCGCTTAACACGCCCAGAGTCAGGGCCAGAATCGGAAGCGAGCGAAGGTGTTTCATAACGTCTTCAAATACTCAACCAGGTCGTTAAGTTCGTCCTTGGCCAGGTCATTGGTTACGCCGTGCGTATCCTTGGGATTGAACACAGTCCAGATTTCCTCAAGGGTGTGCGCGGAACCGTCGTGAAGGTAGGGCGCGGTGAGGGCAACGTTCGTCAACTGCGGTACGTCGATCTCCGGCGAGCGGTCGGTCGTCTTACCGCTGCCCACGTCCACTACCTGGAGATTGGTATGGTACTGGCCAGAGTGGCAAAGCTTGCACTGTAACTCGTCGGGAATCTCCGTTCCGTCCTTGCGATGATCGCGCTCAAAGATCGTCTTCCCGCGCTCCTGCGCCGGCGACATCTCCCCGTTGGCAAGGCGGTAGCGATTCGGGCGCAGCGGAATCGACTTGATGTAGCGCACCAAATCCGCGAGTTCCTTCGAATCGAAGCTCTGGGAACGATAGAAAAACTTCTCAGTCCGTGGGCCACACTCCGTCTCCAGGTCCGGGTTGCCGCCGTTCCACTTATAGGGCGCCGTCTGGCTGACGTCTTCCAGCGCACGGTTGCCCACAATGTCCACTCCGAAGCCGTCCGGCTCCAGGTCCCACGACAGACCGTCGAACGTGGAATCTATGTGGCAGACGGCACAGCCAAATCCTTTGTGGAAGGCGAACTTCGATGTGTAGAACAATTGCTCGCCGTGCCGTTGAGGAGTGATGGCGGCAGGCGCGCCGAGGACGATGCTGGTTCGCACCTTCATCGCGGTTGTATCGACGACTGAGACGTTATCACTCAGCCGGTTGGCCACATAGAGCGTTTGGCCGTCGGCTGTCAGCGCCAGGCCTCGTGGGTTCCGGCCTGCCGGAATCCGCGCCAGCACGTAGTTCGCGGCTACTGACAGATCGTTGATCAGCTGCGCCCGGTTCGGGGAAGTCGCTGCGGCCACCAGCTTTTTGAAATCCAGAATAGCTACCTCGTCTGAGCCGCTTGCGGAAACGTAGGCACGCGAGCCGTCCCGCGAAATGGCCACGCCGAAGGGCAGCGAGAAGTGGTTCTCCAGATTATCGAGCGGCAGTTGCACGACGCCCCCAATCCGGTCACCAAACACGGCGATGGAATTGCCGAAAGCAGAGGCGTGCGCGACATTCGCCAAGGGAATCAGGTTCTTCGGCCGCATCTGCGCCGCAATCCCCACTTTGCCGTCGGCTGAGAACGCCATCTGAAAGACGCCTGCTACATTGTGCAGTCTTTCCCTTGCTTCCACCACGCGGTGTTCCGTGTTGATCTCTGTGATCTCCGATTCGGGAGGTGTGCGGAACTTTCCCGGGTTGGGGTAGACATGCGTGACGTAGACGCGGCCGCCATCGGGAGATGGTGTGACGTAACTCGCGCCCCGGCCCGCGGCCAACCGGCGTACGTCCTCGCCGGTCTTGAGGTCGATGACGGATATATCGTTGCCGATCCGATTCCCCACATAGAGGAATGCCTCTGGTCCATCCAGAGCCACGCCCGAGGGCTCAAATCCGGTCCGCATCGTTCGCACCGCGCGCATCGACACGGTGTCTACTTCTGTCACCGTGTCGGCCCAGGAGTTGGTGACGTAGGCGCGCGTTCCCTTGGCATTCAACGCGAGTCCTCGCGGCACAAGACCCACTGCCGCGCGCCCGTCTACTGTGTTAGTGGCGGTGTTGACGGCGAGTAACTCCTCAGTGCCCTGGCATAGGACGTAGAGGCGCTTTCCATTGGGGGATAACTTCACATCTACAGGGCTGGGATAGCGGGTCTTTGCTTGCCCGAACAGCATGAGGGTCAAGGCTAGCGATCCCAACACCAAGCGCCTCATTGCTGCTCCTTGATGGTGACGATCTTGTCGCCCGCGACATTTTCCAGCGTCTGTATAATGCCGCTTGGCCAGGTGACAGTAACCTTCTCGGCGCGCATGCTCCCGCCAAGGCCGAAGTGCAGCCGCCAATCATCCTGACTGAGATAGCTGGAGCCCGCCACGCGTTCGGACCGCTGTTTGGCACCACCCGCGGTCACTTCCACCACGGCTCCAATGCCGTCCCGGTTGCTCTTCGTCCCAACAAGCTGAATCTTCAACCAGTGCCCGCCGGGCTTGGTCACGTTGCGCCATAACTGCCCCTTGGAACCGAGATTCACCAGGAAAGCCCCAACGCGTCCATCGTTCGCGAAGTCGGCGAAACAGGCGCCCCGTCCCACCGTCTTGCCTTCGAAAATCACGCCGGCTGTGGTGGAGACATCGCTGAACTGCTTCCCCGCCAGGTTCCGGAACACAGAGTGCTCCTGCGGCACCATGTGGATCAGCCCACCATGAAAGACCAACAGGTCCTTCCATCCGTCGTTGTCGAAATCGTAAGCGCCGCTGCCCCAACTGACGTATTGCGCCGTGAGCTGGGCAATTCCGCTTTGTTGCGCCTGATCGTCGAACTGCAACTTCCCCGTGTTGTGCAGTAGGCGGTTGTATTTGGAGTCGCTCACCCACAGGTCCAACAGGCCATCGTTGTCCATGTCGAAAAACACCGGGCCCATAGCCGAAGTGGACTCGCCATTCTGCCCGAACGCAACGCCCGCTTCCACCGCGATCTCTTCGAACGTACCGTCCTTCTTGTTATGGAACAGGAAATTCTCCGTCTTGTCGTTGGCGACGTAGATGTCAGGGTAGCCATCGCTGTCGATGTCTGAGGCAGTCACTCCCATGGCTCGCCCTTTGAACGCGGCAATGCCCGACTTCTCGCTGACGTCCATAAATCCACCCTTGCAATTGTTGTGGAACAGTAGATTCGTGTCGCCTTCATAGTCGAGCGGGCCGGGATAGTTGTCCGCCGGATAGTACGCGCGATACTTGGGATCGAACTTCACATAACGTCCAATGAAAAGGTCAACACAGCCGTCCCGATCGTAGTCCAGCCAAGTGGAACCGATCGCCCATCCGCTGGTTTTCAAGCCTGCTTTAGCTGTCACGTCTTCAAACGTGCCGTCGCCCTTGTTGCGGTAGAGAGTAACGTGCCCGTAACTGGTGACCAACAGGTCGGTGTGGCCGTCGTTATCGTAGTCAGCCGCAATCGCGGCGAAAGAAAATCCATCGCCGCCCACTCCCGCCTGCGACGTAACGTCGGTGAACTTGCCGTTGCCATCGTTCCGATAGAGATGATTGTGCGGGGCTGTGACAGGCGCTTTGCGCAGCGGATACGGGTGCATGCCCGGCTCGAGAGGTCGACCGCTGGCGACGAACAGGTCTGGCTTTCCGTCCCCGTTGTAGTCAAACCACGCGCAGCCGGCGCCAGTGCTCTCCAGCAGCGACCCCAGTTTCTCAGAGCCGAATGAGTGTGTGAAGTCGACACCGGATGACGCAGTCACATCCTCAAACCGGATAGGCGCGCCCGCATCGGCCGCGTTTAGTGTGCCGGCTACGCACAGCGCTGCAAGTAGAGTCCTGATCTTCATTTCCCTTGCCCCAGTAACCTCGCGGGAGTGATTGACCGCAGTAACACCGCTGGTGTCTTGTTCTCTGAAGTCCGCTCCGGCCCCGCGTGACACCCGACACACACTCGTTGTTCGCTCGGCTTCATCCAGAACCATCCGTGTTCGCCGCGCACCGTTTTGCCATCGCTATCCAGCAATTCCAGACGCAGCGGTTGATCGGCCGGCACTTGCACATAAAACGAGCCATCGCTTTCCACCGCAGCCTCGCCTAGCGGCACAGTCGCTCCCCCCGCGGTCCGTGTGAAGTAGCGGACTTGCCGGATGGCGGGAGTAGCCTCGGGTTGCCCCACGCGGGCATCCAGACAGAGCAGATTGCCGCTTGTCCGCGTAGGTACGAGGGCTGAAGGGAAGCGGAGCGGAGCAACGCGAGACGCGACAATAACCGGCTGTACCGCATCGACATCCAGGGGTTTCGCGCTGCCGCTCACGCTCCATAGGTACAAGCCGTAACGGCCAGTTGGGCCGCGCATCGTGACGATCCAAACATCGTCTGATATTGCAGCCACAGGTCCCATAGCCTTGCTTACCGCCGGCGTTTGCTTTGCGAGGGCCGCAGCAAACCGCGCCAAGTCGCCATCCGCGGAGAATACGACGTCACCCGAGGGGACCTGGCGCGCCTCGCCGCGATCAATGCCGTGATCGCATCGCATCGCCTCAACACCAGTTCCGTCCGGGTATACCGTGAAGAGTTCGCGCGCCGCCGTTGCGCCAGCCGACATTTCGAACAGGATTCGACCGTCGCGCAGGACGTCGTCTGTCAACACGCGTGCCGGTCCGAACGTAAGTCGTCCTCCCGGGGAACTAGTCTCCAGAAATGCTTCGCCCGGGGAAGAGCGGGTGTAAACGATCCGGCCATCCGGCAGGTAGAGCGGCCGTAGGCAATCCGCGTCCACCGTCGTCAGCCGTTTGGGTTCGCCTCCGTTGAGAAGGACTTCCCACACCTGCCAGTGATCCGCTCGCCCGTGCTTTCCTGAGAAGAGAATACGTTTGCCGTCGAAGGAAATAGAGGCATCGGCGGAGGCAAAGAATCCCGGTGACACCGGACGGCGCGTACCGCCAGCAACAACCATTAGGGTCGCGCCCTCGGGGAACCTCTCCGCACCCGCCACCCAGGCCCGCGGTTCGTAGCGCGCGGTCCTTGTAAAGATGTAAGACACGGGCGCTGCTGGACGAACGACAGCCCCCAAACAGGCTGCGCAGACCAATGACAACGCGAGAGATCTAGGCGCCAAGAACCACCTCACGACTTTCCTTCACCATTCTATCAGGATAATAAGACCAGGGAACCTGAAAGTCTGTTATACCACACGTTCTCTCTCAGATTGCCGGGAAGTCTCGGGTGTTATCTTTAACTTAAGAAGACTGGGGGCATTGACGCCATTGCCGAAGATTGGGTTCGTTACTGTAGCCGTTTTGCTCGTCGCGTTGGGAACTGCGGGCCTGTCCGCTGGCGATCTGGAAGAAGGCAAGCGCTGGTGGAAGCACGTTGAGTTCCTTGCGTCCGACCGGCTGGAAGGCCGCAATACGGGCAGCGCGGGACACAAACTCGCGGTGGACTATGTTGCCGGTGAATTTGAGCGCGCCGGTCTCCAGGCAGCGGGCGTCAACGGCTACATCCAACCCGTTCCCTTCGCAGTGCGCCAGCTCGACGAGGCGAACTCGAAAGTGGACTGGATCGTCAATGGCGCCCCCTCGGCCGTCGCCTTCGGTGATGAAATTACCCTGGCAGCGCGCTCCGATGCCGAAAAGCCGGTAACTGCCGCAGCGGTCTTTGTCGGCTATGGTCTCGTTGTTCCCGAGCAAAATTACGACGACTTGAAGGGTCTCGATCTCAAAGGCAAAGTCGTCGTCAAACTCTCCGGAGGGCCGAAGTCGATTCCCGGGAATCTGAAGTCGCATTACTCATCGGGCGCGGAGACGTGGAAGTTCCTGAAGGCTGCTGGGGCCATCGGCGTCATCTCGGTGGCCAATCCCAAGAGCATGGATATTCCTTGGCCGCGCATTGCGGAATCCCGGCTCCACCCCTCAATGTCCCTCGCTGACCCACGTATGGACGACACCGCCGGCCTGAAGGTCGCCATGACCATCAATCCCTCGAAAGCGGAACGTTTCTTCGAGGGTTCCGGTCATACGTTTCAGGAGATTCTGGCGCTCGCCGACAGTGATCAGCCACTGCCGAAGTTCCCGTTGAAAGGCCAGTTTCGTGTGAAGAGCGCCGTCCGGCAGTCTAAGGTGGAACCGCAGAACGTGGTCGCGCTGCTGCCAGGCTCCGATCCCGCATTGCGCGCGGAATACATCGTTCTTTCGGCGCACATTGATCATCTGGGCGTGGCCGAGCAGGGCGAAGGAGACCGCATTTTCAACGGAGCCATGGATAACGCGTCGGGTATAGGCTGGCTGTTGGAGACTGCCCGTCGAGTAAAGGAGTCCGGGCTAAAGCCGCGGCGCTCCCTCATCTTCCTCGCCGTCACTGGCGAAGAGAAGGGTCTCCAGGGATCCAAGTTCTTTGCCGAGTATCCCAGCGTGAAGAACGCCCGTATCGTGGCCGACATCAACATGGATATGGTGCTGCCGCTGTTCCCATTGCGGTATCTGGAGGTGCAGGGGCTCGGAGAGTCGTCACTTGGTGCAGACATCCGCGCGGTCTGCGAGGCCCACGGAGTGCAAGTGCAATTCGACAAGGAACCTGATCGTAACCGCTTCATCCGCAGTGACCAGTACAGCTTCGTGAAACACGGCATCCCCTCGCTGGCGTTTAAATTTGGATGGATACCGGGCAGCCCTGAGGAGAAGATCTACAAGGCTTGGTATCGCGATCGCTATCACGGAGTAAAAGACGACTTACAGCAGCCAGTGGATCTGGAAGGTGCTGGTAAGTTCACGGGCATGTTGTTCGACCTACTTACTCGCGTGGCGAACGAGAGTGACCGTCCGCACTGGAACGGTGACAGCTTCTTCAAGCGCTTCGAAAGGTAATCCATGAACCCTGGCGGATTGTCTCTGCCCCGCGAAAGCTTGAAGTCCCACTATGAAGTGGCCATCATAGGCTCCGGTTACGGCGGTGGCGTGGCTGGTTCGCGCCTCGCCAGGGCCGGACGGCAAGTCGCGATCTTCGAACGGGGCAGGGAAATACGGCCCGGCGAGTACCCTGACAACGCCCTGAAAATGGCGGCCGAGGTGCAAACCGACTTGCCTGAAGTCCACATCGGGTCGAAGACGGCGATGTTCGACTTCCGCTTCAACACCGACATGAATGTGATTGTGGGCTGCGGTTTGGGCGGCACTTCACTCATCAACGCGAGTATTGCCCTGGAGCCGGAACAGCGCATCTTCGACGATCCGCATTGGCCCGAAGCGGTGAGGAAGGAATCCCGTGAGGGGGCTTTGGCGCCGCAGTTTGCCCGGGCCGTCGCCATGTTGGGCGCTAGCCCGTATCCCGAATCCGCCCCGCGCACGGAGAAGCTCGAGTCCTTTGGACGCGTGGCCGAACGCTTTGGCAAATCCGTGAAGCGCCCGTTGATCACTATCAATTTCACAGATGGACCGAACCATGCCGGCGTTATTCAGAAGGCCTGTATCCGTTGCGGCGATTGCATCGCTGGGTGCAATCATCTAGCCAAGAACACGGTGCTGATGAACTACCTGCCGGACGCGGCCAGGCACGGGGCGCAGATCTTCACGCGCATGCGGCTGGAATTCCTGGAGCGTGATGGCGCCGCTTGGAGGCTCCACTTTCAACCGGTCACGGGATTGCTGGAAGGGGCACTTCCGCCTGTTGAGATCACGGCCGAGACTGTGATTCTGGCTGCGGGAACTCTCGGCAGCACGGAGGTGTTGCTCCGCTCGCGTGATCGTGGACTCGCATTATCGGACGCTCTTGGCGGACGTTTTTCCGGCAACGGCGACATGATTGGCTTTTCGTATAACGGCGAGGATCCGATGAACTCCATCGGCTGGGGACATCGTGACCGGTCCGGCTCCAACCCCGTCGGACCCTGCTCCACGGGCATCATCGACTTCCGCGATCAGGCGAATTTGGAAGATACCAAGGTAATGGCCGAAGCCGCGATGCCCGGGGCGTTGGCGGCCCTGCTGCCGAAGGCATTCGCCGCCGGCGCGAAGATTGAGGGCGTCACACCGGCGCGCGGCATCCTCAATTCGCTACGTGCCAGGTCACGCGAGGTGATCAGTCTGGTTTTTGGCTCGTACGTTGGCGCGGTGCGGAACACCATTATCTACTTAGTAGTGTCGCAGGATGATAGTGCGGGCAAACTCTATCTGGACCGTGACCGTGTTCGGGTATCGTGGCCAGGTGCCGGTTCCGCGCGTGCCCTTGCGGAAGCGAGCGAACTCGTTCACCGAGCCGCCACTTTTAATGGCGGCACCTTCCTTCGCAATCCGGTTTGGAACCGCTTCAACGGGCAGCAATTGATCACTGGGCACCCTCTGGGAGGCTGCATCATGGGCGATGACGCTGCCACTGCCGTTGTGAATGACCAAGGTGCGGTGTACGCTGGTCGCACCGGCGGTGAAGTTCACCCGGGTCTGTACGTCATGGATGGCGCGGTGATTCCGCGGTCCCTTGGAGTCAATCCGCTGTTGACGATCACTGCCCTGGCTGAGCGTAGTTGCGATTACCTCACCCAGCCATGAATCGGCATCCGATTGTCTTCGTCCACGGCCTTCTTGGTTGGGGCAGCGACAAGCTGGCTGGCCTTCCCTACTTCGGCATGGCCGGTGTCTCCGCTTTGCTCGCGCGTGTTACGACACTCGGCCTGCGCGGTTCCGGAGCTTTGTTCCCCAGCGTCGGTCCCCTCTCGTCGAACCACGACCGGGCCTGTGAGCTCTTCTATCAACTTAAGGGCGGAAACGTCCACTACGGCGTGGCCCATGCTGTCGAGCACGGCCATGCGGAAACCATAAAGGACTGGGCTAAGGGAGCGCGTGCGCAATACCCGCAGTGGAATGCGGAACGTCCCTTGCATTTCGTCGGCCAAGCCCAGGGCGCGTCCACAGCGCGTGTCTTGCAGCATCTCGTGGCGCAGGGAGACTTCTTTATCAATCCCGTGACCGGCGCACCCTATCCCACTAGCGCCGATTGGATCAAGTCCATCACCAGCATCTCTGCTTTGCACAATGGCACACCAACCGCGTACATCCTCGGTTGCTCCCCGCAGACCGGACGCATCCAACGGCATTCCACCGCCGAGTACATGTTGAGAACCCTCTTCGAGAGTTCCGCGATTCGTTCCTACTTTGGGTTGAGTCTAGGGCAGTGGACCGATCTCGACGCCTTTCAAAACGGAAAAGACAATGCGGCGTACGACCTATCGATCCACGGCGCCCAGGATACTGCTTCGATTCAGGATCACCCATCCACTTACTACTTCAGCTATCTGACGAGTAAGGCGGCCCCGGGCGTCAACCTTGGTTTTCGCTACATCGCCGAGGAGCTATCCCGCTTCACCGGTCCGCTCTCCGGTCTGAAGTGGCCGATCGACAATTACAGGCCCTGGTGGGAGAATGACGGACTTGCGCCGGTCTATTCGCAGGAAGCTCCCAAGTGGGGTCAGCCGAGGCGGATTGAGCGGTCCCCTGGCAGTGGCCCATTTCGCCCCGGCCGGTGGAACGTGATGGAAACCCTCGACATGGATCACATGGAGCCAGTCGCACTGCCTCATTTCTCGTTGACCCTGCGCGATCAACGACGCCAGCTTCATCTCTATAGCCGCATCTGCCGCGTTGCGTTGTCTCTCGACTGAGGCTGCTTACTTGCTCCCACTCGCTGGGGCCCAACTCATGTGGCCGAGGCGGTCCTTCTCACTCTGACGGCGTTCCAGTTCCTGGCCGAGTTTCTCGCTGATCGTCCCCGTAGAGAAAACGTCCGCATACCAATCGGGTTCCAACACGCCTCGTCCAACCTGGCTGTTGTGGTATGCCAGACGGCGCGCCACGCCGAACTCAGTGGCTGGCTCTCCGATCGTGTTGTCCTTGTCATGAATCCAGTTGCCGGGATTGGCGCCCATTTCGGCGGCGAGAATCGCCCACAGTAGGGTGTCCGCCGCCGCCGGATCCACTTGCGGAAACAGAATATTACCTGCAAATAGCTTGTGGTTCTCCTGCCAAGGTTTCGTCAGCGCATCGGTAGGCGTCCGTGCCTCGTCCAGATACGGGATCCAATACAGCCCCCACTCAATGATTCCCTTCGCCTGCCGCATTCTCCAGTCTTCCGACAAGTGGCGTTCCCCGGGCCGGAATTCGGGGCGGTGATTTTCGTCGCTCACTGGAACAATAGTGAACTTGCCGGCGATGCCACTTACTTCCTCTACTCCCGTCCAATAAGACTGATACGCGGTGCTGGAAAACGTGGTCTTGATGGTTTGGCTCGTTAGATGGAATAGTGTCCTGGGCGCAGCGAACTTCATCCGCTTAGCAAGGGCGAGACCGAATTCACCCTGTTCCGCAATCAGATTCGCTACGTTGTATTCGCCCCAGTCGCCCGCTACCGGCACGTCGGCACCCGCTGATTCGCCCGTCGCGTGCAGCACGTCCATAAACTTCTTGTGGTCGTCAACAGGCGCTGTCGGATCATTGATTCCGAGGAAGTCCACCCGCACGCTGCCGCCAGTTTGGAAGGCCAACCGGACACCCAGGAAATCAGGATTGGTCTCGATATGCGGTGTGCCCAGGCCCGTCGAGATCCGGCCGATGCCAAGGTGCTCCGCGCCGGGTTGGAACAGTCCCACGCCATTCAGAGGACCTGGCAACTCATCGGCAACCCGGAACATTATCTTACCGCCTGCGATCTGATATTGATGCGCCACCCGATCAGCCATGTGCAAGTGAGGGCACTTCGAGAGCGTACGTTGTTGAATCACGCCGATCTCAGACACATCCTCACCGATGCTCGTCAAATCGGCCGGGCTGGGGCGAAATGGTTTCCAGTCATCTTGGCTCATACTTGTACTCCTGCTTCTGCGCGCCACGTCAGCAGCGTCCAAAGAAAACTGCCGAAATCCTGCAGCGAGAAGGCTACTGCCAGCTGCCACGGGATCAGATTGAAATGCCATAAACCGGTCATCACGAAGGGCACCAGAGGCCGGTCTAACATCGACGCAAATACGAATGCCTCACTGCCCAGACGCCCCGTTACGACATAGAGCATGCCTAAGCCACCAGTAAGTAGCCCCACCAGGCGGAAGTAATTAGCGGCCTGCTCCACCAGTGGCGGCAAGTGGAGGACGGCCGCGGCGAAGTCAGGGGCAAGGAACTCAATGCTGCCTTCCGCCAGAATCAACCAGCCGAAGACCTCGACGGTTCGAGCGGCGCGGCCGCGTCCCGATGCACTCAACAGTGCAGAAATCATTTCGCGAAATCCCGCGGTTGCCATTTTGAGTCTCCCTACTGTGCTAACAGCGCCCGGCTGATCATCTCCGGCCGGAATACGTTAGAAGCCAGCGGACTGCCCGCCGGGGTCGTGCTCCATCGATCGATGGCTGCCTGAACGTTCGTACGTCGCAACGCCACTACATCACTCTCACCAAACCACGACGCCAAGCCGCGAATCGTCCGCTCAATCAGCGCGCCATCCACGCGGCGTGTCTCCAGCGGAAGGCGCCGTACTGCCGGCTCAAATTGCGGTTCAATATCCTTCTGCCGGCGCGCCAGCATCGCCAGCGTCTCAGCGTGTGTGGGTGGGCCCTCTCGCGAAAGGATGGCCACCGGGTTCCGATTCGGTATCTCCGGATTGGGAATCAGCAAGCCCCGCGGCCATTTCGTGCACCACTCCGCAATGGGACTGGTCCGTGCCTCCTTCGTCACATCACACGAATCGCTCAGCCGGCACCGCAGCATGGCGCGCAGCCAGGATGCCCTCACGCCCACGGAGGCTTCCCTCCACAGAATCTGGTACAACGAAAACTCATTGGCGCGATGAATCGCGTTGTCGATCTGGTACGGCACATCGGCGCTCTGCTGGATGGGGAATCCATAGAAGTCCTTCCCCTCACGCAACAGCAGTTTCATCACGCCGGGATTGGAGTTGGTCTCGTCCCAAAGCTGGCGCGAAAACACGGGCGCCTGATTCTGGTGGCACACGGTACACACCTTCCGGCTCGCCCGTTCCACCTTCGGTGTAGCGCCCTCGCGGTAATCGCTGACGAGTTGAAACTCGAAGCGCCCGGCCTCTTCGTTGTAACTCAACACCTCAACCACTCCTGCCTTCTCCTGATACCCGAGAAACAGGCGATCCTTAATCGGTTCGGAATCGAACGCGGCCACGGCCCGCGGATAGGTGAAAAACTCCGGAGCCGCCGCACTACGCTGCAAAGACCTACCCAGGGGAATCAACACGCGCCGGTAGCGCAGGCCGCCGCCGACACGGCTTTCGATCTGGTTCAACAAACTGGTGAACGGAAACGGCGGCGTTCCCGGCACCAGCCTGTCGAATAGCGATTCGCCCACCGGCGGCACATCCGGACCGGGGATCGAGGGATCGATCACCCAGTCCTCCACCGGTCGCACTGTCTTCTCCGTCGGGTGCGGCCAATCGCTG
>JBDTMC010000159.1:0-15101 GCA_039934475.1 Bryobacteraceae bacterium | reverse complement strand
TTGCGCAGAAACTCGAACACGCTTCCGTGAAATCCATTCGTGCCCGACTTCGTCACCAGGTTGATCGTGGAGCCCGCCATGCGGCCGAATGCCGCTGAATATACTGTCGTCTGCACCTTGAATTCCTGCACGCTATCCACCGATGGCGACAATGAGAAGCCTCCAAACGTGAGGCTCTTCATATCGATTCCGTCAACCAAATAGTTGTTGCTCGCCGTTCGTAAGCCATTCGCCGAGTATGTCGCCTCGCTGAAAGGAGACCCGATAGCCGACGAGGCAAATCCACCGTTATCCTGCACCGCGCCGGGAAATAATTGTGCGAGTTGCCCGAAGCGCCGGAGGTTCAGCGGAAGTTCAACGATTTTTCGGTTCTCGACGATGCCCGCCACCGTGGCTGTCGTGGAGTCCACGAGGGGTGCGGTAGCTTGAACCTCAATCTTTGAGCTGAGTTCTCCCACCTCCAGATGGATGTCCATCCTCGCTCTCTGAAACACAACTAGCGTGACGCCGCTTTGGACGGACGTTTTGAATCCGGCTTTCTCAGTTGTGAGTGTATACGTGCCCGGGGGAAGCGACGGTAGCACGAAGTCGCCGTTGTTGCCGCTCACCGTCGTTAGCCTCAAACCGGTTGATCCATTGATGGCTCGAACGGCCGCGTCGGGGATGCCCAAGCCGTTGGGGTCATATACAGTGCCGTTGATCGAGGCGCTTACCTCTTGGGCCCGTAAAGACAAAGCCGAGGGGATCGCGACGAGTGAAAGGAGCGCAACCAAGCGCACAGAAGAGAGCGATACAGCTGAGAGCATTTAAAACCCTCCGTTAATCGTGCGGAAAGTATATGGCAAGTTTTTATAAAGTGTCAAGAATTATGAATTATGAATAACCTATTAATTGACTAGCCAGAAAAAGAGCACTCGATGAGGCTTAAAAGGGGCAGTGGAAACCGGGTCCACGCTGCGAAGAAAGTGGAGAAGTGGCGGTCAGATCTCAAGTGCCGTCGTAAGAAAAGATCGGCGCCAGAGGAAGGGTAATGGCTCCAAGCACCGCTGCCTGTCCGCCAAGCGCCGAAGGCCTCAAAACCAAGTTACGGAAGTTCGGAAATAGCGGGCCCTCGGGGAACTGATCGCGAATCGCTGCCGATACCAGCGGCCAGGCCTCGGTAAGGGCGCCATCTATTACGACGGCATCGGCGTCCAAGGCCCAAACCGTGTTCGCGATTCCGATCCCGAGACAGCGCAATGTCGTGTTGAGAGCCGTTCGGGCGGGCCCCTCGCCCTCCATGGCTAGCTGGCAAATCTGGCGCATCTGCTGGGAACAACTGCTGGGGTTAGTCGAGCGGAGTTTCGCTCCTATCAGGCTGTTATAGCGCTCACATGTGGCCAAATCCGACGCCAGCGCCTCCAGGCTGCCCGGGCGATTGTGCCGCTCAGGCCCATCTTGGTCGGCGATCACCATTTGGCCGATTTCGCCGGCGGCCATGTGCGGTCCATGGTGTACCTTGCCGTCCAGGACGATCGCCATGCCGACGCCATCACCCACCAGCACAAACAACAGGCAATGGGCGCCCTGCACGTCGGTAGAGCCATGCGCGTATTCGGCGACTGCGGCCGCTCGAACGTTGTTCTCCACATAGACCGGCAGCTTGGTACGGCCAGTGAGGTAGTCTCCAATCTTGATATGAATCCAGGCGGGATGGCTGCCAAGTTCGGCCACGCCGCGAGCGCTGTCCACCAAACCGCGGGTGCTGACGCCGATCCCCAACGGAGCCTCGGTCAGACCCGAAACGAAATCCGCGACGGTCACAGCGATCCGATCGAGGGTTTCCATGGGATCGGACGCCGTCTTGAATCTCTCTGTGCGCAATATCCTACCAGTCGCCGTTCCCAGAACAACCTGGGTCTCCCAATTCTGAATGTCGACGCCAATCGCCTGAAAACGCTCCTCGTTTAATTCCAGGCGAACAGCGGGTCGGCCACCGGTGCCCGGGCCACTGCCCACGTCCACTAAGAGCCCTTGGCTCATCAGTTCAGCGATGATCCGGGACACAGATGCTTCTGAGAGGCTGGTGCGGCGAGCGAGTTCAGCCCGGGAAAGCTGGCGGTGCCGGCGCAACAGCCGCAGCACTGCCGCCCGGTTCGCCGTCCGGACTTGTCCCAGGCGCAGCACGCGGCGCGAATGTGGGGCGCGGTCTATCATTTTACTTTCTTACAAGCGACAAGAAAGAATCCCCATCATAGGATGTTTCCCCTGATACCTTCAACTAAAAATTGCTTGACTTCGGCGCTGAAACGCCTAATAATCCAGTGAACGAGGTAGTCGAAAGGCTTGAGGGAAGGTGCATCCAAGGCATTTTCTTTCAGGTTGTCAGAAAGCCCTTCAAGGCCTCAGCGTAATGAAGGGGAGGTTTACCGTTACATGTCTAGTCACCAGCCTGTCTTATCTCAATTATTCCGCCACAGCCTGCTCGTCCTGCTCGCGATCGCCATCGCGCTGCCCCTGACCGCCCAATCCGGTCTCGGTGTGGTGCATGGAACCGTGACGGATCAGACCCAGGCCATCGTTCCCGGCGCAAAAGTCACTCTCTTGAACCTCGATAACGGGGTGGCGCAAACCGTTGAATCAACAGGGGTTGGTGCCTATTACTTCGGTTCCGTCCGCCAAGGCCGGTATTCAGTGACAGTAGAGATGGCCCAGTTCAAGAAATGGACTGGCACTCTGGTGCTGGAAGTGGGTCAATCCGCGGTCGTAGACCCTGTGTTACAGGTCGGAAGTACAGAGAACGTCGTTGAAGTCACCGGCGCGGCACCCGTCATCGAAACGGAAAAGGGATCGCTCAGTGACGTCAAGGATGCCACCCGAATTCGAAATCTTCCCCTCAACGGACGCCAAATCACCAACCTGTTCAATCTAACCGCCGGCGTGGAGGGCGGAGGCGCTCCTCACACCAACGGCATGAAGGTGGGCTCTACGGACATGGCGCTGGATGGCATCTCGCTGGTGGATCGCTTCGGCGGCGGGATTTCGCGCGTACAACCCGGCTTGGATATTATTCAGGAATTCCGTTTTGAGACCGCCGGCTCCGACGCGGCCTTCTCGCGGCCCTCGTCAGTGACACTCGTTTCCAAGAGCGGCACCAATCAGTGGCACGGCAACGCCTTCGAAACGTTCCGCAACAATTACGGCGGGCTACTGGCCCGTGCGCGGCAAGATACCTTCACCACGCCGCCCAAGCTGATCCGCAATGAGTACGGCGGCACGGTCAGCGGGCCCATCGTGAAGAATAAGGCTTTCTGGCTGTACTCGTATGAGGCGATGAAACTTCGGCAGCAGGTGTACTCGCAGACGCAGGTCCCCGGCGATGCGATGTGGAACGGCGATTTCAGTGGATTCACCGACACCAGCGGCGCCAAATACACCATCTACGATCCGCTCACCACAGGCGCCAATGGTACCCGCTCCCCGTTCCCCGGCAATGTGATTCAGAGCAGCCGCATCGCGCCCATCGCGGGTGTAATGCGCGCCATCACTCCCAAACCGACGGATCTCAGCGTCAATCCCTACCTCACGGCCAACTTCCAGGTCTATTACCCCAAGACGCAGGACTTCTCCACCCACACTGGTAAGTTCGATCAGCACTTCTCTGAGAAAGACAACCTTTCGGTAAGATTTACCCACTCGAATCAGGACAACGTCCAATCCGGTGGCCGCTTTGGATTTCCGCCGCTCGATTGTTCCAACTGCAACGGCACGCAGCTGACAACAGCGGGCCTCACTTCCGTAGTAGCCCGTGAGGTGCATGTTTTCCGGCCCAACCTCATCAATGAGTTCGCAGCCTCAGTGAATCGGTCTCCGAACCACCAGGGCGGGCTCTCAGACGGCACCAACTGGGCCGACAAGCTGGGACTTCCAAACCCATTTGGCGCTACTGGTTGGCCCAGCATCTACACCAGTGACTCGCAGTTCCTGTACTACGGCGGATGGGACGCCGACAACTTTAAAGACCAGGCCATGACCCAGTTCCAACTGGAAGACAACGTCACCTGGGTCAAGGGCAAGCACACCATGCAGTTCGGCTTCCGCGGACGCACCGAAGCCAATAACGTACGTGAAATGCAACAGGCGCAAGGGAGCCACAGCTTCTACGGCGACTGGACCCAGTTGTACGATCCAGCGAGCCAATCCGCAGTTCCGTTCACTGGCAGCGGTTTTGCCAGCTTGGAACTTGGATTACCCACCTACTTGAGCAACCAGTTCAACCGCGGCTACTTCTACTTCCGGCAGAAGGAATTCGGACTTTACGCCCAGGACAGCTGGAAGGTGAGCAGGCGCCTGACGGTGAATCTTGGACTTCGCTGGGACAAGTGGACCCCCTACAGTGAGAAGCGCAACCGTTTGGTGAACCTGGACCTGGCCGGCATTACCCCGACCAACATGCAGGTTATTACGCCGAACGACGTCACCATGGAATCCCTGTCCGGAGTTCCTGCGGCGGTGTTGTCTGCCTGGGCCCGCCGAGGCACTACATGGACCACCGCGAACCAGGCTGGCATTCCGGGCGGACTGACTCCGGGCATCAACCGCGACCTGGGACCCAGACTGGGAATGGCTTACCGCCTGACTGACAAGACAGTCCTGCGCGGATCCTACGGTATCTATTACTGGACGATGCCGCTATCGCAGATCCTCCAGAGCTCGCGCACCAATCCGCCATTGAACCTGGCATTTGAGAACGCCATCGCCAGCGCCAAGAACACAGACTACGTCTACGCCCTTTCGCACGCCCCGGCGCCGACCGACTCCGTGGGCACGGCGACCGTGACGGCCTCCGATGCGCCCGGCGGAGCACGTTTGTTTACTCCGTTCGACTTCCGCCACTGGAACGACGACATGATGCAGCAGTGGACCTTTGTAATAGAGCGGGAGGTAGGTAAGAACTCCGCTCTCCGGCTCAGCTACATCGGCAACCATGGCAGCAACCTCGAACAGCGTTGGGCGTACAACGATCCGACGGCGCTTATCAACTACCGGGCGGAAACCGGGCTGGTTGGCAGTTCCAACGCCGATACGCGCCGCTACAATCCCAACTGGAGCGGGCAAGCCGTCAAACACAATGGCTATTCCAACACCCAGTCGTTTCAGTTCGAGTTCAACCATAAGTTCGCACAAGGCCTGACCTTCCAGGGTTTCTACACCTATGCGCATGCCATGAGCACTACCGACGCCGGTGGCAGTTCCTCCGGTGACGGCAACGCCAACGCCACCGGCAGCGGCTATTCGTTCCTCGTTCCCCAGAACGGAGAGATCCTGGGCAATCCGAATTTGACCGATTCCCAGCGGCTGCGGCTCGGCTATGCCAACTCCGGCGATGTTCCCCCGCAGCATGTGCGCTGGAACGGTGTCTACGATCTGCCCTTTGGCAAAGGCAAGCGGTTCGCCGGCACCTCAGGCGGCGTGATGAACCAGATCATCGGCGGCTGGTCCATCGGCTTTATCGGCGACTGGCGGAGCGGTTTCTGGACAGGGGTGAATGCCGGCTACTACCTCTTCGGCGACCCGACTCTAAGCAAAGACAATCGCGTCACTGCCGACATCTTCGGCCGTCAGCAGCAAGTCTACTTCCGCGGTTACTTCGATTCCTCCCAAGCCCAGGGCCCGACGGCGAGTGCCGTGCAGCAGCTTGTGCCGGTCGACTTCTCGCAACGGGTGATGACCAGGTTAGGGAACAACAATAACCAGATCGCTCAGACCCTGGCCAACGGTACTGTTGTGTTCACCAACGCCAACTCAGGCACCGTCAACTGGAATGCGCGCAACTTTCTGCAAGGGCCGGGCGCGTGGAACCAGGATCTTTCCCTGTACAAGACCATCACTTTCAAGGAGCGCTACAAGGTGCGCCTTACGGGTGATTTCTTTAACGCGTTCAACCACCCCAACAACCTCAGCCCGAACACCACAACCGGGCTGATTGACCTCAGCCAGCAATCGAACGGTGCGCGGATCATTCAGCTCTCTGCACGATTCGAGTTCTAACCATCGCATTTGGGCGGCTTGGCTTTCTGGAGCCCGGCCGCCTCTTTGCTATCATCGGTTCCACTGTGACGGTGCCCCACCTGCCCAGCTCTCTCCCCACATCAATTGCCCGTTTCGTGGCCCTGGCACTTCTGCTCGGCCTAGTCTCGTGCCGGTCAACCGGGCCTGCACCTGAGCCGGCTTCCCAGGGATCATCGGTTGCCCCCTGGACTACCTACCGGCTGACCGACCACTTCGACGCCGCCAACGTGACCATGGCATCGTCGGCCCCAACCTCAGTACCAACCGCACAGCCAAGGATCTGGCGCTTCGTCGATGAGAAAGTGACGTGGCAGTCGTTGCGGGGACGCATGGGCTTCAAAAAGCCCGGGCTGCTTGTGGTGAAAGGCGACGGCAACACCCCCGTCATCGCCGCGCCAACCAGTCCGGCCATCGATTGGGCGCAGTATGAAGCGGTCAAGATCCGGATGATCTCCGAAGGCGGTACGGAGATGAAGGTGAGGCTCGGAGCCCAGGAGTTCAAACAGAAGCTCGCGCCGGCGATGGAATGGAAGGTCTACCAGTTCGACATCCCCGCCGTGCCGTCCGGATTTGTCCGCCCCCTGGCGATCATGCCAACGGACGACCTGTTTGCAGCCGTGGCCTTCGACTTCATCGAACTTGTACCGCGAAAAGAGACACTGAGCGCGCCTGCCGGCGTCACCAACATCGCCAAACTGGACGAGTACCGAAACACTTTGTTCTCGCGCACGCCCGCCTCAATGGCATTCGATATCCCCATCCCGGCCGCCGGGCCCGTGCTGCATTTCGGACTAGGCGTAGCGGGCAAGGCCCCGATCACTTTTCGAGTTCTGGGCGGCCCCGCGAAAGCGGAGATCTTCAAGCGCGTGGTAAGTAACCCCGACCAGTGGGAAGACGCGGAAGTGGATTTATCGGCTTACGCCGGCACTACCGCCCACATCGTGCTGGAGAGCGCTTCCAAGGCCCCTGCCGCGGTGGGATTTTGGGCCAATCCCTTGGTGACCAGCCGCACCTTGCCGCGCCGACCCAATGTCTTGCTCTATGTGGTGTGCACTCTGCGCCCGGATCATACCAGCCTCTACGGCTATACCCGCGAGACAACTCCGTTCCTGAAAAGGCTGGGCGCTTCCGCGGTTGTGTTTGACGACGCCGTGGCACAGGCGTCCTGGACCAAGGCTTCGGTTCCATCCATTCTCACTTCGCTTGAGGCATACACCCACGGGCTGGCAAACGAGTCCGATACCATTCCGCGCGGGGCGGTGACTATGGCGGAACAGCTGCGCGCGGCAGGCTATGTTACCGCCAGCATCGTAGCCAACCCGTTCGCCGGGCGCGCCAGCGGGCTCGAACGCGGCTTCGATTACGTCCTCGAATACCCCGTGGTCCAGCGGCAGAGGACCGATGCCGTGGATCGCGGAACCGATTCGGCAGCCATCAATCGCGCCATTCTCCCGTGGCTGGAACGGCACCGCGATGAACCTATTTTCCTCTTCGTTCTCTCCACCGATCCGCACGCCCCATACCGCCCGCCGGCGGAGTTCGAAAAGCAGTTCGCCAACCCGGCGGAGACCGAACAGTTCAACCGGGACTACGCGAAACTGCGGGACATTCGGGCATACGGCGGCGGCGCTACCGTCAGTCGCGCCGAGATTCGCGCCAAGGGCATTGACGACCGCGCCTTTGTCAAGCGCGCGATGGATCGCTACGACGGCGAGATCGCTCACAATGACCGCAGCATTGAGGCGTTAGCCGGCAAGTTGAAGGACTTGGGTCTGCTCGACAACACGCTCGTCGTGTTCGCCTCGGATCATGGCGAAGAGTTCTGGGAGCACGGCCTCGGCGCGCACGGCCATTCGCTGTACAGCGAGCTGATCCACGTCGCCCTCATGATGTGGAATCCGAAGCTGATTCCGCAGGGCCGCCGGGTGGCAGACACGGTGCAACTGATCGACATCCTGCCGACAGTAATGGATCTCCTTGGGCTGAAGAAAGCCGACGCACTCGAGGGACGCAGTCTCGCTCCACTGTTGGCGGGCGGCCATCTGGATGCCGTGCCGGCCATGTCAACGAAGCTCGCATTGCCGAGTGCGAAGCCCGGCGGCGCAGTGCCTGAGAACCTTACCGATACGGTCGCCCGGGTGGAACCCGAGTGGAAGCTCATTTACCGGCTACAGGCGCAGCGTGCCCATCTCAAACCGATCGAACTCTACGACCGCCGCTCGGATCGCGCCGACCATAGCGACGTCGCGGTCGAGCATCCTGATGTGGCGAACCGCATGAAGGCTGACATCCTGAAGTGGATCGAACAGGAGAAAGCGGTTAAAGCCCGCATTGGACAGAGCGGATCGAAACCGCTGGACGATGCCACCCTACAACGGCTCCGCGGGCTGGGTTATATAGGCGGCAAATCGGAGAAAAACCATTGATTCGCGTGCCGCTACAATAGGCATGTGCCAGGTCTGCACATGTGCCCTTACGCGGGCAGGACCACCAACAGGGAGGCCATAAGCAGAATGAAGGAGCGGACAGGGTATCTTGTGTGCGCAGCCTTAGCGGCTCTGCCGGCGTTGGCCGCGGATCTATCGCACGAGATGTCGAGCAGGCACATCATGGGCGACATACGCGGATGGCGCGATTCCCGCTCAGAATTCTGGCGCGGTCCGGCGGACGCCGTGATGGAGCGCGACAGCTTTGCCCACCCGGTGCCTGGTCACCGTACCGAAGTACGCGCACGATGGACCAAGGAACATCTCTATTTTCTGTTCACATGTCCGTACGAAGAACTGAATTTGAAGCCGGCGCCCAAACTCGATGCCGAAACCAACGAACTCTGGAATTGGGATGTGGCGGAAGTGTTCCTCGGCGCCGACTTCCAGAACATTCGGCACTATCGGGAATTCGAGATGTCACCGCAAGGCGAGTGGGTTGATCTCGACGTGGATTTAGACACACCGCGCCACGAGGAAGGGTGGGTGTGGAACTCTGGCATCGAGGTGGCAGCACACATCGACGCAGCGCACAAGATCTGGTACGGCGCAATGCGCATCCCCTACCAGTCCGTGGACGCGCGTCCGGCCGCGGCTGGCAACACCTTGCGCATGAATCTCTATCGCTCACAAGGCCCGCATCACCAGGCCGTCGCATGGCAGCCCCCCGCTAGGAAGACCTTCCATACTCCAGAAGCCTTCGGCATTTTGCGCCTCGTCGATTGACCGCCGCGGGTCCTTTTGTGATGCGACGACTGCTGTTTGTGCCTGTGGTGGCCGCACTAGCTTGCTTCGCCTGTGGTTGCAAACACAATCAGAGCTCCGATCACCGGCTAATCGTTCTCGGCGTCGATGGCATGGACCCTGGATTTGTCGAGCGTCACTGGAACACCTTGCCCAATCTGGCGGCTCTCCGCCAGCGCGGGGACTTTCGCCGCCTCGCCACCACCATCCCCCCGCAAAGCCCGGTGGCCTGGTCAACCTTTATCACTGGCATGGACCCCGGCGGTCACGGAGTTTTCGATTTCGTCCATCGCAACCCCCTGACGATGGAACCGTTCTCGTCCATGGCCGAAACCGAGGAGCCCGCTCACACTCTTTCCATCGGCCCCTACCGCCTGCCACTCTCATCCGGCCGTGTGCGGCTGCTGCGCGAGGGCACGCCGTTCTGGCAGTTGCTGGATGAACACGGTGTTGCGGCGACTATCATCCATATCCCGAACAATTTCCCCCCTCCCAAAGGCAGCGCCCTGACGCTGGCCGGCATGGGTACGCCGGACCTGGCCGGCGACTTCGGCACCTTCACCTTCTATACAGACGACGTGGAGGAATTGACGCGCCAGGTGGCCGGTGGACGGATTGTGAAAGTACAAGCCCGCAATGGCCGCGTGGTGCTACCCGTCACCGGTCCCGCCAACACCCTGCGGAAAGACCGCGCGCCGGCGTCGGTGGAGCTCACCGTGGATATCGACCCGCACGCTTCAGCGGCGCGCTTCCAGGTAGGCGATGAAGTGTTCGTTCTAAACGAGCGTGAATGGTCAGGCTGGATCCACGCCGACTTCACACTCATCCCTCACGTCAATTCGGTCCGCGGCATGTTCCGCGTATACGCGCAGCAACTCCACCCTGGTCTTCGGCTCTACGTGTCTCCAGTCAACATCGATCCAGCCGCGCCCGCGCTGCCGCTCTCCAACCCCGTTTCGTATAGCCGGCAACTGGCCGCGGCGATTGGGCCTTACTACACCCAGGGGATTGCCGAGGACACCGCCGTCTACCGTGCCGGCGTCTTCAACTTGCGCGAGTACCTGGCGCAGAGCGGGTTGGTTGCCGGCGAGCAGTTCGCCCTCCTGCGGCGCGCCTTTGAGGAGTATAAGACCGGACTCCTGTTCTTCTACTTCTCCACGCTCGACCAGGACTCACACATGCTGTGGGGCCAGCATGAAGCAGAACTTCTCGACAGCTATCGACGGGTGGATCAGGCCATAGGCTGGGTGATGGCCCGCGCCGGCTCCGCAACCATCCTCGTCATGTCCGATCACGGCTTCACGCGCTTCGACCGCGCCTTCCACGTCAACACCTGGCTGCGTAATGAGGGCTTCTTGCAGTTGGACACACCAAATGCGACCTCTTCCGAGGAAGGCTTCGCCCACGTCGCGTGGGACAAAACCCAGGCCTACGCGATCGGCCTCAACGGACTCTATGTGAACATGGCCGGCCGCGAGAAGAACGGCTCGGTCACTGGCGAAGCGGCTCGTGCTGAGGTGCTGCGCCAGATCTCTGATCGACTACTGGCGTTGCGCGATCCCTTGAACGGCGCGGTGGTGGTGGATGCCGTGTACGACCCGCGCCGAGTCTATCATGGCCAGGCGCTGAAGTTCGCTCCTGACCTCATCATCGGCTATGCCCCCGGCTATCGCGGTTCGTGGCAAACTGCCTTAGGCGCGGCTCCGGAGCACATTATGGAGGACAATCTCGACCCCTGGATCGGCGACCATTGTATCGATCCGCGGGCCGTGCCCGGCACTCTCATCGCCAACCGGACGATCCGTTTGTCCGATCCCAGCCTGGCCGATCTCACCGTGACGATCCTCAACGAGTTCGACGTAAAGCCAAGTCCGCAGATGCAGGGCCGGCCGGTGTTTTGACGTATGGGACTGTTCCCAGCGAACCCGCAAAGCGCGTTACCGTAATCATATGGAACTGCCTTTTGAGCAAGAGGGTCACGAAGAAGGGAAGCAGGACCACTACGCACAGCGAGTCGGTCTTCTCACCGCCTCGATCGCCGTCGTGCTGGCGTTGGTAACCATCGCTTCCCATCGTTCACACACCAATGCGCTTGTCCAACTATCGGAGTCGAACGACCAGTGGTCACTCTACCAGGCGAAGCGGCTCAAAGCTCATGTTTCGGAATTAGGCCGTGACATGCTGACTTCGCTTCGTCCGGCTGACTCGGCAGCCTTGCTCCAACACTACGTCGAACAGATCCAAAAAAACGATAAGGAGTCGAAGGAGGTGTCGGAAGAGGCGCGCAAACTCCAGAAGGAATATGCCCTCAGCGAAAGGCAGGCGTTACGCTACGACCTCGGCGAAGCCATGCTCGAAGTCGGCCTCGTGCTCTGCTCCCTCTACTTCATCTCGAAGCGCCGCCTTTTCCCTCCGTTGGGTGCAAGTATCGCCTTGGTAGGCGCCGCCATCGGCTTCACGGGCTTGCTCCTCAGGTAACGGTCGCCCGCCAGAAGCGCGAAGCGGCGTTGCGGCCTCGAGGCGCCGCCCTTGAAACCAGCTGAACGAATCGTCCAAAGCCGGCGCCGCAGGAGTACCCACACTGCGCATATTGCCTTCCGCAACGCAAGACCTGCACTCTACGTCCCACGAGAATCGTGCTCCTCTCAACGGTGGCCTCACGTTCGGTAGTGGTCCCCAATCTGCTCTTGGGAAAGCGTGGCAAGCTATCGAATCGGTGGAAGAGACTCAGGAGTTCGCCTTAATCCTGACTATAGAGAAATGAAAACAATATGACAGAAACAAAATTGATGTATCAACCTAGGGTCCTCGCGGCAGACACTCTAGCCGGTGATAAGGTCGTAAATCTCAAACAGGAGGATCTCGGCAAGATCGAGCATTTGATGATCGACTTGGCGAACGGACGCATCGCGTACGCGGTTCTTTCTTTCGGCGGGTTCCTGGGTATGGGCGACAAACTGTTTGCGATTCCATGGAGCGCCCTTAAAATCGACACAGTGGAGAAGCAATTCGTTCTGAATATCGACAAGGAACTGCTCAAGAACGCCCCCGGCTTCGACAAAGATCATTGGCCGAATATGGCTGACCTCAGCTGGGCGAATGGTGTCTTCAAGTACTACGGAGCCAAGCCCTACTGGGACTGAGGCTCAATAGCAACACAGCGGGGCGGGTGTAAGTCCCGCCTCTGGCTCTACTAAGGAGAAAACGATGAAACCAAGCACGAAAGATGAGATTCAGGGCAATGTTCATGAATTGATAGGCACAGTCAAAGAGAAGGCAGGCAAAGTCATCGGGAACCCCGACCTGGAGAACAAGGGCCAAGCCGAAAAGCTCGGCGGCAAGGTTCAAAAGAAGGTCAGCCAAATTGAGAAGGTCATAGGGAAGTAGAAACAGGTTACCGTGAGTAAAATACTCGGCGTGATCTTGGTTGTCCTTGGTCTGTTTGGCTTGGCCTGGGGAGGCTTTACATATACAACCCGGGAAAAGGTTATTGACATCGGGCCGATTCACGCGACTCGCGAAAAGACTCACGACGTCCCCCTGCCTCCCATCGTCGGCGCGCTGGCGCTCGTTGGTGGTATCGTCCTGCTCGTCACCGGCCGGAAGGATTAGACCGAACGATGCCATTTATTACTGTCGGCGAGGAAAACTCCGGCAACATTGAACTTTACTATGAGGACCAAGGCTCGGGAATGCCTGTCGTTTTGATCCACGGCTACCCGCTGAGCGGCGCGTCCTGGGAGAAGCAAGTCCCTGTGCTGCTGGCTGCCGGGCACCGCGTCATCACGTATGACCGCCGTGGCTTCGGCAGTTCTAGCCGGCCAACCGCAGGCTACAACTACGACACCTTCACTGCCGACCTGAACAAACTCGTGATGCAATTGAATCTGAGTGACTTCTCGCTCGTCGGGTTCTCCATGGGCGGCGGCGAAGTGGCGCGGTACTTGGGAAAGCATGGATCGAAAGGCGTACGGAAAGTGGCATTCATCTCCGGCGTCCCGCCGTTCCTGCTGAAAACGCCCGACAATCCGGAGGGTGTGGACGGCACTGTCTTCGAAGGGATCGAGAAGGCCGTCGCCGCAGACCGCTACGCGTTCTTCACCGAGTTCTTCAAGAATTTCTACAACACGGATGTCCTGTTGGGCAAACGCATCAGCGAGCAAGCTGTTCAGGCCAGTTGGAATGTCGCCGCCGGCGCCTCCGCTACGGCGTGTCTCGCGTGCGTCTCGACGTGGCTTGAAGACTTCCGCCAGGACCTCGGTCACGTCGACGTGCCAGCGTTGGTCATACAAGGGGATGCGGACCGAATCGTACCGATCGCCGCATCCGGACTCCGCACCGCTAAACTAATCAAGGGCTCCCGCTTGCTGGTGGTTAAGGATGGGCCGCACGGCCTTACATGGACCCACGCGGATGAAGTAAATCGCGAACTGGTAAGGTTCCTGGGCGAACCCAATTGAGCCACTAGGGTGCCTATCAACCCGAAGAGTGGCAATAGTGATTTCCCCATCGTTTGCGTCGGCGGTTCTGCCGGAGGACTCGATGCCTATATCCGTTTGCTGCGGCATCTGCCGGCCGATATGGGTGTGGCTATCGTGATCGTCAATCACCTCAGAACCGTGGCCACCATGCTCCACGAAATTCTCCCGCCCTACACCGAGATGCCCGTTGAACTGATCACCGATCGGTTACTCATCCAACCAAACCGCGTATTTATCATTCCCGAACAGCGCGATTTACATGTCCAGGATGGAGTGTTCCGCTTAAAGCCAATATCCAAGCCGAGGGGATGGCCCGACGTCATTACGGTCTTTTTGCGTTCCCTTACCGAACACTGGCGCGGCAAATTGATCGCCGTCATTGTCTCCGGATTTGACGGCGATGGTGCCGCCGCGCTCTGCGGTATCAAAGAGGTGGGTGGCATCACCATCGCACAGAAGCCCGACACCGCCGGCCAGCCGGACATGCCAGGCAGCGCGATCGCGAGCGGGTGCATTGACTTCGTTCTTTCGCCCGAGGAAATCGCTCAGGAAATCATTCACATTGCGCACGCTGCGAATTCGTGAGAATAAGAAGTTCCTCTCGTTGAATCACAACGGTGCATATCCTGCACGCCACGCGCGACGCTTGCTGACAACCCATCTTCCGTTTGCGAATTGAACGCCGCTTGCGGTGAGTGGCAGTGAACGTGCCTCTTGTTGTCCGGAGGCTGCTATGCGGCTCACAAAACTAATCGTCCTTTTGATAGCGGGCTCGTCCTCGTTGCTTGCGCAGATCGATCCTCCAGGCAGGGTCGGACGACTGAATTTCGTTAGCGGTCCGGTTTCGTTTCAACCGGCCGGCGTCAGCGATTGGGTCGATGCGAGTGTAAATCGTCCGCTCACCACGGGCGATCAGGTTTGGGTAGGCGACGGCGGACGCGCCGAAGTTCGCGTAGGCTCCACTGCCTTCCGCCTCGATTCCAACACCGCATTCCAGTTCCTCAATCTGGACGACGGAACCATGCAAGTGCAACTGTCAGAAGGAAATCTCACGGTCAACGTGAGAACCCTCGATCAGGACCAAATCCTGGAGATTGATACGCCGAGCATGGCCTTTAACGTTCTCAGTCCTGGACAATACCGCATTACCGCCGTTGCCGACTCCCAAAACACCACAGTCACAGTGCGCAGTGGCGAAGGAGAAGTGACGGGCGGAGGCAGCACCTTTCCAGTCCATGCTCGTGAGCAGGCCATCGTAGCCGGTGGCGATCAGATCAACTACAACATTGTCGGCGCTCCGGGTCTCGATGGATGGGACCAATGGAATTCTTCCCGCGAC
>JBDTMC010000158.1:0-15104 GCA_039934475.1 Bryobacteraceae bacterium | reverse complement strand
ATCGTCGCGGTACCTTTTGGGGTCTACCTGGATAGTAGTAAAGGGTTGCACGCCGGTGTGTCCTCGTGGCGCCGTGTCGAAGACAACGCGATTCCGGGGCGGGCGAAGATTTGTGGCGCGTACGTGAATAGCGCGCTGGCGAGCGATGAGGCGCGGCGGTGCGGGTTTGATGAGGCCATCTTCCTTACGGAGAGTGGTCACGTGGCTGAGGGCGCTACGTGCAATATCTTCATGGTGCGGCACGGCCAGATCATTACGCCGCCTTCCACCGATAACATTCTGGAAGGCATCACGCGGGCCTCCATCATTGAGCTCGCGCATAGCGAACTTGGCCTGGACGTGGTGGAGCGGAGCATTGATCGCAGCGAGTTGTATGTCTGCGACGAACTTTTCTTTACGGGCACCGCTGTGGAAGTGGGACCGATTACTCAGGTGGATCATCGCCATGTGGGCAATGGCGTCGTCGGTCCGCTGACGCGCGATCTTCGCGATATGTACTTCAAGGCGACGCGTGGGAAGATGGACCGGTACCGGCATTGGCTGATGCCTTCGCACCGCTCCGCGCTGGTAACGGTGTAGTAAGTGTTCCGAGTACTCGGATTCGAGGTATCGACGCGGTGGCGGGTGGCGAGTGAGTCCGTTACAACCGCCACAGCTACGATCGACTTGCGCGACAATGTGCTGACTTTTACGGCTGAGGGAGTAGGGCCGATTCACGCCCTTGACCGGGCGTTGCGCGGGTGTTTGTCGTCACTGTATCCGACTTTGGGGGCAGTGGCTTTGACGGATTACCGGGTGACGGTTTTGGAGACCGCTCTCGGCTCGGCGGCACGGGTTCGCGTGGATATCGATTGGTCAAGCGGGCGACGAAAATGGGCCACGTCGGGGACGTCTCGTAACGTCATTGAGGCGAGTTGGACGGCGATTGCGGACAGTGTTCGTTATGAGTTAGAGCGCGTTGCTCCGGCGGAAGAGTTGGAACTCGACGAATCCTGGGCGGTCTAACGCGGATAGGCCCCTTCTAGACGCTGGGAAGGCCGGCTAGTGCCATGGCGAGTTCGCTTTCGTCATACGTCTGGTCAGTCAGCTTGCCCGAGAAGAAATCGATATACGCTTGCATGTCGAAGTGGCCGTGGCCGCAGAGATTGAAGAGAATCGTCTCAGCGCGGCCTTCGTGTTTGCAGCGGATGGCTTCATCGATCGCTCCAAGAACGGCGTGGTTGGCCTCAGGCGCGGGCACGATGCCTTCGGCGCGGGCGAGTTCCTCGCCGGCTTCAAAACATTTCGTTTGATGATAGGCGCGCGCTTCGATGAGGCCGAGTTGCTTGATGTGGCTCACCAGAGGCGCCATGCCGTGGTAGCGGAGGCCTCCGGCGTGGAAGCCGGGCGGGGTGAAGGTAGACCCGAGCGTGTGCATCTTAGTAAGTGGAGTTAGATGCGCCGTGTCGCCGAAGTCGTATGCGTATTGGCCGCGGGTGAGGCTGGGACAGGCGGCGGGTTCGATGGCCACAATACGGACCTGACGGCCCCCGCGGAGCTGCGCGCCGAGGAACGGAAAAACAATTCCGGCGAAGTTGGAGCCACCTCCCGTGCACCCGACGATGACATCGGGATAGTCATTGGCCATCTCCAGTTGAGCGATTGCTTCCTGTCCGATTACCGTTTGATGGAGCAGGACGTGATTCAGAACTGACCCTAGGGCGTACTTAGTGTCGTCGCGTTTGGCTGCTTGTTCCACAGCTTCGGAGATGGCGATGCCGAGGCTGCCCGGATGGTCCGGCCGTTGGGCGAGGATGGCGCGTCCGGCTTCGGTTTCGTTGGACGGGGAGGCGACGCAGCGGGCTCCGTACGTCTCCATGAGGGCGCGGCGGTAAGGCTTCTGATCGTAGGACACGCGCACCATGTAGACGTCCACTTCGATGCCGAAGAGGGAACCGGCGAAGGCAAGCGAGGAACCCCACTGTCCGGCGCCCGTTTCCGTGGTGATGCGGCGGATGCCGGCTTCGCGGTTATAGAACGCCTGGGGGACGGCGGTGTTGGGTTTATGGCTGCCGGCGGGGCTGACGCCTTCGTACTTGTAATAGATACGGGCGGGCGTGTCGAGCGCCTTCTCCAGACGCCGGGCACGGTAGAGGGGTGAGGGCCGCCACTGCTTGTAGACCTGGCGCACGGGTTCGGGGATCTCGATGTGACGTTCGGTGGAGACCTCCTGGAGGATGAGCGAGAGGGGAAAGAGCGGTGCGAGGTCGTCAGGCCCGACAGGCTGGAGTGTGCCCGGATGGAGCACGGGAGGCGGTGGCGAAGGGAGGTCGGCGGTGAGGTTGTACCAAGCCTTCGGGATGGCGGATTCCGGGAGTAAATATTTGACTGTTTCGGGCATGATTGTATGGCAACCACAGTCATTAGATCACAGGTGCCCGGCGTGTTCGGGTGAATCAGGGGCGAGATAGGTCTGGTGATAAGAAAAGCCGAATGCGTTCGTCTGAGTAGTGATGACTGATTTCGTGATCCGGACTGATGCGATCGGCAAACTGTTCCGGGGTAAGCCGGCGGTGCGCGATGTCAGCCTGCACGTGGAGCGGGGCAGTGTCTACGCTTTCCTCGGGCCGAATGGTGCAGGGAAAAGCACGACCATCCGCATGCTTTTGGGGCTTCTGCGGCCGAGTAGCGGCGATATCTCCGTGCTGGGGCTGGATCTGCGGCGGCACCGGAGTGAGATTCTGGCCCGTGTCGGTTCGCTGGTGGAGTCTCCGTCGTTGTATGAACACCTGACGGCGCGGGAGAACCTGGAGATTCCGCGCAGGATCCTGGACGCTCCGCGTTCCGATATAGACAGAGTGCTGGGAATCGCGGGTCTGGAAAACGCGGGCGGCAAACTCGTCGGAAGCTTTTCCCTGGGGATGAAACAACGCCTGGGACTGGCGCAGGCGCTGCTGGGCGAGCGCGAGTTACTGATTCTGGATGAGCCGACCAATGGCCTGGATCCTTCGGGAATCCAGGAAATGCGGTTACTGATCCGGCAACTTCCGACCACCCATGGGGTGACTGTCTTCCTGTCGAGTCATATGTTGAGCGAAGTGGAGCAGGTGGCGACACATGTTGGGGTGCTTTCGCAGGGAGAAATGGTCTATGAGGGGACGATTGGGGAACTCGCCGGGATGCGGCAATCCTGTTTGCGCATTGGGGTGAACGATCCAGGTTCCGCGGCGGTGCTACTTACCAGGCACGGCTGGGACGTGGAGCGGGCCGGCGAATACCTTATGTCGCTCGACACTGGTGCGGGGGCGGCGATCAATCGAACGCTGGTGGAGGGTGGCTTCGCCGTCCATCATCTTGCCGTGGAATCGATTTCCCTGGAAGAAGTGTTCCTCAAAATGACGCGTGCCGAGGTTGCTTAGGAGACCCATGTTCTTTCGAGTGTTTTCGACCGAGTGCCTGAAACTGAAGCGCACGCTTGCCTTATGGATGGCGCTGGTTTCGCCGCTGGTGATGGTGCTGATCCAATTTGGAATCACGTGGAAGGCCTCAGACGGGCTTGTGCGCGATGGCAAAGATGCGTGGCCGGTGATGGTCAGGCAAACCGTGGAAGTGTGGACGCTGTTAATGATGCCGATGTTCGTGACGCTGGAGACGTCGCTGCTCGCGGGCCTGGAGAACAGCGGAAAAAACTGGAAGGCGCTATTGGCGCTGCCTGCTCCGCGGTGGATGGTGTACGTCAGCAAACTGGTGGTGACGATCGGCCTTTTGTGGACTGCGCATGCGGTGTTGATTGCTGGAACAGCTGCCAGCGGCTTGATGCTGAAGTTGCTGCACCCCGCGTTGAACATGGGTGGGATGCCGCTGAGTCCGTTCGCTGTGCCGATGTTGAGGGTATCGTTGTCCACGTTGCTGGCGGTGGCGATTCAGCATTGGGTGAGCTTGCGGTGGCACAGTTTTACGGTGGCGATGGGATTCGGCATGTGTGCCATGGTTGTTGGTGTCTTCACTGTGCAATCGAAGGCACTGGGGGCTTGGTTTCCGTGGTCGCTGCCGATTCGCGCCGTGTTGGACGGGGCAACGGGAGTTGATCGAATCACCGTTTTTGCCGTTGCTGGAATGATCGTGGTGGCGAGTGCGGGATGCTGGGAGTTTGTGCGGCGCGAGATTGCGTGAGGCGTGAGCGTCGGGTGCAAGGCGGCGAGGGCGGGTTTAAAGGTCTTCGAGACCTTCGATCCCTACACGCCGCGTAGGAGAGGTAGCAGCATACGCTGTTTGAGCCTTCGGAGCGTACTTCGTCAGCACATCGGCAGCGACCTCGCCGTGGGTGACCAGAGAACTGAGGGCGGTGGGAGACAGTTCGCCGCTGAGCAGTCAGCGAGCGCGGTCGGCGATCTTGGAATCGATCAGTTGCGATTCCAAGGAACTGAGGCGGCGCGCGAGTTAAGATATTGAGCGTCGGTAGTGCGGGCGGCCCAGATAGCACTCATCGCTTCGACGATTTGGCTGAGAGCCGTTCTAGCTTCAATTAGTTTTTTTGCCTCGGCGAACGCGAAGACGACAAAGCCATCGGTGTGCAGCGGGTAGACGACGCGGCCGCCAGCGTTCTGTTCCACGACAGCGCAGCGGCGACACGGGTGAAGCTCTCACGCTGCCTCCGCGCCGGCAAAACGCTTTTGGACGGAGATGGATTGCAGGAGTGGTTGCCAGTGCGACTCCGCGCGCCCGCTGCCATTCTCGAATTGCCAGAAATATTCGTGCGTGTGCTTGCCGTATTCCATTTGAAACATCCCCTGCGATTTTGTGCTCCGCGATAACCCAGTGGACGATGATGGTGTGATCGAGGGCTGAGTTCAGCGCGTGCCCGCGCATTCAGATTCGTCGTCGGGGTGGGCCACTACCAGCAGCACTTTGAACGGCGAGGAGAATGAGGGAACGGCCGGGATCCCGGGGAGGTCGAATTCGCTTGAACCCGGCCATAAGGATGAGTTGGCCAGAACTTGAGAGAGTCTGTGGAGCCACGGCTTCATTAGAATGCCTCCGCGTATTCGAGCCTCGGCAGGGCGAGCCGGCGGGCCAGGTCGATGAGTTGCTGGCTGGCAAAGTTGGTAATGCGACGGAGTGTGTCCGTGGGAGCACCCCAGGTGCCGATGCAGGCGACCAGCGTGCCGGCGGTCTCGTTGCCAGATCGCAGTGGGGCTACATAGAGTCCGCGGAAGGGGAAGTCGCGCGATTCCGGGAAGCTGGAAACGACCGGCGGGAACGACGTGACCTTAGAGGTGGATGCTGGTCGGATGACGAGGAGTGCTCCTCCCCATTCGGTTGCCAACAGAGACTGGATGCGATGGAGGGCGTCATTTAAGCCACCGGCATCATGGGCGATGCGAACGATCTCACGGAATAACTCTTTTTCTTTCATGATCATCTCCGGGGTTCAGAAGGGTGAAGTTGGGCAGCCGCTGGATGGCGCTACAACAACATCCGGAGATGGAACGGTTCTGGAGATTCATTCTTTGTGACCTATGCCTGATCGGGTCCAGGGCGATCAAGCCAGCAGCAGGCGCTTGGTGCTTTCTTATCAGCCTATCAACTATATCGAGTGTAGGGGGTTGATGGTTGGTTTGTCAAGCGAAGACCGCCGGCGTAGTATTCCAGAGGCATCATCTGCGGACAGGATGCTCCCGCCCCGGGACCACTGGTGCGTCAGGTAGCAGCCGCACCACAGGACTGCGCCCGTCATTGGCCGTCCAACTGCTAGTCATTTCGGAATGGGGATGGTGGGCGCGCTACGAATCGAGGGGTCGCAGAAGACAGTCGGGCAGACCGAGGTTGCCGCGCCGTACCTCACGCAGCCGCCGTTGGCTGTTGACCTCGATGGAACCCTGGTTAAAACAGACCTGCTCATCGAGTCCGTCCTTTCCCTGCTCAGAAGGCAGCCACTGTACCTCTTCGTGATGCCTTTTTGGGCGGCGCGGGGGATGGCCCGCTTGAAGAATGAAGTGGCGCAACGCGTCGAATTGGATCTTTCGCTACTCCCGTGGCGTAGGGAAGTGGTCGAATATTTGAGGCAGCAGCGCGCCGAGGGGCGATCGCTGGTGCTGGCAACCGGTAGCAATTTGGGTATCGCGCAGCAAGTAGCCGATCATTTAGAGATCTTCGATCAGGTGTTTGCCACCGACGAAACCATCAACCTTTGCGGCAAATCCAAACGGGATCTTCTGCTCAGCCGGTTCGGCGACAAAGGATTCGACTATGCAGCCGATGGCGGGGGCAGTGCAGGAAACGACGTAGCCGTCTGGGCGTCTGCCCGCAGAGCCATTCTGGTGAACCCGGATCCACGCGTGCGTTCCGAAGCGGCTCGCGTCGCCGTGATCGAACGGGTTTTTACGGATCAAGGCAATGGCTTCGCCTTCCGGTTGAAGGCTCTGCGTCCGGGGCAGTGGCTAAAGAACCTGCTCGTTTTCGTGCCTGCCGTTGCCGCTCACCGTTTTGATGCGAACACGATTGAGAAGTCTCTGCTGGCCTTTGTGGCGTTCGGATGCGCGGCGTCGAGTGGATATCTCCTCAATGACCTCATGGATCTGGACGCGGATCGCCATCACCCACTGAAACGTTCCCGGCCTTTTGCGGCGGGCGACCTCTCGTTGTCGTATGCCCTTGGCATGATTCCGGCACTGCTGGCTCTCAGCTGCGTGTTAGCCGCGTGGGTTTCCCCCCTGTTTACGGCTGTTGTGCTGGCCTATTTTGCAATGAGCGCCGCCTATACACTGCGCATTAAGAACGTGGCCATCCTCGACATTCTCTTCCTTGCAGGTCTTTACACCGTCCGAATCGCGGCCGGTTCGGTGGCTATTGGCGTCTGGTTATCGCACTGGCTGCTGGCGTTCTCGACGTTCCTCTTTTTCAGTCTCGCGTTGGTGAAGCGGTACGCCGAACTTGTGATTATGCGGCGGGCCTTTGCGGACACATCCAGGGTGCGGGCTTATGAGGTCAGCGATGGAGAACTTCTGGCATCAATGGGAATCGCTAGCGGTTACCTTGCCGTTGTGGTGCTGGCCCTCTATATCGCCAGCGACAAGGCGCAGGCGTTCTATAGCAACCTCGCCGTTCTGTGGATCCTTTGTCCGTTGATGTTGTATTGGATCAGTCATGTCTGGTTGACGGCGCATCGCGGCAGCATGCTCGACGACCCGGTGGTATTCGCCAGGAGCAACTGGACTAGTGTGATTTTGATCTTGCTGATGCTGACCACCGCACTGGTGGCGGCGTTGACGTGAGTCGAATCACTTTCGTTGTCATAGCGTGCGCCGGCGCTCTGATTATTGGCGCCTCTGAGCGCGCGTCGTCATTGGTGGAACAGGCGACGCAGTATTCCTCTCAAGCCCCGAAGACGATTTTGGAATTGCAGCAGTTCCGGCAGACAAGTTCATCTCCAGTCAAATCCCGGTCGGGTAGAGTGGGGCGCGCCACACTGGTGAATCTCAACCCGGCCATCAATACATGGTTCCTGCTGCAGGTGGCGTGGAATGACGGCGCGGCGGAAACGGCGGCGCACCTGGAGAATGCGCGGCCCCATCAGGCTAAGATACTCCTTGATGAAACCCACCCCGCCGGGTTGGTGATCGCGGACGGAAAAGATCGATTCCCCTGCGAGCTCTTTGGACCCGCAGCCTCCAGCGTTCTGGATCAAGGCAAAAGCTCTCCGCTAGCTTACTACCCGTTGTGCGGTGGCCGGCTTTTCCTCAGAAATCCGACTAAGGGGCACCGCACGGCGCTGGAATCGGCGGTGGAGTTTCTGCGCGACCAGGTATGGGGCGGCGAGAATGTAATCGCCGTGTTTCATCATCTGCTTGCCGACCGGTATCGCGAACAGGGGGAACTGGTAGCGCCGAATCCCGCCAGCCTCCACGATAAACTCCCACCGGCTGCGGCCGAGGGTCCGCGGGCCGCACTCATCGATCCCCAGTATGCCGGCCACCTGGTGGTTCCAGGGCAAATGGGACTAGCCTTGGCGCGGGAAGGTCCGCTGACAAATGGCATGCTTCCGGGAAACTGGTATGCGGGCGCGAATCCGGGGATGTGGGTGAGTATCATCGAGCCTGATTTTGTCGCGCCTGAGATTCTACAGAGTTACCGGACGGTTGTCGCCGGTCTCGACAGGGTGGAATCATCCTCGCTTTGTTATTTGATCGCATTCGATCTCGATCAGTTTGATCTTGAATACGCATTGGGCACGCAGCATCCCCAGGTGAACTGGTCTGAGCGTGTGTTGGCGCAAGAGAGAGTCGGAACACTGCCAGGGCCCGACGGAATCGGGAGCAGCGCGCCGCTTGTCTCGACAGCGCTGATCCGCCCGGACCAGGCGCGCAAGACCGTTGCCGCTTTCATCGGCGGCTTCAAGCGCAGTCACGGCGCATTCCGATTCGGGGACTTCGCGCGGAGGAATCACGGCAGCCATTACGGTTTTATCCAACAGGGCGTGGTGTTCAGCAAACTGCAGCCCGGCTTGGCAACTGTGTTCGTGCTCGACGATGGTTCCGTGTCGATGAAAACCTGGACGGAGGCCGATAACGCGACTCTGGGGCGAGTGAGGCATGCGCGTCAGAACGGCGTACCGCTGGCTGAATCGGAGGGCGTTCCGGGGGCGCTGGTCGCACGCTGGGGGCCAGGGAACTGGTCCGGCTCAGAGAATGACAAACTGCGCAGCATTCGCTCCAGCCTCGCTATTCAGAACTTTAACGGCAAACACTTTCTAATCTACGCGCTGTTTTCGGACGCCACGCCGTCTGCTATGGCGCGTGTTTTCCAGGCCTACCAGGTCAACTACGGAATGCTCCTCGACATGAACGCGCTTGAGCACACGTACCTCGCCGTCTATCGCCGGTCGGGATCCGAATTGGCGGTGGATCACCTGCTGAAGGGAATGAATCAGTTGGATAAGTCGGCTTCCAACGAAAATGTTCCGCGGTTCATGGGGTATTCGGACAACCGGGATTTCTTCTATCTGATGCGCCGTGACACGAAAGAGGCCAAACGATGAGACTCCGCCCTGCATTGATGGTGGGGCTGCTGGCGTTCCCGGGCGTGATCGGTTTGGCCGAGCCGCCTGAGGGGTCGCTGCGGCAACAGAACGATGTCCTCTTTCGTCAATTGAAAGAGGTTCGTGGATTGACGGATTCTCAGGTGGACGCCATTCGGAAGATCTTCGACAAGTCCGGCCACATCGGCCAGGGGAATCCCGCTCTGACCAGGCACGCCGTGACGCCGCAGCAATGCCAGGAAGGGCTGAAACAGAAAGGGGTCCACTATGAGAATGCCCGCTTTGAGAAGATCTGCGGTGGCAAGTATCTGGCTCCGTTGTACGATCCAGCCACGCAGCAGCCGGAAGATGCGAAGGTCTGCATCGATCAGTTCGAGTTCCCTAATATCCCGTGTGCGTATCCCGTAGTCTGGGTGAAGGCGCAAGAGGCAGCGGAGATCTGCTGGGCAGAGGGCGAGCGGCTGGCAGACGCACATGAATGGGAAGGCGCGTGTCAGGGCGAGCTGAAAGCTCCGGATTACGGGTTCGATACCTTACGCGGGCTAAGTCCGGACGCCGCCGTCAACCGGATGCGCGCGGCGCATAATAGGGCCGACAGCGCAAGCAAACGGTGGAGCTATGGACCCCAGTACCGGAAGGGCGTCTGTGCCACATCGGGCTCCAAGACGGCCGGCTGCACTGGCGGGAGTTGGACCGGGTGTGGATCGAACACTTTTCCGGCCGGCGATTTTCCCGAATGCCACAGCGCACTGGGTGTGTACGACTTAAACGGCAACGCCGCCGAGCATATGAACCTGCCTCTCAATGAGAGCCAGATGTCCAGCTTGGGTAGCCATGAGTTAGGCTATACGGAAATGAAGGGTAGCTGGTTCATCTTCGACCAGTTTCGAGCTCATGAAGACTGGTGCCGCTGGCGCGCGCCTTTTTGGCACGGGTCGCGCGTAATGGACAACCGCAGCCACGCTAACTATCACCTGAGCTTTCGCTGTGTCAAAAACGTGAAGTAATCTCGGGCTATGACGCTGGTGGTCCGCAGGAAGTGTTGTTGGCCATGCCGGTCATCAGTTCACGAAGATTGGGAATCGGACCATCGTCGCTGAGGACGTCGGCCAGTTGCGGGTCTTTGAGAAGGTCGTAGATCGACTTCTCTTGCCCATCTACGATCGCTGTCTCACTTACCAGCCGGATCCCATGGCTGTAGTCGGCATAGCAGGCCCCGTGGACCGTGCTGAGCGGCTGGATGGGCGCGCCGTTCTGCCGGTGCCAGCCGTATATCGCGATTTTTCCGGGATTGCTGATCAGCCGTTTGGTGATGACGACATCCTTCTTATCCCCGGAAACCAGCGCGCCCGGCGTGACGCCGAGCATACGGGACTGCGCTTCTATCTTCTGGTTGTGGATGCGGTAGTATTCCGTGGACCTCATTTGCGGACCCGCAGCCATCGGCTCCGGTACGAAATGGACAGCCGCCTCATGGTAGATCGCATTCACGATCTTCCTGGTCGGCAGGACGAAGCCCAGTGCACTGGCGACGGCGGCCGCAGTGTGAAAATTCATGGGAATGCGCACGAAGTCGTCGCTGGAGCCAATGGCGAGATACTCGGGCATGACAAAAACCGTCGCACTGTGCGTCTGGCCGGCGGCCGATTGGTATTCCAGTTTGACGGGGACGAGCTTTCTAAGGAAGTCCGGTACATTCCCGCCCAGAACCTCATTGAGGATCGCCTGTTCGCGTCGACGGGCATCCATGCTCGCGATGTAGGCAACGAACTGCGAACCGGTTCGAAGTTGGCCGATGCGCGGCAGAATCACCTTGATTGGCCCAAGCCCTCCCACATCGCCTGCCGTCACGCCATTGACGAGAATCAACGACAGACTCAATATCCGGCAGAGTGGCGAAGGTCCTAAGTGATGCACCTGCTCGTAGTCTACCACTACGTTTAATACGCGGTGAAGAGTTTGCCCCATTCCGTCCGAAGGGCCTGCCTGATTCTCGCCCGGCCCACGAAGTTGTACCAGTAAACATCGTGATAAAGCCTGGAGGCGATGTAGGACAACGGCGCCAGAGGCGTGCGCAATAGCAGATGCTCAAGGGGTTTCAGCGGCCCCCAGTAGATCATCTTCTGACCCTTGCTGGCGAGCGTGTCTTCGTGCGCGGCAAAATGGAAGTTCACAGCCGTAATATCCTCACCCACGATTTCGATCTCGCGTACGTCCCCGCACCCGAGGCCTCGTTCGTGAGCCAGACGGATAAATTTGATGGAAAGAGGATCGAAGCCCATCATCTTGGCTGCTACGGCGTCGATGGCCACCATGTCCCCGCTCGCCAAAATGAAGTTCTTGACATGCGGCACCATGCACCGCGGCCCCGGTCCGCCGCCGGCGAAGGTTCCGTCCATGACCGCAAAGATACCGGGGTGGATTTCCTTCTGAATGGCCAGCAGATCGACCAACGTCTCGTGGATCACGCCATGCGTCCAGTGGCGCTTATCGAAGAGCAGTCCGCCGAAGGCGTTTTTCATCGCTCCCGTCATCTGCGTGAAGACGTGCGTCTTCATGGTGGGCAAATGGATGATGTTGGAGCCGATGAGCCGCTTCGGGATGCGGATACCTTCCGGGTAGATCTTGTCGAGTACAAGCATCTTGGCACGCGGCTCATAATGCAGCCACTCCTCGGTTTCTTCGTAAAGGTGGATATTGCGGAGTCCGTATTTCTCGAGGACCTGTTTGTGCTTGTTCGCGATCTCACCGCGCCGGGCGTCCACGACGACCGTCCGATTGTGGCAGCCATAGAGCTTGTCTTTGCTATAACCGTCTTCCAAAAGTGTTGCGATGACCCCTTCCAGTTGCCACGGCGTAGTGGAACAGGCGGGAAAGAAATGCTGCCAGCTGATGTTGATCTTGAGCGCAGTTTCTACGTCGCGCGGCAGAAACTCCTGATAGCGGGCGAGGCGCATCAACCTCCCGTAGTCGGCGATGACAGAGACTGGCGCCGTTTTAAGCACTGCAACTCGAGATTTTGCCATTGGAGGTTGCCAGTGTGCCAGCACGTGGGTACCCAAACTCCAACCTCGCCACAGACAGGCAACCAGGGCTCGCCGAGGGGTTCGGGCGCCGTTCGTATCAGTTACAACGATGTACGAATGCGTGTAGCCGGGTCCGATCCTCGTGTAGCGAATATCAATTTGCGCATCCAATCCGGATCAGCCGCCCGTAGAGGGTTGTTCAGTTCCGCACATAGCTACAAAGGTTCAGCGACTGCTGGTTGGTCAGATCGGCGTAGGAACGGCTTGCAGTATGGCCGACGAGTCTGGACTCGTAAACCTCCCCTGCGCGCCCGAAAAATACCGAGCCCCGAAGTAATCGAGGCCAATTGCGGCATCGTACTCCAACCGGCGATTCGCTTTGGCGTCATCGCGGTGGTGTCGACGTGTTTCGATCTCGTTCAGCAGTCCCTCAAGATCGCCGACCACCACGGGAACGGTGCGCTTAGAGCCGTCCTGGAAGGCTAGCAACAGTCTTCCAGCAGCCCTGTCAAGCCGCGAAATCTCGCAGATCCGCCTCTTCAGCACGCCACGAGGGGATCGGATCTCGATATTCGATTCATTAATTCGAACTCGCCATACCAATACCTCGACAGACCAGACGAGTAGAAGCGGCACAACTGGCACAGCAAGAAGCAGAACGTACCAAGACCCACGTTCCCAGAGCGCGACATACGCAGACGGACGACCAAGGAGAGCGTACAACAAGAGAACCGCGATTCCTTTAAGAACCAAACTCGCGGATCTTGAGATCGGGCCGCGGGTGGCTTGATCATCCGTTGCAATGTTGTTGGCCACAGTTCGAATCTCCTTCCAGCTTCAGGAACAACAGCGCCCACCCCAGTTGCCGCGGCGGGCGAGGTCGCCAGTGCTTCGGCAGCTCCACCGGCAGCCGTCGCCGCACCACCAATCGTGCTAGTCACGCCTTCCACCAAGCCGCCCGAGCGTTCACTGACGCCTCAATAGCACCAGCGCCGAGGAATATAATCGTCACCGCAACGTTCGCCATGCCCCTGTTCCTGCCAGTGCCGAAGAACCTCGCCTCGGCGGCCTGCATCTGTCGCTCCAAAGCCTCGTCTTGAGCCTGCCTCCTTTCTCTGTTTACGAAAGTGCGGAACCGCGCCTCCTCCCCCTCACAGAAGCACCCGGCATCTGTAAAAAGATTCCCGAACTTCTGCAGGAAGCCCCTTCCGTTGGGATCAACCCCTGACAATGGATTGTTGCGCCCATACGCATACAAGTTCCAGCTTTGGGGATTCTCCGCGCGTTGATCCGCGAATGGCGCATCCGGCGACGTAAACCTCCCCTGAGCCGCCCAGAAGTACCGCGCCCCGACGTAATCGAGGCCGGTCTCGGCGTCGTTCTTCTTAACGGTGAAGAGAACGTTCCTCCTGAGAGGAGACGCCTACCGATGCCACTGTGTGATAGAACTTTTCCAAGTCACCGGCAGTTCCACTGAAATCAGCTCTCAGGCCGGAACTGGCTGCGTAACACCTGACCTCGGCAAGATTCGATCCCCCCTTGCTTCAAGGCATTCCACCCGCCCCAAACCCGACGGAAGCGAGCGGGCCACGACAGAGCCGAGCCGTCCGTCATCAAATTCCTTCTTCGCCCTCTCGCTCCAACTTCGGTCTCTCAACATGGGCAACTTCTGTACAGCAAGTACGAGGGTGGAGCGCGGCGAAGAACAAAACACGGTCCAGCACGGGTTCACGGCCGTCAAGGATGTCCTTTGTTCAATGCGCTTCCACCCCTCCGGCAAATCTGCTCGAATGCGTCCCTGTTCTTGCTTCACCGACCACGTCCATACAATTAGTGTCCGAATTCCGGGCCAGCACACCTCGATGGCCAAAGCTACCACAATGATCAACAACAGCAGCGACTTTTGCGACACCTCAATGCTCTCCTTCAATGAAATCCCTTGGCCTTCCGAAATATTACGCTGCCCTATTCGACGCAGGTCCCATCACGGTTTAGGAGACAGTTCGGCTTGTTGGGGTTAGGGCGTGCATTAGGCTCAGTCGGCATCTTCTTCGCCTGTCGCTGCTGTTGCTCCTCACCGGGAGAATCCGCCGTGATTGTAAGAACCCGAATGCCGAACTTGAAAATCAGATCGGCTTGGCTCGTCGGCACCGGACCGGTGACTGTCGTTCCGGGAACGGCCTTCACAACCGTCACTGCAGTCTTTGCCTGCTTTTTGTGGTACGCGATGTTGGCTCTCTGATAAGCTTCCAACGCTGCACCACACTCGGGTTTGCCCGCAACGCAGACGGCCATCGCGTGTTCCTTTAGGGATTCCACGTAGGCTCCGAATGCCACCATGCTGTCAACTTCGAGCTTCGCTCCGCACAGATCAAGACCCATATTCAGCAGTTCTCCGCCCGCCGCAATAGCACCGACGACGCACCAGAAGGTGTCGATCCCGAACGCACAGTGGCCGTCAGGGTCCACACACCTCAAGGGATTATTCAACGCATATGTATACTTGTCCAGGGATTGCGGGTTTGTCGTATCCGCATATGGCAGTGGCCGTGGCTCCAAGGACCTATATCCAGACACCTCATATGCCCCGCCGACTCCGCTGGCAAGTTCATCCGGCGATGTGAATCTCCCCTGTGCCGAGCTCATGTACCTCGCCCCAAAGAAATCCAGCCCCGTCTCCCCATCCCGCTCCTTCCCCGTGAACCGTTCCGGGACCCCATCACCCACCCCATACCCCGGCACCGAACTCCGGTTCCCAATCGACGCCGGTATCTCCTCCCCAAACGGCAAATAGTCATGCAAAATCCCCTATAGCCGAGAATCTCGCCAAGTCTGCTCGGAGAACTCTAGTGCTCATCAGCGCCCTGGGAATCAGCGTACGAGGATGTGCAGGTTGTCTATCGGGTTCAGGGTCCCTTGAAGTTTGTCTTGCACCTACCTACCCACTATCGTTCCGAGCCGCCTCAAAGCGTCACCGAATCGGACTCTTCCCAAAGTGCCAATTCAGAAAACGACGCATCCCATCCTCATCGCACTTAGGAATGAGAATGGTGCCATTCTGA
>JBDTMC010000157.1:0-15150 GCA_039934475.1 Bryobacteraceae bacterium | reverse complement strand
GCCCAGCGCAGCCAGCAGCGATGGCAAGTACGTCGTCACCTGTTGATGTAGGCGCTCCAAGGCGCCCTCCAAAATGTTTCTCAATGTTTCCAGCATTGGTCAAACCTCCAGTTTGGCCTTGTCATCCTGCGCTGTGCTGAACCCTCTGCCTGCAAGCGGCTCCGCATTCCAGCGTCTGATCAGTTCCGGCTTCATTTCTTCAAAGTTGAGGCAGAGTTGCTCGATCTTGTCTTCCACCTCGCTTGCAACCAGATCTTCGTTCTCCCGCACAAACGAAGCCACCCTGCCCAGGTAGAGTGGTGTCAACGATCCCAGCAGCGTGCCTCTAGCCAGCGTCTTTGCCCGGTAAGCGCAGGCGAAATCGAACACTACTTTGGTCCACAACTCATCGTCCATGTGGAACGACGCGCCCGGTGTGATTGTGCCTAGCCTCCGCACTTCCGCAAATGTGTCTGCTTCCAGCACCGTTTCCCACACTTCGCCCAAGTCCTCACAGCCGCGCTGGAACCCTTTCACCATGCGGTCGACGTTCACTTGAATCGGATCCAGCCCCACGTCAAACCGGAATCCAAACAGTTCCGCCGGCGTACTGCCGCTGCTGTGCTGCCACACCGGCGCATACTCCTGCATCAGGGAGAAAACGCTGCCGGCCACTTGTTGCAGCATGGCACTGAGGTCCGAACCCGGGTCTTTGGCATCGTGCAGCTTGGCTCCAAGAAAGCTCTGACAAACCCGAAATCCTTCCGCGATCGCGATCGTCGTCATCCAGATGTCGATGCCGAAGCGGGCCACATCGGCCTCCCAATCCCGTCGTTCCAGATAGCGGCTGATCAGCCGCGCAGAGATCCCGAACTCCCCGCCGATCGGCTGCCGCACCCGCAGTCCATACAGCATCCTCGTCAACGGATAGACGATGCTGTTGGTGATCGTCCCGTCATACTTGTGCCGCTGGTAGTAGGGCGCCACAAAGTCAAAATCGGCAAGCAGAATCGGCCGCACCAGCAAATCGATCCACTCCGGTGTAATTGACCGCAGATCCGAGTCCACCACCGCACACACTTTGGCATCCAGCTGTTTCGCCATTTGGAAGATCAGGCGAAACGCGCTTCCCTTGCCGGGGATGCCGTGATACGGGAACGAGAGGCGGTGGGCCACCGTCTGCGGCGTAGAGAACAGCATCAGATGGCCGTCCTCTACTTGCGCCGAGAGAACGGCCTCACGTGTGTTGTCGGTGGAGCCTCCGTCCGAGTTGATCACTACCGCCGTGAGCTGGGGAAAGTACTTCGCCAGCCCGGCGTTGGCGGCGCGCACCACATGGCCAATCGTCCGCCCATTGTTGTAGCTCGGAATGCCAATAACGATATCGGCGCGGCGAATGACGTCTGCCGCGTGCTTGGCTTCTGGCGGTAGGGGCTGCTCCTCCATGGGCGCTCCTTCAAGCAGTCCGGGCAAGCTGCCGGGAGTCCTTCTCCACGGCATCCTGCAGCAGGCCGAAGAACTCCGGTACTGCCGCCAACACCCGGTTCCAATTCGGGATCAGCGGCAGCCCAGTCGGGTCTTCGATGAAATCGGCAGCGGCTTTGCGCAGGCTTTTCGCGAACACAGTCACGGCCTGCTCTTCCGCGTGCCTGTCGAATTTCAAGCCGTTCAACATGGCGTCCGCGTAGTAGCGCGCGATCGTATCCTGAGCCATGCGCACGTACCGCACCTCCAACGTACGGAAGTGTTCGGCGGAGAACACCACACCCTCCGACGCTAGCGTCGAGAACAGCGATTTCGAGATATCGGCCGTCATCCGTGCCAACCCCTTGGTAGCGTCGTCGGCAGACAACGTCTGGTGCTTGTGCTCGTAGTTGTCGGTCAGATCTACCTGACAGGTCCTTGCCACGGCGCAGTTGCGGAACACTTCGGCCAGTACACCCACTTCAAGACCCCAGTCCGCCGGAATCCGGTTTACCCTCGCCAGATCCACGTCCATTGCGAATTCCCCCGCCAGAGGATAGCGGAAGCTGTCCAAATACTGGAGAAATAAAGTGCCGGGGGCCATTCCATCCAAGGCTCGGATCAGCGGCGTCATAAACAACCGCGTCACCCGTCCGTGCATGCGATCGGTAACGCGCGCATAGTAACCCTTGCAGAAATCGAAAGGGAGGTGTGGATGGGCGATCGCATAGCATAGACGGGCCAACAACTGCCGATCGTAGTTGACGATGTCGCAGTCGTGCAGAGCGATCACACCGCAATCGCGCATTGCCAGCAAATAGCCATAAGCCAACCAGCAGGACCGGCCTTTCCCATCTGGTCCTGCGCCTAGTCCTCGCTCTTCCAGCATCCGGAACAACGCCTGTATGCGCTCGCTATTGATCCAAATTACGTCCACCGGTGTGTAAAAATCGCGGAAATAACTGCGCGCTTTTTCGAATTGATCCTGGTTCGCCCTCGCCAGCACCACCACGATCCGCTGCAAATATCTTACTTTGCGCAGTTCGGTGACGATGCGCTGCATCGCCATCGATTCAAACTCTGAATAGAGGGCCGGCAGAACCAGGCCGATCGGTTTATTTCTGGAAAATTTTTCCAGATCCGCTTCCAGCCGTTCGATGCTGTTCGGGGTAAGCCGATGCAGGGTGGTCACCACCCCTGTTTGATAGAAGTCTGCCATCGACAATGCCTCCTCTGCCCAGACTAGCGGTCTGAGGCGGCCGGAGCCAATACAGGATCGGCTGTATTCATCGACCGAAAGACCACCAAAGCCAGAAGCACTGCTACTGCCAAACTATGGCTTCACCAACGCGCCATCCACCGTCCGGTCCAGCGGATAGGGCGAACCGTCGGGCATCGGCTTGAGGGGATACTTCGCCGCCAGCGACTCATTGAGGTCAATTCCGAGGCCCGGCTTGCCGCTGCCATACAAGTACCCGCGTCTGATCTCCGCACTTCCCGGCAGCATCTCGCGAGCGGAATCCGGGAAGTGATTCTCTTCCTGAACACCGAACGCCGGACTTGAGATATCGATGTGATAGGCCGCCAGCAGATTCACCGGATCGTTTTCACCGCCTTCCTGAAATGCGGTCCGCACGCCAAAAGGCTCGCAAAAATTAGCCAGCTTCTTCGCCGGTGAAATGCCTCCAATCGCGGAAACGCGGCAGCGCACAAAGTCGATCAGCCGGTCCGTGACAAGTGGTAGGTATTCGAAGGGATGAGAAAAGACCTCGCCCACCGCCTGGGGCGTGGAGCAGATTTGCCGGATCTGTTTGTACCAGGCGAGTTGCTCCGGCGGCAGGACATCCTCAAGGAAGAACATCTGCAGATGTTGCATGCGGCGGCAAAACTCTACGGCGTTGCTTCCCGAAAGGTGGGAATGGACGTCGTGCAGCAGTTTCGGCTCGAAGCCCACCTTTGACCGGACATATTCGAAGAGCCGTGGGATCGTGTCCACGAATCGTTCCTCGTCAAAGGCAATTCCCTGGTTGCCGCCTTCCGGCCGTTCGCCGCTGCCCGCCGGTAGGAATCCACCACCGCCGTAACCGCCCAGCTGCACCCGGACAAAACGAAAACCCTGTTCCACAGCCCCGTGGACCGCTTCCACGCAGGCTTCCTGAGAGTCGCCCCCAACATGGTCATAGCAGGGAACCGCGTCGCGTACTTTCCCGCCCAGCAGGTCGTACAGAGGCATGCCCGCGCGTTTGCCTTTGATATCCCATAAGGCCATATCGAGACCGCTCAACACGTTGTTATTCACGCCGCCGTTGCGCCAATAGGTCCGCAAATGAGACGACTGCCACAAGTCCTCGATTCGATCGGGATCCTTTCCAATCAGGAACGGCGTAAGATGCTTCTCCAAAGCCGCGATCACCGCATATGTAGAGAAGTGGTTAGAAGCTGAGCCGATCCCATACAGTCCCGGTTCACTGGTAAGAACTTTGACGAAGATCCAACGATAGTTCGCCCCGCCCGACGTCGGGATCACTTTTACACCCGTGATCTTGAGCGGCGGAAGCCCGGTTGTGCGGCGGGCGGTCTGCTGTTGTGCGAAGGCCGGCATCACCGGTGCGGCAAGCAGGGAAGTAGCGAACGTGCGGCGAGTCATCGCAGACGATTCTACTAATCCGCGCCTTCCAAGGCGACCAGCAGCCATCGTCCGTGACGCAATCCGAATTGCGCCCGTGGCATCACCGGGCTCATCACGTCGCGGCTGGTGAGGTATCCGCTCTTGCCATCGAAGGTGCGAACATGGACCCACTGAACCAAACTTTCCTGACCTTCCACCGGGTCAAGCCGCAGCACAATGTCGAACGACAGCGAGGCGACTGTCCGCCCATTCATCGCCGGCGTCTCCCGCAGCGCCACTTTGTCCCGGATTACTACGAGGTGGGTGTCCACGGCCAAGTTGCGAGGGAACCGCCAGACTAGGTATGGGGAGAGGAACAAGCTCGGATGTTCCCGAATCGCTCCCAGTGAAATCAGGTCCGAGAGTGCCAGCCACAGTGCCGTGTTCTCGCGATCGTCGGGATGCCACGCTGCCATGAACTTCTCCCAACCCTTGTCTTTGTCGCCTGGACCGACAAAGACATCTTCGGCCGTCAGCTTGCGTAGTGCTTCCACCTTCCGACCCTTCACGGCGGAGCGCAGCTTCCCGATATACGCCCGAAATGACGAGTCACGCGATGTGTCGTCCACCGGATAGAGCTGAAGCACCGGCGGCGTCTGGGCTTGGCTGAGGAGGCAAATTGCGAACAGCGGTAAGAGCAGGCGGATTCTCTTTGGCAATACCTGCGTTATAGCATATGACATACACATGCGCCGCTGCCTCTTTTTCCTCCTGACGCTACCGCTTCTTGCCGATCAGTCTTGGATTGCCAAAGTCGAACCGGTTCCAGCGGCCACATTCCCCATAATTGCCTGGAACCCGTCGCCGACCGATGCCGGGAACCTCGCGCTGATGAAACAAGCCGGCCTGAATGTGAGCGGTTTCTGCCAGCCCGAGGACCTCGACAAGGTCCAGGCAGCGGGCCTGTCCTGCCTCGTCAACTATGGTCCCATTGACCGCATGATCGAGCGCAACGAAGCCACCGATGCCGAGATTCAGAAGGCAGTTGCCGACCTGAAAACGAAAATCTCCGGACACCCAGCGGCCTTCGGCGTCTACCTGCGGGACGAACCCAGCACCGCGCAAATGCCCATCCTCGGCCGTATCGCCGCAGTACTCCGCAAAGCCATGCCCGAGCAGCTTCCGTACGTCAATCTGTTTCCCACCTACGCCACTCCTGAGCAACTCGGCGCCGAGTTCAGCCTGGCCGAGCAAGGCGTCGCGCCAGTCCTCATCAACTCGGTGCCGAGTCCTACGAAGCCTATCTCCGCGCCTACCTAAAGCTGATTCCGCTTCCCTACGTCAGTTGGGACAATTACTCCCTGTTGAATGGGGAAATGAATCAGCGGTTCTACGACAACCTCGAAGCGGTTCGGCACATCAGCCTGGAAGCCGGAATCTCCTTCTGGAACTGTGTTCTCTCAAACGCGCACTTCCGCTACATGGAACCATCGGATGCCACTTTCCACCTCCAGGTCTACGCGACCTTGGCCTATGGCGGCCGCGGCATTCAGTTCTTCACCTACTTCAACCCTGACATCGGTAACTTCCGCCTGGCGCCTATTGATATCCAGGGCAACAGGACCGCAACCTGGGACATGCTTCGCCGCATTACCGAGCAGGTCCACGCGCTGGCTCCGAGTCTTTCCAAGCTACGCAGCACGGGCGTCTACCACTGGCCCCTATCGACGCCCACCGGAACACCGTTGATCGAAGACTTGAAATCCACGGGCCGCTTCATCGTCGGGGAATTCGTCGATCCCGACGGTCACCCCTGGGTCATGCTCGTCAACAAGGATCTGAAGGAATCGGCCACCTTCCAAGTGGCCTTGAAGAACAAGAGTGCGAAACTCGTCCGTGTCTCCTCAGCCAGCGGCAAGCAGGGCGAACTTGGCGGGGAAGGGAACTGGCTGGCCCCCGGCGCAGGCGTCCTGATACGGATTGACTGACCTAGAGCACGGCCACCGCAACAGCACTGCAGCCTGAGTACGGGTGTAGGCGGCCACCGGACGTCGCCGGCCGCTCATTCCGGCACGCGCTAATTTCAATGTCACTGATTCTCGCCAATCTGTACCTGTAAGTCGCCAAAGCGCGCCACGCGTTCATGGCGTCTTATGACGTATTGTTTTCTGTCGATTAGATCGTATTATCGATTTGGCACTAGACGCCATAAGGAGCCCAAAATGAAGAACTTGATGATCCACTCAGCATTGCTAATCGCAATCGGATTCGTTGCCACCTCAGCCGCGCCCATCGCCTCTGCCCAACACTTGGCGGACATGCGCGTTGCCATCCCCTTCGAGTTTCAGGCAGCGGGCAGGACTCTTCCCGCCGGCGACTACACGTTTACCGTCCATAGCGGCAGCCGGATCGACCTGCAGTCGGCGAAGGGCAACACGATCTTCGTTGCGACCAACCCCACGGGACGCGCCCCCGGCGAGTATAGCTCCGTGGTCTTCCACCGTTACGGCAGCACCCATTTCTTGAGCCAGGTAGTCAGCACCCGTCAGCAGTATGGCCTCGAATTGCCAGTTTCCAAAGCGGAGCGCGCCTACACCAACATCGCCTCTGCCGCCCCAGCCGTGGAAACCATTGCCGGATCCCGCTAGCACGCGGGTGGCCCTCGTGATCCCATCGGGATGGAGACAGAAGGCCGAAGACGGAAGTCCGTGGGCCGCAAACAGGCCCTCGACTTCCGTCTTCCGTCTCCAGTGTCATCATCTCGAAGGGATGGCGAGGGCTCGGGCCCTTGCAAGACTCCTGCCTGCCATCTCCTGTCTTCATATCCCGCCAGGGATATCACGCGAGGGATCCAAACCCTTGCATGATAGAATGAACGTTTCCCCATGCAAATCGACAAAGTCTATGAACCTCAACGATTTGAGCCCCATTGGGCCGAATGGTGGGTGAGCTCCGGGATCTTCCACGCTGAGCCCTCCAAGGGCGGCAAAGTCTTCTCCCTCGTCATCCCTCCGCCCAACGTTACAGGCTCGCTCCACATGGGACACATGTTGGAGCACACCGAGATCGATGTCACCACCCGCTGGCACCGCATGCGCGGCCACAACACCCTTTGGCTGCCCGGGACCGACCACGCCGGCATCGCCACTCAAATGGTGGTGGAACGCCAGCTCGCCAAGGAAGGCCTCACTCGCCACCAGCTTGGCCGCGAGGAGTTCGAAAAACGCGTCTGGCAGTGGAAGGAGGAGTACGGCGGGAACATCGTCCGCCAAATGATCCGCACCGGAACCAGCTGCGATTGGAGCCGTCAGCGTTTCACCCTCGATGAGGGGCTATCCCGCGCCGTCCGCGAAGTCTTCGTCCGCCTCTACGAAAAGGGCCTCATCTACCGCGGCCAGTACATGATCAACTGGTGCCCGCGCTGCCTCACCGCCCTCTCCGATCTCGAAGTGGTGCATGAGGAATCGCAAGGCAACCTGTGGCACATCCGCTACCCGGTGGTTGGCACCGACCGTTATCTTGTGGTCGCCACCACGCGTCCGGAAACCATGCTCGGCGACACCGCCGTCGCCATCAACGCCAAAGACGAGCGTTATAAGGATCTCCACGGCCGCACTGTCCGCCTTCCGCTGATGGACCGCGAAATCCCCATCATTCTCGACGACATGGCCGACCCTGAGTTTGGAACCGGTGTCGTCAAGGTCACTCCGGCGCACGATCCCAACGACTTCGCCGCCGGGCAGCGCCACAACCTCCCGCGGATCGAAGTCATCGACAAGCACGCCAAGATGACCGAGAACGCCGGCCGTTTCGCCGGGCTTGACCGCTTCGACGCCCGCAAACAGGTGGTGGCCGCTCTCGACGAACTCGCCGTCCTCGACAAAGTGGAGCCCTATCAGCTCAACGCCGGCCGCTGCCAGCGCTGCAAGACTATTGTCGAACCGCTCGTCTCCAAACAATGGTTCGTCTCCATGAAGCCGCTGGCGCAGCCTGCCATCGAAGCCGTGGAATCCGGCCGCATCCGCTTCATTCCGGAAAACTGGTCGAAGACGTACTTCGAATGGATGTACAACATCCGCGACTGGTGTATCTCGCGCCAGCTCTGGTGGGGTCATCGTATCCCCGCCTGGCACTGCGAAGAGTGCGACGAGATCATAGTGGCGCGCGAGACACCGGAACGCTGTAAGTGCGGTTCCACGAATCTTGTGCAGGACCCGGACGTGCTCGACACCTGGTTCAGTTCCGGCCTGTGGCCCTTCTCCACCCTCGGTTGGCCTGAAAAGACAATCGACCTCGCGACTTACTATCCCACCACCCTGCTTATCACCGGCTTCGACATCCTCTTCTTCTGGGTGGCGCGCATGGCGATGATGGGTCTGGAATGCATGGGCGAAGTACCCTTCAGCGACGTCTACATCCACGGCCTGGTCCGCGATGCCGACAAACAAAAGATGTCGAAGACGAAGGGCAACACGATTGACCCTCTGGTTGTCACCGAGCAATATGGCACCGACGCCGTACGCTTCGCCCTGCTCCGCGGCGCCGCCCCCGGCACGGATATCGTCGTCAGCCAGGACCGCGTAGAATCGGCGCGCGCTTTTGCCAACAAGATCTGGAACGCCGCTCGCTTCATCTTCATGAACATGGAGAAAGCGGGCATTGAGGACTACGATCCGGGCGAAACTGACTGCTGTATGGGCGAGCCCCATGAAGCCAGTCTCGCCGTCCCGCTGGAAGACCGCTGGATATTCGCCAAGCTCAACCGCGCCGCGGAGAACACCAGCCGCGCCATTGAGGCTTATCGCTATCATGAAGTGGCCGATACGCTCTACCACTTCTTCTGGGGCGAGTTCTGCGATTGGTATGTGGAGTTGAAGAAGCTTCGGATTCAGGAATTTCCCGATTCCAAGGCAAACATCCGCAATCTACTCAAAGCATTTGAAATCTCTTTACGCCTACTCCATCCGGTGATGCCGTTCCTCACTGAGGAACTGTGGCAGCGCCTGGTCCGCAAGACCGATCGCCGGCCTGCGTCCATCGCCCTCGCTCGTTTCCCCGAATACGACAACAGCGCCGTGGACTTCCCGGCCGCGCATGAGATGTCCCTGTTGCAGGACATCGTCACCGCTGCCCGCAACCTCCGCACGGATCTGCAGATCACTGATCCCAAGCAAGTGCTGGACGGAGTCCTCTACTCCACAACGGCCGCTCTGCACGTCGCCCGCAGCGAGCGCAACGCCATCGAGAGACTGGCCAACGTAAAGCTCGAACTGCGCGAGGAACACGCACCCAAAACGGAGGGTACGGCCATCCGATCCACCCCTGAATTCGACCTCGTCCTGAGTGTCCCCGTGGCTCAGGCCGACGCCCAACGCAAGCGCCTTCAGAAAGACATCGAGCAACTGGAGAAGGTAATCGCCAACTCCCAGCGCCAGTTGGGCGACGAGACCTTCATCAATAAGGCCCCCGCCAAGGTTGTGGACGGCATTCGTGCCAAACTTGTTGAATACGAATCCCAACTTGGTAAGAACCGCTCCGCGCTGGAAGGACTGGTGGCTCAGTGACCTTCGACGTCTCCCACCACGAAGTGCGGGAAGCGGTGCGGCGGGCACTGGAAGAGGACATTGGTGACGGCGATATCACCTCTCGCTACACCGTGGCTTCCGACCGCTTGGCCTCGGGAACCTTCTTCGCGCGCGAGGACATGGTCCTGGCGGGCACGGAATTACTCGCCGTCATCTATGAAAGGCGCGGTAGCGTCGACGAACTCGTGATTCAGAAGCCGAGTGGTTCGCCGGTCGTCACTGGCGATCGCATCGCCACCGTTCACGGCAACGCCCGAACGCTGCTCGAGTGCGAGCGTGTCGCGCTGAACTTCATGCAGCGCCTCAGCGGTGTTGCCACCCTGGCCCGCCGTTATGTGGATGCTGTGGCCGGAACCAAGTGCAAGATCCTCGACACCCGTAAGACCACTCCCGGCCTTCGACGCCTGGAGAAGATGGCTGCCGCCGCCGGCGGAGTCACCAACCATCGTCTCGGGCTCTTCGACGCGATACTCATCAAGAACAATCACATCACGGCTGCCGGCGGCGTCGCTCCGGCCCTTCACACTGCCAAAGCGGCGGGAGTACCGGTGGAGATCGAAGTCCGCACCCGGGCTGAACTCGACGAGGCCCTGGAAAACGGCGCCACCCGCCTCTTGCTCGACAACCTAACGCCTGCCGAAGCCGGGGAGTGGATTCGCCACATTGATGGCCGTGCCTCGGTGGAACTCTCCGGTGGCATCACGCTGGAGACCGTCCGTGCCTACGCCGAAGCCGGAGCTGACTTCGTCTCCGTCGGCGCCATCACCCATTCAGCGCCCGCCGTCGACATCAACTTCCGGCTCCAATGGCAATAGACCTCGACTTCGTCCAATCCCGGCTAGCCAACCGGCAGTTCTACTGGCACGAGTCGATTGACTCCACCATGACCGAAGCCGCGCGCCTGGCTGCAGAAGGCTGCCCTTCTGGAACCGTGGTCGGCGCGGAAGAGCAGACCGCTGGACAAGGCCGTCTCGGACGAAGCTGGCACTCGCCCAAGGAATCGGGTCTCTACTTCACCATTGTGCTGCGCCTGCCGCTGGCGCCGGCTCACGTTCCGGTGCTCACGCTGGCACTCGGTTTGGCTGTCGCCGACACCGCGCGCCTCCTCGGCGGCGCCCAATGCGATCTCCGCTGGCCCAATGACCTCATGGTGGATGACAAGAAGTGCGCCGGCATTCTCGCGCAACTCAGTGGCGACGCCGTCCTGGCGGGCATTGGGATGAATGTCAATCAGACCGAATTCCCGCCCGAAGTGGCGGCCGTAGCGACATCCCTCGCCATCGCCACAGGCCGTGAACAGCGCCGCGAACCGTTGTTGGTCTACTTGCTTGGAGCCATCGACAGCTTCACCAAAGTGCTCATCACCAGCGGCATAGAACCTATCCTCCAGATGTTCGAGAACTCATCCAGTTACGTGCGCGGCCGCCGCGTGGTTGTGGACCAAGCCAACGGACCCATCGTAGGAGTCACTGCCGGCCTCACGCCCGCCGGCTTTCTGCAACTACGTAAGGATGACGGGACCCTGGTCACCATCCTCGCCGGTGGCGTGCGCCCGGCCGCCGGATGGTAACGTAATTCGAGATACTCATGCTGCTCGCACTCGACGCCGGGAATACCAATCTCACCATCGGAGTCTTCGAGGGGGGTAAGATCGTCAATCGCTGGCGCCTGCGGACTGTTCATGACCAGACTGCCGACGAGTGGGGCATTAAGCTCCGCAACCTCTTCGACCTCACCGGCATGGGCATCAAAGACATCGATGGCATCATCATCGCCAGCGTTGTGCCGCCTCTCGACCAGCCGCTGGTGACCATGGCTGCACGCTACTTCGGCCAGCAGCCGATGTTCGTCACTCCTGGCACGTACACCGGTCTGAGTAACCTCTACGACAACCCACGCGACGTTGGCGCGGACCGCATCGTCAATGGCGTCGCGGCTTTTGAAAAGTACGGTGGCCCTTGCGTCGTCGTGGACCTCGGAACGGCAATTACTTTCGACGCCATTTCCGCTAAGGCCGAATACATGGGCGGCGTCATCTGCCCAGGCATCGGTATCTCCATAAACGCCCTCTTCGCCAAGACCGCTCGCCTTCCACTAGTCGATTTTCGTCAACCGGAAAAGCTGATCGGGACAAACACCGTGGGCAGCATCCAGAGCGGCATCTTTTACGGGACGGTCGGCATGATCGACGGCATCCTCGAGCGCATGTTCGCCGTGATGGGACCAGACACAAGATGCGTCTCCACCGGGGGCCAGGCGCCATTGATTGTAACCGGATCGCGCTTCCTCAAAATCGCCGATGACGACCTCACTCTGGAAGGACTTCAGATCATTTGGGAACGGAATCAAAAGCAGTGAGTCCTGAAGATTTCTCGCAGCTGAACTACTTCAACTACTTCACCGAAATAGAGGAGCATTTTCAGAAGGCCCGCGGTACCGGTTTGTTTCTGCTCTCGCCTCTGGATTGGGCCATCATCGAAAGCTGGAAGAACTCAGAGGTGCCACTGGAAGCCGTGTTGCGGGGCATCGACGCGGCTTTTGAAAAGTGGCGCTCCAAGAAGTCAAAGGTTCAGGCCGTCAATTCTGTGGCGTACTGCTCGCAAGCTGTGTTGACCGAAGCCCAGATCATGGCCGGGGCCCAACCCGCCGCCACGAGAAAGGAGGTGGAAGCGCCGTTCTCTCTCGATGACCTGACGCAGCATCTCACACGCAACGCCACCGCACTCTCCGCAAAACCTGGACTCGAAGATATCGCCGCTGCCCTCACCCGGCTCGCTCAGGAGGCCCCCGAACACTACCGGGATTTGGAGCAACTGGAGCAGCGCCTCACTGGGCTCGAAGAGAAGATGATCGCCACCGCGCGCGCCGTCCAAACCGAGGAAGAACTTTTCCAGGCACGCCGCGAACTCGATCTGCAACTCAAACCCTATCGCGGAAAGATGAGCGCGCCGCAACTCTCCATGCTGGAAAAACAGTTTCTCGATCGCCGCCTGCTCGAACGGTCCCAACTCCCGCGTCTCAGCTTGTTCTATATGCGCTAATGCCGTTTTACCAGTAGCGGATGGTCTCGCCCCACCGGTTCGGCTCCGGCGCCACCGGCAGATCGCAAGCCACGTGTCCCTGGAACTCCTCACCCATCAGTGAAATTGTGATCGATTTGGCGTCCGGCTTGCCTCGGAAGGTCAATTCAACGCCGTCGGTCAGGTGCCGGTAGAGAGCGTCCATCAGGTTGGTCATTGATAGATCGCGCCCCCCCCGGAGGACCATCCCTCCCGTGCCGCGGCATAGGGAGTGCAGTAGTTTCAGGCTGCTCTCGGGGAAGTCGGCCGTTGTAATAGCATGAATCGAACCGCCATGCGAATCAGCCTTTGAAAACAACTCCAGTAGGGACTCCTGGCTCGCCTCCTGCTCGAAGGCGGGGCTCGGAGGGGCTACCAGAATAACCCCGGCGTGACTGGCAAGACCCGCCGGAGCCTCAATCAGTGCTCCGAGGGAGTCAAACAGATTCGGGATACCCGGCGGTTCTTTCATCAGGCGCGGCGGGAATGGCGGTTCCAAACTATAGACAACGCGCGCTTTGGGCCGGTTCGAATCATGCGCCAGCGACAGGCCGCGAATGGGTGAGTATCCCCCGGCGGACGTGCCGCCTTCTGCCATTGACGTCGTGGAATACCGTGCGATCGCCATCCGATCCATCGCCCTCCGGTTATTCACCAACGCTCGAGCCGCGGGGTGAACCTCATCAATCCATACCGCAGGCAATAGGACCCCTACCGCCAGTGACCCTGCGCGAATCCGCCGCACCTGCACAGCCGTGACTTCTTCGCCGTCCAGGACCACCCTCCCTGTCAGCTGAGATTTCGCCGCCGCATCGGGAAGTACCGTGTGCAACGCAATTCGCCACTTGCCGCCCGTGTCCCCGCACAGCCGCAGAATCCGCATCGTGATTTCCGTCGGCGGGGGAGCCTGGCCTTTCGGACCTCTGATGACGTCCAGCGCCTTGACCGCCACGGCGCCAACCGTTTCCACGTCCTTCCCCTGGATGTCTTCCAGGAATTGCACGTAGCGGCGATCCCGCGTTTGGCCCATCACCCAGGCTGCTGAAGCGCGGAACAAGGGATCCTGATGCCGTGCCATTGCCGACAACCGTATGGTCGCCGACCTCTCCTTAAGCTTCAGCAGTCCCAGTAGCGCGTTCCCCACCACCCGGTTGTTGCTGTCGTCAATCGCGTTGTATAAAGTCCGGCGCGCCTTCTGCGTATCCAAACCCCACAATGCTTCCACGGCATTCGCGCGGACACGTGGATCCGGGTCGGCCAACGCCAGTTCCACCTGCTGGCTCCGCTGCGCCACCAGCAATGCCGCCTTCGAACTCACGTGCTCACCCTTGCTTCGCAGGAACTGAATTACCAAAGGCAGCAGCCGGTTGCCCGGAGAAGCCTCAGCAAGTACATCCAGAAGCGTCTCTGACTGCGAGCCCATACTCGTCAGCCATTGCCTGTTACCCTCGTCCAGCAACCATCGGGTCAACTTCACGTCGAACTGCGGGTCCATCTTAACCGCAGCGCGCAGGAATGTCACACCGGCAACAGAATCCATCCGCGCCGTGTTGCAGACAATTTCAACAAAGAATCCTTTTGCCAGCATCTGCGCCAGCAGATATCGATAGCCTTGGTCCGTCTTCGCCAACAGAATCAGGGGCGTAGCGGCATCCAGAAAGGCAGACTTATCCGCTTCCACCAGCCGGTCGATATTCTCGCGCGCTCGCATCGGGCCCGCTGAGAAACAGTCCAAAATGTGAGTCAACTGTTCGATTGGCGCCGCCGCTGGTACCACCGAATTGAGGCTGTCGGGCTGCGTCATTCGATCTCTTATCGGAGGAACCTCCAAAAATCTACATACGTATGATCGGAAAATGTCTTAGTTCCTCCTCTCCTGTGATACAGTCTGCAACATGAAAAAGCTGGTCCTGGGCGCTCTTTTCGTCTTCTGCAGTCTGGCCGCCGACATCGACACCGCCCCCCTGCTCCCCTACCAGGCCGTTCCCGATTGGCCGAAATTGCCAGCCGGCTGGAACTTCGGCGAAACTTCCGGCGTAGACGTTGCGCCTGACGGCTCCATTTGGGTCTTCAACCGTGGTCCCCACCCGGTTATGCAATTCTCCCCGGATGGCCGCATGCTGCAGGCCTGGAGCGAAGTCCCCATCATCAGTGCCCACGGTCTGCGCGTCGACAAGGAGAGCAACGTTTGGCTGATCGATGTTAAGGGGCACGCCGTCATGAAGTTCACACCCGCTGGCAAACTGCTAATGGTGATTACTCAGGCCGGCAAGCATTCTGGCGACAACGACAGCAAATACTCCTTCAACGAACCCACCAGCGTCGCCTTCCGGCCCGACGGCGGATTCTACGTCACCGATGGCTACATCAATGCGCGTGTCGTCCAGTACACCAAAGACGGCGAATACGTCCGCCACTGGGGCCAAAAGGGCAAAGGAGACGGTGAATTCGAGCT
>JBDTMC010000156.1:0-15169 GCA_039934475.1 Bryobacteraceae bacterium | reverse complement strand
TGGAAATGAATCGGATCGGGTGTCGTAAACCTCCCCTGCGCGCCCGAGAAGTACCTCGCGCCAAAGTAATCGAGGCCAGTCTCGGCATCCCGTTCTTTGCCGGTGAACTCCACTTCAAGCACTGGGATTGGCTTCCATTCGTTCTCTTGGTCGCCGGGGTAGGTTCAAGAGCAACATCGCCACGACTGCAAACGGAATCGAGAGCAGGATGAACAGAACAAATGACCACTCGGCGAAAAAGATGCCGCGAACCCGTGTGCCCGGAAGATTTGCTCCTAGAGGGCCAAAGGTGAACGCCAAGAGCAAAAGGCCAACGAACGTGACAACGGCACCTAACGTGACGGAAGCCAAACGGCGCGACTCGGGTACGATTCTGCGGACCAGCACGCGCACACAGGAGGCGATCAACGTCATAACCGTAGCAGTCAATGCATAGGCCCATAGGGTTTCGAGGCTGCTGAAGTGGAACATCCCGTATTCGACGGACCAAGGGTACTGCCAGAGCAGTCCCGCCATAGCGGCCGCGAAGCAGAGAATGGGCGTCAAGATCCTCATTTCAAGGCTCATTTCTTCAGCAGTGGTTCTACTTGCTTCACCCAAACGTCGGTGTTTTGCCACAAGGCGGAGTGGTTCCTCACTCCGAGCCCACCGAGATCCGATAGCCCGGCCTCGACGTTCGTTGCTGTACCGACGGTACGGCCCGCCAGCCCCACCTCAGAATGGCTGACACCCCAAGTCCCCATGCTTTCTGAAAACCCACCGTGCGTTTGTACCGAGTCGAAGTTCGAGAACGCGTTGATATGGTTCCCGATTAGGCTTGTGTTTGGAGCGTAGTCTGAACGAACCGGGGTACCGAGTGTCACGAGGTTATCGATTTTGTGCGCCAAACCGCTTTGGGTCGCAGCAAAGACCGCATTCCCTCCATGGCTGTGAGCCACAATATTGAGCTTTTCGCCCTCGCCGAACTTGTGGTTGGCAACCAACGCTTTGATCGCATTGGCGGCGGCAGCCCGCCCTTGAGGCGTGTTGGCCATGTTCGGGTTGTTGAGCACCACTGCTTGTTCTCCGAAGGTCTTGGAAACGCTCTGGACGAATTTCGACTGTCTCCACTGCTCCTGGTCGTTCCAGGTACCGGGCACTACGATTGTGAGGTAGCCGTCAGGATCGATCTTCGCTAACGGGTTGTTGTGTGCGTAGGCGTAGCCATTCCAGTTTTGAGGATTGCCAATGAACCGAGTAAACTGCTCTGGATGCAGGCGCTGGAGGTTTGGAGCGTTCAGAGGGTCAGTTGACGTGAACCTGCCCTGTGCCCCGCTGTAATACCGAGCGCCGAAGTAATCGAGACCCGTCTCCGAATCCCGTTCTTTGCCGGTAAACTTCAGCGGTACCCCATCCTGGCTCACCGTCGGATACGATAAGCTCGAATACTTTGCCCCCCGCCCATTTACCCCAGCCGCAATCTCTTCCCCAAACGGCAAGTAGTCAAAGCGCTTCAAATAACCGGTTGCCGTTCCGTCGCTCACCATCCGCGTCGTCCCCAAATGATCCTCAAACCGGTACGCCGTCATCACTACCGTTCCAGCCGGCGTCTGGTACTCCGCCGCCACCTTGCCCCCAAGGTCGTACGCATAGATCGTCGTGCCCAGCGGCCCACTTCGTTTCACGCGTCTTCCCTCACCATCGTAAGTGTAGCTCTCCGTACCCAATCCCGGTATCGTCGCAGTCGCCATCCGGTTCTCCGCATCAAACGCATAGCTTCCCAATCCATTCGCCGTTTGGTTCCCTGACCCGTCATAGCTCACCCCGCCTGGCTTCCACTGGTTTCCAGCATACTGCGCCGACAATCCCGCCGCGTCCGACGCTTGCGGTGTCACCACCGGATACGGCACATACACCGAATTCACAGCTCGGTTCCCATAGGCGTCGTAGAGGTAGTTCTGAGTCCACGACGCATCCTCGCTGGCCACCGACAATCGGTTCACCTTGTCATAGTTGAACGATTGCACCCGCGTTTGCACCCCATCGTTCACGGTCTGCGTCTTCAGATTTCCCCCGCTCCAATAGGTGCCAGCCCACGACCACGGTGTCGCACCGGTCACCCCAATACTGCTCAACCGCAACAGTGCGTCATAAGTACGAGTCTCCGTAAAGGGTCCCACCGCCGCAGACGCAAGCCCGCCCGGCGCGGCATACGTCACGGAGGAAGCATACGTGCCTCCGGAGCCATTCGCAACCCCCGCGTAGACCTTCTTGATGCGGCCGGCGTCGTCGTAATCCGTCGACACAGTTCTTTTTGAAGGATACGTTGTCGTCCTCACTCCGGCCCCTGCAGTGTAGAGATAGCCGAAATCGAACGGCCCATCAGATCCAACCCTTTGCCGCGTGAACCGTGCACCGTGGCCTCTCTGGCCCAGGCAATTAAAGTTCATGCGCCGCGGCCAGTCGCTGGTTGTGTGGGGCGATCACCGCGAAACTCACAATATTTATCGAGCCTTCTCAATCAGTTACCGATAATCATATCCGGTAATCCGACCTTCTGGTGGATCATCCTACCAGGAGCGAACTACCATGTCCAACGTTCTCGCCACAGACACAGTACCGGAACACACCTCTTTAGGGGCGCTATCCCCCGCCCAGGCGCGGGCCGCTATCACCCTCGCCCACGGCGGCACTGTCACTGCCGCCGCCGTCCACCACTCCACAATCTATAACTGGTACGAAAATGACACACACTTCCAATGCGCCATCAAGGAAATCTTCGGCGAACGCAACCGGCGCCTGCTTGACCAGATGCGCGAACTCGATGCTCTCGCCCTCCCGCGCGCCGCAACGGCTGTTCTCAACCGCCCAGTGGACCAGCACGGCGAAGACGCGTGGAGGTTGCCCCATATGGAAAGCCTCGGCGCCACCATCCATTGCCGCCCCGACGTCCTCGACACGCCGGAATTTGACGCCCATAGCCACGCCGCCGCAACGGCAACCAATACAACTCGACGCTTCTCGACAGAACTCGACACCGAAAGCGCCTTTGCGGCCCCAGTCCAGTCGACACAGTTCGACACAATTCGACACAACCGGGGATAATCAGCCGATGCGGTCAACACGCATCGCCTTCCCACCGATTCGCGGCACGGAGAAGGTCTACGCGCTGCGGATGGAGCTGGCTCCGCCGGGGGTAGTGTCGAATCGCGTGGCGTCGTACAGGTTCATCCCCTGAACGACGGGGAATTTCCCTGCACCGTTGTAATGCAGAACGGTGAACGTCAAGGGGATGGGACAGAAACGGGTTCCGCCTTCCTCGTCGAGACCCAGAACGTTCGCGAGCATTGATTGCAGGCGTGCGGGGTCTACCATCCAGAGAATCGTCGCGGGCGATCCATCGCGCGCGGGCAGGGTTTCCGCGACTTCCACAGTCGCATCGGAGTGAATACCGCCACGGAGCAATTCCGCAACGCTGTCGCGACAAACACCGGTGGACGCAAAGACGGCGTCCAGGCGCGTCTGGTTCAGGATCATGGCAGCGCATCGATGTTGGACGGAGTTTGGATCACCGGGTGGAACCAGCAAGACTCGCGGTCCCGATTTCGAGTCCTTGGTCTCAGACAGTGGCTCTCCTTCATAGTCTGTGACATTCACCGCCGTCAGCCGCGCCTGTGTGAAATCGTTTCCCGGGAATTCCAGTGTGCTGATGCCGCCATTCGACTGCTGCAGGCGATGGTAGCTGGACGGTGGAATCCCTATCGCGGTTCCGATCAGCGCGCGGCCGGCGCCGCCGTGGGTCGCCAGCAGGATAGTCCGGCCGCCAAAGCGGTTCAGAAGCCGCGCCCATAGGCCTTCCGCACGCTGGTACAGATCGACCACGGGCCGCCGTTCCTTCATCTGAAAGTGGTGCGGGTGGTCTCTCCAAATTTGATAGTCGCCGCCGTATTCGCTGACGATCGATGCCACTGTCTTGCGTTCCCATAGCGGCAGGTCGATCTCACGCAGATCCCATTCGGTGTCGAAAGAGACGTCCCGCGAATCGCCTCTCCGGACCTGATCATGGATTCGATGCGCGGTCTGGGCGGCTCTCCGCAAAGGACTGGCAACCACTGCCTGCAAGCCCGCTTCGCGCAGGTAAATACCGGCGGCATCGGCCGTGCGCCTTCCCTCTTCAGTGAGCTCGGGTTCATCGCAACAGCCCTGAAATCTCCCAGCGGCGTTGAAGGTGCTCTGGCCGTGGCGAATGAGGTAGACAATTCCCATCTCAACAAGGGTAACGCCCACTAGCGTCTCTCCAGGGAAGCACCGCGGCAAAGCTATACCGTAGGTACCGGTACATTACAGGCAACGGGGATTGCCCAAATCGCCTCAATTGGGGCTATAGGCCGTCCTTCAAACGGTATAGTGAGAGCATCAGGGTCCAAAGAGCGTTAGCAAAGCTCAGCAGTGAGCTGGACTTGCGCCCGGTAGAGAAAGAATTCAAAAAATGAAAATTTTGTTTCCACTGATTGGCGCGCTTGCGCTGATCAACTGTACTGCTGCTCTTGCACAGGAGGATGAGTTGGCCGGAGCAGCCAAGCCGAGGTACGCCGTTTTGCCGAGAACCGTTGTGGCGACACCGAACGCGGCTGCGGCTTTGACCGCATTGCCTACTTGGAACGGCTCGTTCGTTTATCAGGGCACTACCTATAGCTACACGATGGTTGGCACTGCGCCTTCCACTAACACGGCAACCAGAATCACCGCGGTCATCATCCCGATCAAGATCGTCATCACCAAGGGCACCACAACCACAACATTCGACCCGGCTACCGTTCTTCCCAACGGCAAGACTGTGGTCACGAACACTGTGGCTTCCCCTCTCTTCGATGCAACCACCAGCTACATCCAGGGCGGCACGAACCTCGGCACCACTCAGTATATTGATGCCTACCAGCGCGGCAACTTCTGGGGCTCGCTGCCCGCCAATTCAAAGTGGCATCTCACACTTGGAGGACCGAAAGTGATGGCTGAGAAGACATTCAGCCCGCCTGCCTCGAAGGGTAAAACGGGAAAGCCATTCAGCTCGCTCACCGTTGCCGAAGTGGATATCAACTGGTTCGATGCGCGGGTGCAAAGCATGATCACGTCGATGAACCTTCCGGCCAACGTGCTGCCGATCTTCCTAACCACCAACACGTACCTCACTTCGGGGGGGTGCTGCATCGGCGGCTACCATAGCGCATTTACAAACACGAACGGTACCGTCACCTACATGCACGCCAGCTACATCACGCAACCCGGCGACTTCGCCCAGGATGTTTCCGCCATGTCGCATGAGATCGGCGAATGGGCCGACGATCCTCTGATCAATAACAACGTGGCGTGCGGAATCCTGGAGAACGGCGATCCGGAGGAAGGCTTCACAAACTACGGCGGCTTCCCGTATACCGTGAACGGATTCACCTACAATCTTCAGGATCTTGTGTACCTGCCCTACTTCGGAGCGCCTGCCAGCACCTCGGTCCACGGGTGGCTCAGCTTTCAAGGCAATCCATTCAGCCTGACGACTTGTTCGAACGGCGGTTAGTCAGCCGTTAGCCCGGACTTGCAGCCGAACTGGTGAGCACTACCGCCAGTTCGGCTTTTGTTGTTTCTGGCCGTTCTTGTAGGAGCCAGGAATGGCTGTCGTGTTGCCGTCGCGAATCGCGTTGTAGTGGGGCGACATGATCTCGACGCCGGCTTCATTGAAGGCGTCCTGAATGTTCTGGTGCAGGTCGCTGTAGATGATGGCCATGCGGCCGGGCTCTACCGTATACGCGTTGATTTCGTAGGCAACGTAAAAGTCGTTGAGAGCGGTTTGGAAGACGAACGGCGGCGGATCCTTCGATACGCCGCGTGTCCTTATTGCTGCCTCAATCAGCAACGAATGGACCTGCCGCCACGGAGCATCATAGCCGATGGTCACGCTGGTATGGAGGATCAACCCTTCGCCCTGTGCCGACGTGCTGAAGTTGACGACGTGACTCCCGGCCACCAGTGAGTTGGGGATCGTGATGTGTACGTTCTTGATGGTTCGAACGTGCGTCGCCAGCAGGGTCTTGGCAACGATGTCACCCACGGTGTCGGCAATCTGGACGCGGTCTCCGATGCGGAAGGCTCGTGTGTAAGTGAGAATCAACCCGCCTATCACGTTCGATACAGCCGATGTGGAGCCGAGCGAAAACAAGACACCCAGGAAGATAGACACGCCGCGGAAAGCGGGAGAATCGGAGCCAGGCAAGTAAGGGAAGATAACGATGGTGGCAAAGGCGACAATCAGGATTTGAACGATCTTGTAAGACGGCATGGCCCACTCGGGATAAAATCCGGGCCATTGGATGGTCCCTCGCTCCAATTCGCGGAAGACGAATCGCGCCACTCGCATCGCCAGGTAGGAAAAACAGACGATGACACCGATCACGAGGAGGCTGGGCAGGTAGGCCAGAAAGGCGGCCCAGCCGGAGGCGATGGGGTTGAGTACATACGAGAGCAGGGTGTAGCCGAAGCTCCTCGTCCAGGGAAAGAAGCTGAAGACAAGGGGGATGTAGAAATAGAGCAGGACGAGAGTGACGGCCAGCCGGCATATTCGCGCCAGTTGGATGAGTGCCGCCGTGATGCGCCCCGCGGAGACCTGCTCCAGCGATTGAGGCTTTAGTGTCCCGACGATGGTTCCGCGCCACCGTTCGATGGCGGCATACAAACTGGGCGACAGGCGGCGCAGCAGCACTAGCAATAGCACCAGCGTGAGGGTGGTGAGGAGGGCGTATAGCGAACCCAGCAGCACGCTTTTGTAAGAGTATTCGGCGCGCACTTTCGACACACTACTTTTGATTTGGCTGAGGCGCTCCGCGGCAAGCATGGATCGCTTGACCCCGGCCGCCTTGGCGTCTGCTTCCGTAACCGTAGCGATCACAATGTCGTTGGAGACTATGTCGGTAGTGTCGTCCTGCTCCGCCAGCATGAGAGCGTCGGGAGAGGTTGAAACGTCCTCAATCAAACGCGCCAGCTTCTTACTGGCGGCGGCCGCGCGGTCGGCCGGCGAGAATGGCCCCAGCCTGGTTTGGATGGCGAATATGGGCCGATCACCCGCTACTACATTGGCCGGCGGCTCCTGCGCCTGTGCGCAGAACAGGAGGAGCGACGGCAGGCACAGCAAAGCAGTCTGGCGGACGGTCATTCTGGAAGTGTACGTCAGACGCCGGCGACGCGCTCCACAACTCGCAAACGTCCACTTAGCTCGGCGTACCGGCAGAGGGCATTGGCCAGTTCAATCTGCCGCGGCGTCCGGCATCCCGGCGCGAACAGCTTCGGACTACCGATGACAATGCAGGCACAGCGCGCGCGGGACGTCGCGACGTTGAAGCGGTTCAGGTTGTATAAGAACTCCATGCCGCGCGGGGCATCTTCGGGACTCGACGAGGTCATCGAGTAAAGAACGACCGCCGCCTCTTGTCCCTGAAACTTATCCACCGTCCCGACCTTTGCGCCTGGCAGGCGATCTTTCAACCTGCTCACCTGGTCGTTGTACGGGGCGACTATCAATACATCGTCTTGTGTCAAAGGTTTACGCTCGCCCGTTCTGTTGACCCATGTGGCACCCGTCTGCGTGAGCTGCTCTAACATCCAGGCAACCACTTCGATCTCCTCATCGGAGTGGCTCTGGTTGCCTTCATGCGCGACAGGAGCCCACCACAAGCCCGCCCCGCTCAAGAAGTCGCCGGCATCAATGCGCTGCCGGTGCAGTCCGTCCACCGAAGTGAGGCGACCCTCGTAGAACATCTCCGACGTGTAGGCACAGAGATCCGGATGGAGGCGCCACGTCTGGCCGAGGAATAGTCCTTGCTCCACGCTGATCGTCTTGGCGCCACCCAGAAGGTGGGCCAACGCGGAGATGTCGGAACCCTCGGGATGGCTCCCCTGCTGAGGCTGCTCTAACTGCTGAGGATCGCCGAGCAAGACGAGGCTTCGGGCGGCCCCCGCACACGCCAACACATTGGCTAATGACATCTGGCCGGCTTCATCCACAACCAGGACATCTAACTTGGCGGCAAAGTCCGGGCGGGCCCACATCCACGCGGTGCCACCCATCACGTCGACTTTGCCCGATTGCAGCAGCTCCAGTGCCTCCTCATTGCTGGCCGCCATCCGTATAGCGCCACCGTCATCCTCTCCCTTGTGCCCGCAGCGAGCGGCGCTTGCGGTGGCATCCAAAACCTCACACAGCAACTTGTCGATCACTTTGTGACCTACCGCAGTGACGCCAACGCTCTTCTCCTGCCCGATCCAGTCGGCGATCATGCGCGCACCCCGGTAGGTCTTTCCCGAGCCGGGTGGTCCTTGGATGGGCAGCACACCGCCCTCCGCTCGCGGCGCCTTCCGCAGCAACAGATCGCGCGCCGCGCGGTACTCTCCCTCGGCATCCATGCCGTTCGCGACGATCCACTGTGCCAGCCTGAGGACGGCGTTGGACAGTTCCTTACTATCCACGTGCCGGTGGGCGAAGCAGGCTGGAGGGTGGGTGCTGTCCAACCTCACAGGCTTCTTCACGTCGATGGTACGCGCGTCCGTGTCGATGGCATGAACCTCGCCGAAACGTTCTCCATCAAGGGTGTAGAGGGGGTCCTCCGCCCGAATCGAGCACTCTTGCGGAGGATAGCTATAGCGGTCAATCGGACTCCGCTCGCGGGGCTTCGATTTTGGAAGCCGCTGTAGGTAGGAGAGGCCCGCCAGACCTTGCTTCTCTTCGTACAGATCTTCCTCTACAAGGCCTTTCAGGCGGAAGAATTCCCACCCCTTCACTTTGTCCTCGCGCCGGTGCCAGTCCAGCGCGTGCGCCAGCAACCATCGCGCCGCCTGCTCCGCGTTGCGTTCGGAGGGCTCTGCCGGCAGATCGTGCGTCAACGCGGCGAACACTTCCGCCACTTTCCGCTGCGCCTCGCTCACTTCCTCACTGGGGGCCGTGTCCTTAGGGACCGGCCGGGGAATATCCAGGCTGCTGCGGACCTCTTCCAGCCACGCGCGCAACCCTTCCGTGGAGCGGCAATCATCGTCGTTGTACCGTTCCACGATCGCCTTCACCCGCTCGCCCAATGCCTGCGGCGAACCCAATTCCAACTGGTGTTCGACGAAGTGCCGCGCTTGGCTGGCATCGGCAAGCGGGACCTGCCGCTCAAATCCGAAGAGCCGTTCTACGTCCTTCAGCGAGTATTGCTCCACACTGGCGCGCACACTCTGCTTGACGATGGCGTGGAGATCGACGAACTTCTCGCCGCGCAGAAGACGATCCACTTCTTCCTCGCGCGTGGCGTAACGAAGCATCAGCCGCTTCACCGCGCCCGGCTCATAGGCGCCGAAGTGGTAGATGTGCAGGTCGGGATAGCGCAGCCAGCGCTCCATGGCTAGATCGATCAGCCACTCAAACGCGCTGCGCTCCTGCTCGCGGTCCACTGCCCATCGCCCTTGGTAGCCCTCGGCTGTCTGGATGCCAGTAAGATACTCCAGGCCGCCGCCATCCACAAAAGGATCGCCTTCGAAATCGAGGAAGATATCACCGGCAGACGGCGCAGGTAGCCGGTACAAGCCCTTGCCCGCTTCCAGGTCCAGCCGCTCAAACTTCATGCGGCTCTCTTCGCGCGCTTCAAACTGCACACGGGCTTGCTCCCGAATGCGCACATAGCCTTCACGCGATCCACGGTCAGGAGCAAAAGGAACCGGCAGCGGCAGAGCAGCCAACTGGCGCAGCGTCCCCACTTCGTGTTTTGTCAGTTCCTTCCGCTGCAGCCGCGACACGCCGGCGACGAACGAAAGATGATCGTCGCGACGGCGCTGGGTATCGCAGCGCTTCCACCAGCGGCACATTTCGCAGTGCTCCACCGGTTCTGGATAGGTGTCGCGAGTATCGGCCGCAACCGCCTGTTGCAGTGATTGCTTTACTTGGCGGAAGTACGCGGCGTAGGCCGCCGTTCGATAGGATTCGGGCTGAAAATCGACATTCGGCCGAATGACGTGGAAGAACTCCGGCTGCACACCCTGCAACCCTTCGAGCAGTTCGCTGTACAGGCAGAGCTGCATCGCGGTCTCGGCCTTCGTCTCGCTGGCCAGCTTGCAATCGACGACCTCGTACGACCACGCGCCGAATCCGCTCGGCCGTTCCACACGGAGAAGAACGTCAGTTCGGCCGCCCCATTGTCCCGCGCCTAGCGTGCCCTGGTAGATCGCCGGCACGCCCTGTCGCATCGCATTGAGTGTGTCTTGAGGCGGCTGGTTAGTAAGATCCAGAACGGCCAGCCCGCGCTCGCGGAGGGAAGACAAATAGGCGCGCTCGTGCTCCATTCCTCGTAGCTGCAGCACCGCCAGATGCGGATCTTCCCACGCTGGGGCCTCTATTTCCCCGCGTGCCACCTGCAGGCTTAACGCGGTCAAGTGCACGCAAGACAGATGATTAGCGACATCTGTTGCGCTAAGAAGCACTTCGCCGCCGCGGACCTTCACAATCCAACCAGGGGTGACTTCTCAAGCAAGCTACGCAGTATCTTCAACTGTTCCTCTGTGCTCTCCACCATCCATCCCGGCGGCTTCAATTCCAGGGCGTTATTGAGGTGCGCTTGCGCCTTTACCTCGTCACCCAGACCAACGTAGGCCTGCGCCAGGGTGGCCATCACCCAGAAGCGAGCCTCCGTGTCGTACCGCGTTTTTCCGGCATCGGTTGCCATCTCTTGCACCAGCACCTCACAGATCGCCATCACACGGCGTCGTACGCGTTGGGCGTTTACGAAATCGGCAATAGCTTCGGCCCCTGTGGACTCGGCCGACCGCACGTTGTAGAGGAACGCGAGGTTGATGCCGTTGTAGTAATCGTTCCTGAGGACGAAGCCCTTCTCACTCGCCCAGATCGCCCTTTCCAAATCGGCGTGGTCGTGTTCCATGCTCCACAGGCGCTTATGAACGGATTGCAGCAGCCCAAGCGTTTCGGGATCGGTAGAGTCCTCCGGTTTCAGAGTTTCCAGAAGGACGCGCGCCTCATCGAGAGCCTCCTTTTCAGTGGGCATCTTCGATTTATAAGTCGCCAGCGCCAGACGCTGCACGAAGTGCGGCTCCTGCGGTATCAACTCGCGCAACTCCTGAAACAGCTCCTTTGCCACGAGGAACTTCTTGTTGTCCAGGGCCTTCTCGGCCTGCTCCGTGAGGATGCTTACGGTACGGGTATCGGGCGGAGCGGCTGTTAGCGACGCCACGGCGACAGGCGCGGCCGCCTTCCCCTCCCCCGGCGGATTCAAGCCAGGGATAAACGTATAAACCGGACTATCGACGTTCTGCTGATCGACGATGTCCTTCATCAGCGTCGACAGTTCCTCCTGTTTGGCCTGTACCTCCTCGAAGTCGATGCCCTCACCGAGATGATGATATTTCCGCACCGCGATCTGGCCGATATCGAACGGGAAAGTGAGCCCGTCTTCGCTGATGATGATGGTGGCGTGCGGCCGCAGTGCGTGCCGTACGCCAAGTTCGTAGAAGGCATTGCAGTTGTAAGTGGATACGTCGGCCACAACCACGTCGGCGTTTAAGAGCCACTGGTACATCGGCACATTGATATTGCCCGAGTGCTGTATCTCATCGGCACGAATACAGTCCAATCCCGCCAGAACGGCCGCCGGCTTGATGATTGTGCGGTACGTCTTATCGAGATTAAACGTTTTCGGCTTGGTGTAGTCGGTTTTCGTCCCGAATCCCATCACCACAAAGCAAGTCTTGTTCGCCATCGCTCCCCTGTCTCCGCCACCGATCTAGAACACAAGGAGGGTATCACAGCCCGCCCCAATCGAAGGCGTAGAATTGTGCGGAGACTCGCCCATGTCCACTGACATCCTAACCCTGCCCCCGCCGCCCGCCGCCAGACGATTGGCCTATGGGAAGGAACCGGCGCAGTTCATCGACTTTCGCTTTCCGGCAAACAAACAGGCGCCCGCGTTGGCGGTGATGATTCACGGCGAATTCTGGCGCGCACGATATGACCTGCTCCACGCGGGACACCTCTGCGCGGCACTGACGGCGGCCGGGGTTGTTACGGCCAATGTCGAGTATCGCCGCGTGGGCGACCCTGGCGGAGGATGGCCTGGATCGTATGACGACATCCTCACCGCTTTGCGGTTGGCACGCCATGAGACTGGGGCGAAGCGGACGGTGGTGCTCGGTCATTCGGCAGGCGGGCATCTGGCGCTGCGGGCAGCGGCGGAGGAACCGTCGCTAAAGGGCGTAGTCGCGCTCGCTCCGGTAGCGAACTTGCAGAAGGCGGCGGACCTCCACCTAAGTAATGACGCGGTGAAGGAGTTCCTTGGTGGATCCATTGAACACCTTACCGAAGCCTGCGCTATGCTGCATGGGGCGACTGTGCCACGAGTTCTAGTTCACGGGCGGCAGGACGCCAACGTGCCGCCAGAGTTGAGCCGTGACTATGCCAAGGCCCGGGCAAAAGATCCAGGCGGCGTCGAATTGATCGAGGTGGACGATTGCGACCATTTCGATCTGATCGATCCGCGTTCAACGGCGTGGGGCGTGGTGCTGAGCCGCGCGCTGTCGCTGTCGTTATAAGGTGACCGGAGCACGCACGATGGAGGCGATCTCATTCACCGTATGCTCCACTTCGTCGTCGGTCGTGTAGAAGTGTGGCGCCACGCGGATGCCGGCGCCGGGGCGATAGTCGACGAGAATTTCGCGCCGCGCCAGTTCCCGCGTCACGTCCTTGCCGTTAGGGACGTCGAGGATGACTACACCGCCGCGCCGGGCGGGATCGCGAGGCGTGTTTACTTTCAAACCGGCGTCGTCAGCGAGCGCAATCAGACGCTGTGTCTGCCGTACGGATTTCTCGCGAATCGCCGGCACGCCAATTTCATTAATGATCTCGTATCCCCCCTGTGCGGAGTACATTGCGGGTACGTTGGGTGTGCCATTGAGAAACCGAAACGCATCGCGCGCGTAGCGCACCGGACCGGCCTCAAATGCGAAGGGCTCTTCATGGGCCATCCAGCCGGTGGCGCCGGGACGCAAGGTGTCCCAAAGATCGCGGCGCACGTAGAGGTAACCGGCCCCCGGTCCACCGCAGAGCCATTTCACCGAACCACCAGTGGCAAAGTCGACATTGAGTGCGCGGACATCCACGGGTACGGTGCCGGCCGATTGATACAGATCGGCCACGATCATCGCGCCCACGGAGTGCGCTTTCTCTGTGATCGCCCCCAAGTCCTGCAAGTAGGAACTGCGAAACGCGACGTGCGAGACCGAGACCAGCGCCGTCTGCTCATCGATCAGATCGAGCACGGTCCCCACCGGCAGCGTCATGCCATCGGACGAGGGCGCATTGACCACACGGGCGCCCTGCCGCTCCAGACCGTGATAGATATAATCGTTCGACGGGAAATTCAGGCCGTCAGTCACCAGCTTGTTGCGCGGTCCGGACCAGTCGAAACAGGACGTCACCACCCACTGGCAGATGCTGACGTTCTGCTGCATCACCACTTCGCCTTCGCCCGCTCCGATGATGGTTCCAACAAGGTTGCCCACCGTCACCGGCGTGTCCCACCAACCCTCTTCCCAGGCACGAATCCCGCGCGTAGCCCACGTATTGGTGAATGATCGGAGATGTTCCTCAACGCGCCGCGGCATCGCCCCCAGCGAGTGGCTGATCATGTACGTGGTGTGGCCCAGAATCGGAAATTCTTCGCGCCAGGCGAGCAGAGGGTCCATAGCTTCTATCGTAATCGCTTTGTGTAAACCCACCACACGGGAAGGCCGGCCGCCATGATGAAGGCGCCAGTGAGCACCTCCACGGGACTGGTACGCGCCATTCCTGCCATCAGAACGACGGTGGCCAGCAGGCTGGCGGCGGGCGTGAACGGGTAGCCCCAAGTACGATACGGCCTTGGCCATTCGGGGCGTTTGCGGCGCAGGACAAAAGCGCTGATCATGACCAGCGCCAGGAACAACATCTCGCCGAACATCACGTATGTGATGAGAGCCTCAAATAGAGACTTCTGCTTCAAAAGGAACGTGGCGGCAGCGGCGATGAGAAGAACGGACCATAGGGCGAGAGCGAAGATCGCATTCGCGGGCGTTTCAAAACGCGGATGGACGCGGCCAAACCAAGCGGGGCACATGCCGTCGCGGGCAAGGGCAAAACAGGAGCGCGGGCCGGCGAGTACCGCGCCGTTGGCGACGATGACAGCCGAGATCATGACGACGATGGACACCAGTAGTGAACCCACGGGCCCAAGCAGCGCGCGGAAGAAGTCAGCGCCCACGGCTTCGCTGGAGGTCACTTGTTGCTGCGTAAGCACGAGGTGGATTCCGAAGATCACGGCGAGGTAGAGCGCCGCCACGGTGAGCATACCAAGCGTGAGCACTCGCGGCAGGTTGCGTCCCGGCTGATGCATCTCTTCGGAGAGGTGTCCCAACTGTTCCCATCCAGCGTAAGTCCACAAGATGGGGACGCAGGCCGCGAGCATGCCGGAGAAGACCGCGCCGTTGAACTCGGCGGGCCAGAAGCGCACTGACGACAGGCCAGGCGCGCCGCGCCAGAGCAACACAGGGAGAATGACAACCGAGCCGAGCGCGACCATTTTCAAGACGGTTCCGGCGAGTTGGACATTGGCTCCCAGACGCGTGCCCACGGCATTCAGGCACGCCAGCAGCACGATCACCGTAGCCGCCAGCGCGCCCTGATAAACCGGCGCAGGCATCCACGCGGGTCCGGGCACCACTTTCGAAAAGAAGATGCCGAAGCTGAAACTGATGGCGGCTGCCGCACCGGCGCGAATCAGCAGGGCGTCGGTCCAACTGAAAAGGAATGCGGCCAGCGGCCCCAGCGCCTCGTGAATGTAGGCATAGCCGCCGCCGGCGCGCGGCAGCATCGCCGCCAGTTCCGCCAGCGTCAGCACGCCGGCGATACTGACCAATGCGCCGAGGATCCAGACGAGGAAGATGCCTGCGAGAAACGGAACCTTCTGCGCAACGAGAGACGGCACGATGAAGATGGAGGCGCCCACCACTCCGCCGACGACGATGCCGAAGCCTTGCAGCGGTCCCAGAACGCGCGGCAGGCGTTGTGTCGCTTGCGCAGCAGCTGCCATCGCATTACCCCGCGAGGCCCAGCAGGCGCACGGCGTTCTCTGAA
>JBDTMC010000155.1:0-15183 GCA_039934475.1 Bryobacteraceae bacterium | reverse complement strand
GTTACGGTGGGCAGGGACGACGGCCGTTGCGGCTTCCGAGTAAACTCCCGCTAGCCGGGCGAGGTGCGGACCGTGGAGAGGGACGAGACGGGCCGGCCTGACGAGACGGAACGTGGTGAGACAGCGATTCTGGAGATCGAGGCGGGAGACAAGGTTTACCGGGGGATTGCGGAGAAAGGTTTCCCCGAAGGAGGCTTCCGGGCTGGTGGCGAGGTAGCAGACCTTGAACTCAGAATCAAACCCTGGCGCCGGTCCGAACCAGCGCGATTCGCGATCGCAGCGGTGCACGTGAAACCATTGGGAGCCAGCGGGTACGGTACGTAGCGGCAGCCGAGCGGGGACTTTCACGCACCTTGCTCGCCGAAGGCGGCCGCCAGCGAGAGAGACTTGGCAACGTCACCGCCGGTGAGGGCTTCGAGGACGGTTCTGCCTCCGAGCGCGGGCGCGGGTGACAGAAGAAATGACAGCCTCATCCAGGGGCTTTCGACTTGCAGCGCTTTCAATACTTCGTCGAGATGATGGATGACGCCGGTTTCCGTGAACTGACAGGCGGGATACAAGTAGTCTCCACTTCCAGAGGGTATGGCAAGCAGCGTTCCGCGAGCGCGGCGTTTATCGACGCCCTGACGGGTAATGCCCAGAGCTTGGGCTACCTGCGTGGAAGTGAGCGCGCCCCCGGCCTTCTGGAGGAGATCCTGTTTCACGGTTATGCCACGGGCCATCGCTTCGGCCAGAGGGTCGGCGGAGTCGAGATTTAGATCGAGAGTGGCGAGGTCGGACAGGAGGAGGGCGAGTCCCCCGGCATCTGTGGGGGAGGCGAGGGCGGCGTCAAGGACTTCGGAAGGGGCGCGGGCGCTGAGGCGCTCCAGAAGGTCAATTGATCGCTTGAGGAAGGTGCTAGCCAAGGCTTGGCGAGCAGTGTCTGGCGCCGAGGGTGAGACGAGATCTCGCATGATTACAGTTTACAAAGTCTGTTTGGCTGTGACAAGGGACACATGCAACTACCGCGCGAGGGCGTAAGGGTGCGCTTGCGGACGCTGTCGAGGTTTTGGAATATACGGTGAGCCTGGATCCCAGCCGGGCCGGGCTGCACATCAATCTCGGTAACGCTTACAGAGAAGCGGGCCAAACTGACAAAGCGATTACGGAGCTGGAACGCGCCATTCAGCTGGATCCCTCTTTGGAGAGCGCGTATCGCTCATTGGGCGAGATTTTTGCTGAGGCAAAGGATGGCAACGGCCTGCGCGCGATCTATTTACGCTATCTGCTGTTTATGCCGCAGAACTTCGAAGCGCGAAAAGAGTTGGGGCATTTCAGTTCGCCGTAGGACTTGGTATCAGTCCCCTCATCCGACCGACGTCAGTGGGCAGTGGCTGGCGGTGCGGATCCCCGTCGCCGTGGGTACGAACTGGAAAACCACCTTGCAGGTCGCAAGGGGCTGCAGCGTCGCCCCATAAGTGGCGCTCAGAATCGGGAAGTCAGCCGGATTCGCTCCTGTCATGTGTAAGCCAGGCCGAGGGAATTTTGCGTAGGACGCGGACCGAGAGCTACGGTCAAACGAAATTCGGGGACAGTCCAAGTCAGGCGATGTCGGGGATGAGGAAGCGTTGGGGCTCGCCGGTGGCGGCGGCTACGGCTTCGGCGGCGAGATAGCCGCTGCGGACGGCTCCCTCCATTGTCGCGGGCCAGCCGGAGCGGGTCCAGTCGCCGGCGAGGAAGAGGTTGGGGATTGTGGTTTTGCTGTAGGGGCGGAGCGCTTCGAGGCCGGGTTTAGCGGAGAAGGTGGCTCGGATTTCCTTAACGACGTGAGCCTTTTCGAGCTTGGCTTCGCGGACGGCAGGGAGGAATTCGGAGAGCTCGCGGATGGCAAGTTCGATGATTTCGTTGCGGGACATCGGCACCAACGTGCGCGAGGCGCTGACTACAAGCTGGATGTAGCGGCCGTGGTTTTTGTTGAAGAACCACTGGATGGTGCGGTCTAGAAGCGTGCCGTGGGGGAGGGTAGTTACGGGGCGATCGAACCAGAGGTGGATGCCGGTGATGGGGGAGTGGTCGAAGGCGGAAAGGTCAATGGGGAGGTCGGGAATGAGGGCGGGGATACGTTCGAAGGGGAGGGCGGAGACGTAGTAGTCGGCGGTGAGCATTTCGCCGTTGACGATGACTCCCTGGACACGGCCGCCTTCCACGATGACGCGTTCCACGGAGCTACGCATAGCGAGATGCACGGTCTTCATTCGATCCCAGGCTTCGGACCCGTACAGTTGGGCCAGAGGGATGGACGGGATGCCCATCTCGTAGGAATCCGCGCGGGAGAGGAAGCCGAGCCAGAAGACCTGGAAGCCGTGTGCGGCGGCCATACGATCAAGATCCTCATTGATGGAACTCACCAGAACTTGGGCCCAGAAACGGTTAATGGCGCGCTTCGACTGTTTCTTTTCGCGCAGCCAGTCGAGCATGGTGATCTGGTCGAGGTCTTTGCGGGTGAGGCGTTCTTTTTTAATGGCAAACAAGGCACGGGCGAGGGAGATTTTGTCGCCGAGGCTTAGGTAAGAAGCTTTAAGAAAAGCTTCGGTGAAGTGGAGGGGGACGGGGAGGCGGCCGGCACGAAGGGTGGAAGTGCGTCCGCCGGGTTCGATGAAGTAGAACTCGGGGGAGAAGTCGATGTGGTCGCCGACTTCAAGACGGGAGTAGAAATCGATGAGATTGCCACAGCAGCGCAGGAGGATGTGCTGGCAGTTGTCGATGATTTCTTCCTCAGCCGATTCGGCCGCTGGAAGGGGATAGGACGTAGCCCGGCCACCGAGGAACGGGCGCGATTCCAGGACTGTCACTTCATAACGAGCGAAGCCGAGAGCAGCTGCTGTGGAAAGGCCGGCGAGACCGCCGCCGAGGACGATGACGCGGGGCGTCACCGTATGACTCCTGCTACGCAGGGATTCGAGCAGGGATGCGCGAGCGGCGTCCACCGCCAGAGCTGCCATCCCAGTACAGGGCGAGCCACAGGCAGATCAGCAGGAAAAGAGGGTATACGAGATCGCTGATATCCATCTGTCTCTATTTGAACAGATTGCGCGGCGGATCGCTGTAGCATTTAGGTTCCGGTACTTCCCAGTACTCGCAATGTTTTAGTACTTAGCGGCGAACCGCATGAGCATGAGCCAGGGTGCGAATGACGTTTTCAATGAGACGTAGCCCGATGTTATCGGTGAGGGTGAGCAGCGATTCCGGATGGAATTGTACGCCTTCCACCGGCAATTCGCGGTGTCGGGCACCCATGATGACGCCATCGGTAGTCTCAGCGGTGATCTCCAGGCACTGCGGCAGGGTTTCCTTGCGGCCGTAGAGGGAGTGGTACCGACCCACTTGGATCTGCTCGGGCAGACCCTCAAAGACGCCACGATTGCTGTGATGGATGAGCGAAGGCTTGCCGTGCATTGGGTAGTCCAGCACAGCGAGTTCTCCGCCGAAGGCTTCGATGATGCCCTGCAGACCGAGGCAGACGCCGAAGACGGGAAAACCCTTGTGGGCGGCGTAGCGGACGAGCGCGGGTACACCGAAGTCGACGGGGCGCGCCGGGCCGGGGGAGATGAGGATAAGATCCGGATTGATCTTTTCGATCATTTCCGGAGGGATGCCGTGGCGGTAGGTGACTACTTCAGCGCCGGTTTGGCGGGCGTAGTTGGCGAGCGTGTGGATGAAGCAGTCTTCGTTATCCACCAGCAGCAGGCGCAGTCCTTCGCCGATCTTGTTGGTTTCAACGGACACCGCTGGCGCGGCGCTTTTGGGGTAGAGCGAACGGAAGAAGCCGGTAGCTTTGAGGCGCGTTTCCTTCTCCTCGGCTTCGGGGATGGAATCGTAGAGCAGCGTGGCGCCGGCGGAGTAGGAGGCGATGCCGTCCTTGAGGTGCACGGTGCGGATGGTGATGCCGGTGTTCATGTCGCCCGAGAGGGAGAGCAGGCCGACGGCGCCGCCATACCAACCGCGAGGAGTCTTTTCGAGTTCTTCCACGGTTTGGGCAGCGGCCCGTTTGGGGGCTCCGATGACGGTGACGGCCCACATGTGGGTGAGGAAGGCGTCGAGTGAATCGAAGCCGGGTTCGAGGATGCCTTCGACGTGGTCTACCGTATGGAAGAGGCCGGCGTAGGATTCGATGAGACGGCGGCCGATGACGCGGACGGAGCCGGGGACGCAGACGCGCGACTTGTCGTTGCGATCGACGTCGGTACACATGGTGAGTTCCGACTCTTCTTTGGCGGAACATAGGAGTTCGCGGATGTTGGCGGCGTCGGCGATGGGGTCGCCTGTGCGGCGGGCGGTGCCACTGATGGGGCAGGTTTCCACGCGCGCGCCTTCGATGCGGACGAACATTTCGGGGGAGGCTCCGATTAACTGTTCGTCGCCCAGTTGGACGAAGAATTCGTAAGGGCTGGGGCTGGCGAGTTGCACGCGTTCGAAAAGCGCGGAGGGTTTATCTGAGTAGGGCGCCTGGAAGGTTTGGCGGAGCACGACTTCGTAGTAGTCACCCTGGGCCATGCGGGCGCGCACCTTCTCCACGTTCGCCATGTACTCTTCGGGCGTGTGGTCACTGGTGATTTCGCCTGAAGGGGCGGGCGTAGCGGGTGCGATCTCTTCGGCCGTGCGTTCGAGGGCGAGCGTGGAGAGACTTTGGTAATCGAAGTCGTAGTCGTAGCGCTCGATCTGCTCCTTCTTGCGATCCACGAAGAAGATTTCGTCGCAGAGGAAGAGGTGGAGGTCTTTACGGCGCTCGCGCGGCATGCGGAGGTTGATGGGATCGAACTGGAAAAGGAGATCGTAACCGAAGGCGCCGACGAGGGCGAGGCGGCTGTCCTCAGGATGTCCGAATTCTTCGATGAGCGCGCGGAGGACGGAGAAGACCGATGGCTGTTTGCTGCGTTCCTCTTCCGGGAAAAGGGCGGGCAGCGGTTTCAAGCGACCGTGCAGGATGCCTTCGGAGAAGGTGAGGGAGTCCCAATGCGGGTGAGGCGCCAGCACCGCGTGGAGCATGCGGAGAAGCATTTCGCCGCGCTGGTTGAGAGGGCGGAATTCGATGTCGCGTCCCCAGGCGATGATTTCCAGAGGCGGGCGGATGGCGGCGATATCCCAACGTGAGTAGCGCTCCGGATACTCATAGCCGGAAGAGAGATAGATGCCGCGATGGCGGTCGAGGTCACGGAGGAGATGGCGCAGGCCCTTTTTAAAGGGGACCTTCGACACACTCCGGGTGACAGCAATACCGTGGGGTGTGACGTAACGTAACTGCCGCATGGAAAGGCCTTCGAAGGACTTCAGGATACCATGCGGTGCGGTGCTGGATCGACTGCGGCCGTCATTCCACTGGCCGCCCGGGCAGATACCCCGGTATATCGATCGGCTTACTTGGCGTGAGAATCAGGAGATTGTACAAGAGTGGCCGTTCGGCGCCGCGCCAGTCCGTCCGAACCGCGAACGTCCCGCCCTCAAACAGTGCCGGCCCTCGAACCCACAACACTCCCTTACCGATCGGCCAGGCGTTGTTGGTCTCGGCGGTGAAATCCTTCCAGCGTCCAAGTCGCTTCCGGATCTCGACGCAATCGGCCAACCACCGCTCCTGTGTTTCCGCTTTCCGGAAACCCGGATCGGATCCGTCATAAATACGGCCGCAGTCGCCGCTGTTGTAGTCGGTGCGCAACTGCTGTGTCGCTTCGATGACCGCCTGTCGCTGACGGGATGTGTCGTTGCAACCCGAGCCACATGACGCAATGAAACACGCTAACGCAACGGATAGAGAGCCGATCTGTCTATTGAACATGACATGTCCTCTCTGTCGAGCGAAAGGAGATGGCACCTGGCCACCTGCCAGGATCAATCCACCGACAGACTACCTTACTTTGGGAATTCCGAGGTGCGGGCGTCAGTCGAAGTGATCGTCGCGGCCGGCGATCTCGACGAAGCCGGGGACGCGGCGCATCCAGGCGCTGGTCTGCCAGTTGTCGACGGTGGCTGCGGTGGCTTTCATGGCCGGCAGGTCGAAGAGGAAGCGTTTGGAGAGGGCGTTGACGAAGGGTTCGTACATGGCGCGGAGTTCGGCGAGTTTCTGATCGAAGCCGGGGCTGTCGAAGGGTTCGTAACCTGCATCCTTGAGGGCTTTGCGGAGGAGGTCGATGCAGTCGCCGGGGAGGCGCTCGACCGTTGGGCCGGTGGGATGAGTGTTGAAGATGAGGGCCATGTCAACGATCGCGTGGCGGGCGATGGCGAAGGTGAGGCCGGCGTGATAGGGGTTGACGCCGCGGATGCCTGCCATGACGATGGCGCAGGTGTCGAGGATGGCTGTGATGGCGCCAAGCCAGCTTTGGTTATCGTGCTGGGAGCGGTAGTAAGCGAGGACGGGGAACGAGATGTGGGATTCGAGGAGTTCAGCGGACCAGCGTTCCCATTCCTGGAGGATGGTGTCGAGAGGGCGGAGGTCGCCGGCGCGGGCGAGGCGGCGGAGGAGTTCGAAGGCGGTAGGGGGCGAGCCGGCGCGGGCGTCGAGGAGGGAGATGGAGACTTCGCGGCGCGAGAAGACGCTGTAGAGGACGGGGAGGTAGCCGATGACGACGGCTAAGAAGCCGAAGCCGACGCCTGCTTCGATGACGGCGACAATGCGGCCGGAGGTGTCAGTGGGGGTGACATCGCCGTAGCCGAGGGTGAAGAAGGTGACACCGCTCATATAGAGGTAGTCGAAGAGGGTGGGGTGGCCGTCGGTGGCGTGGAGGGGGGCTCCGATGGACCACTCGACGAGCGCGAAACCGAAGACGAGGGAGAGGGCCCAGAGGATGAGGAGACCGATCATGGAGGAGGGACCGAAGAGGCCGAGGAGGGTATTCTGGCGGCGCTTGGTTTTGACGCGGCGGGCGAGGGCGGCCCAGGGCTTCCAGGTGACGATGTAGAAGAGGCGGGCGGGGCGGAAGCGGCGGCCGACGCGGCGGGGGAGGACGATGGATTCGAAGCCGTCGAGGAGGATGATGAGGATGAGGGCGACGCCGAGGATACCTAGGGCCAGGTGCATGGGACGATTATGGCGCAGTGGATGGGAGGTAGTTTTTTGGAAGCCAGTGGGTTATGTATACGTCGTGGAACAGTGAGCTCAGCACGTGTTATTGTGTACACAGGGTACACAATTATGGAAACCGAGAAGATTGGCATGCGCGAGTTTCGCGAGAACCTCGCAAGTTACCTGGAGGCCGGGAAGCCGCTGGCCATCACTCGACATGGTGAGACTCTCGGATTCTATATTCCGGCCCAGAAGAAGAGCCGCAAGGCCGAGGTTGAAGCCATGCGGGCGGCTGCGAAGGAACTTGACGCCATGATTGCCGCGTGGGGCGCCTCCGAGGACGGGCTGATGCAGGAGTACCAGGAGATCCGTCGCGCCAGCCGCGAGAAGAAACAGAACGCCCTGTAGCGCATGGCAGACAAGGCTTTGGTGCTGGACGCCAACATTTTGATTCGCGCGGTACTCGGGTAACGGGTTCGCCGCATCCTCGAGTTCCATGCTGAGACCGTCTCGTTCTTCATTCCCGAAACTGCGTACGCGGAGGCCGAGGAGCACTTGGCCGCCCTGGTGGTCAAGCGCGGTGGCGATCCCGCGATGGCTATGCGCTCCTTGCGTGCGATGGCCGCACTTGGCACGGTCGTAGGCCAAGACCTATACCTGGACTTCGAAACGGAAGCTCGAAAACGGCTGGAGTCCCGTGACCCGGATGACTGGCCGATACTGGCAGCCGCCTTGGCGCTTGGTTGTCCGATCTGGACGGAAGATACTGATTTCTTCGGCTGCGGCGTCGCAACGTGGACAACGGTGAGTATCGATCGCTTCCTCGCGCAATAGGGAACCAAGTGCCGGTTCCGGATTATTCATTCGTCGTTGGTGGCGGTTGCCCGTCCCCTGCCTGGATAAGACGCTCGTGGTCTATAGACTCAGCCGCCGCCGGGCGCGAAGTCCGTTTCAGTTCTGGGAAGCGGGTTCGTATCGCGGAATCCCAGTCAATGAACTCGGTGGATTCGTTTTTGGACCAAAACTCACGCTCTTCGTCTTCGTCTTCGAATTGAGTGAGTTGCTTAGGGGTTTTCATACGGTTTCGCGCGCGTCAACAGACACGGAAGTCGTCTAGCGTGGCGGGATTTTCTACCGTCGAGGTGTCGCCTAGGGCTTCGCCTAAATATTGCAGGCGGATGAGGCGGCGGACGACTTTGCCGCTTTGGGTTTTGGGGAGTTCTTGGACAGCTCGAATAGCTTGGGGGCGGAAGGTGGGGCCTAGGAACTCCACCAGATGTGCCGCAAGTTCGGGTTCTGTGGCTTCGGCGCGGAGGACGACGAAGGCTACGATCGTCTCGCCTTTGATTTCGTCGGGGACTCCGATGACGGCGGCTTCGCCGACGGCGGGGTGCTGCATCAACGCTTCTTCTACTTCGGCGGGACCGACTTTGCGGCCGGCGATGTTCATGCTTTCGTCGGCACGGCCGTGGAGGAACCAACAGCCGTCGGCGTCGATGCTGGCCCAGTCTCCGTGATCCCAGTAGCCGGGCCAGCGGGACCAATATGTGTCGAGATAGCGCTGCGGACTGTTCCAGCAGCCTCGCGTCATTGATGGGGCGGGCTTGGTGCAGACGAGGTAGCCGTCAACGATTTCGGTACACATGCCTGGGGCGGGTCCGCCGAGCGTGCAGGGCTTCAGCGGCTGGATGGGTAGAGGCGTGAGGAAACAGCCGACGATTTCCGTGCCTCCGCTGATATTGATGATGGGGCAGCGGCGCTTGCCGGCCTGTTCGAAAAACCATTCGTAGCTGACTTCGTCCCAGGGTTCTCCAGTGGAACCGAGCAGGCGGAGCGTGGGCATGGGATGGGATTCGGCGGTGGCTCCGCGGCGCATGAGGAGGCGCATGGCGGTGGGCGAGATCCCGAATGTCGTGATCCCGTGGCGTTCGATCATCTGCCACAGACGGGTGGGTTGAGGGTAGTCGGGCGCTCCATCGTAGAGGAAGATCGTGCCGCCGAAGTTGTGGTTGCCGATGATCGTCCAGGGTCCCATCATCCAACCGATGTCGGAGAGCCAGAAGAAGCGGTCTTGCGGTTTGTGATCGAAGGCGAGCCAGATCTCCTTGGACATTTGCGCGAGGGCTCCGGCGTGGGTGTGGACGCAGCCCTTGGGTTTGCCGGTGGTGCCGGAGGTGTAGAGCAGCAGGCAGGGAGTTTCTGAGTCGAGTGAGAGTGTTTCGCACTCCGGCGATTCGTTGGCGAGGAGCGTGTCCCACTCGGAGATGAGGATCTTGCGGGCGGACGTGGTCACCTTTTCCGCAATTGGAATCCGCTTGCCGCGGCGTTCGATGGATTCGGCAGTGAAGACGAGTTTGGCGCCGCTGTCTTCGAGTCGCGTGGCGATGGCGTGCGCTCCGAACCCGGAGAAGATGGGCACCACGATGAGGCCGAGTTTGAAGGCCGCATAGAGGATGGCGACGATCTCCGGAACCATCGGCATGACCAGCGCGATGCGGTCCCCTTGCACCAGACCCATGCGCTTCATGGCGTTGGCAAGGCGGTTGGTGAGTTGGCGTAACTCCTCAAACGAGAGGGCGCGAGTGTGTCCGTTTTCGCCTTCCCAGAGGATGGCGGGATTGGCGCGCGCAGCGTGGCGGTCGAGGCAGTTGTGGGCGATGTTCAGCCGGCCGCCGAGGAACCACTTCGCCCATTCGACGCCAGCGCTGGTGTCGAGGGTTTGGGTGTAGGGCGTGTACCACTCGACGTTGGCTTCGCGCAGCATGGCGTCCCAGAATTCCTCGTTGTGGTCGCGCGACCAGCGGAGGAAGGCTTCGCGATCGTCGAAGCCGAGCGATTGCATGAAGCGCCAGACGTTGGTGCGCTCGACGTACTCTTCGGTGGGCTGCCAGATCCAGGTCATGACTTGGGTCGAATCATATCGAAGCGGTCAGTTGTGCGGACGTAGGTGGGGCCGCCCATGCGGCCGATGGCTCGCAGTTGATCAGGGTCCACTTTGAAATCGGTGATGATGTCGCCGGCGATGTGGAAGCGCAGGACGGTTCCGAGCACGATGCTGCCGCCCAACGGCTGGTCGCTGACGTGGACCACTTGCAGCAGCTTGCACTCCATGGATACGCGGGCTTCGGCCACTCGCGGCGGCTTCACCAGATCGCTGGGGACAGGTGTGAGGCCGGAGACGACCCACTCGTCGATTTCCGGTGGGAACTCCGGCGCGCAGCGGTTCATACGCTCGCCGAAGTCCTCGCTGACCGTGTTGACGACGAACTCGCCGGTGGCTTCGATGTTGCGGAGTGTGTCTTTGCGCTGGCCGTCACTGGAACGGATCATCGGACTGAAACAGATGACGGGCGGGTTGGCGCTGATAGCGGTGAAGAAGCTGAAGGGGGCGAGGTTGCGCGCTCCTTCGGCGTTCAACGTGGATACGAAGGCGATGGGACGCGGGACGATGACGCCCACCAGCAGCTTGTAAATGTTAACCGGCTGTTCGGCGTTGGGATCGACGATCACTTGCTCTCCACTGCGGCAGGGGCCATCCAGCTCATCCAGTAGTCCTTCCATTCCACACCTTCGCCGGCAGGCAGGACGTGGATGGGGTTGAGGCCGTCGAGCATTACGGCGTACTCGTCGGTGTGGGTCTTGCGGCCTTGATTCGCCAGGGCCTTAGGGTGTGGCCCGTGGTGGATGCCGCGCGGGTGCAGCGTTGCCATGCCGGGTTTAATGTTGTCCTTCGAGAAGAAGTCGCCGTCGTGGTAGAAGAGGAACTCGTCGAAGTCGGTGTTGCGGTGGAAGAAGGGAACTTTCAGCGCCTCAGGATCCTGTTCCAGGGGACGGGGCAGGAAGCTGCAGACGACGGCGCCTTGGGTGACAAACGTGGTGTGGGCGCTGGGGGGCAGGTGGGCCAGATGGCTCATCACGGGGCGGATGTCGCGGACGTTGATCTTCCAGACCGTGAGGTCGCCCTTCCAGCCGACGACATCAAGAGGGTTGAACGGGTAGGTGACCTTGGAAATTTCATCCTCACACTTGATCCAGACTTGCCATTCCTGGTTGTCGTTGGGATGGGCATCGGGTTCGGGTGTTTGAATGACGCCGGGGTCATAGAGGGCGTGCTGGCCGAGGAGACCTTTCTCCGGTTGTTCGAACTCGGACTTCGATTCGATCAAGAGGAAGAAGTTGTCGCTGGTTTCGGGAACGATGCGATAGGTGACCGCGCGGGGGAGGACGATGTAGTCGCCACGCTCGAACGTGAGCGGACCGAAGTCGGTTTCGATGGTGCCCTGGCCGCGGTGGACGAAGAGGAGTTCGTCGGCGTCGGCGTTGCGGTAGTAGAAGGGCATGGGGTGGGAACGGCGGGAGACGGAAAGGCGGACATCGCTGTTGCCGAGGAAGGGCGCGGGCATGCCGCGCGGGTCGTCCTGATCGGTGGGTTTCAGGTTATTGAGGTCGAAGCAATGGGGGCGGAGCTTGCCTTCAAATTTGATCCAACCGGTAGGCGGGTGGGTGTGGTAGAGGTGAGCGGTTTTGCCGTAGAAGCCTTTGCGGCCGTGCTCTTCTTCATAAGTGCCTTCGGGCAAGGCGACGTGGGCCTGGCGAGCGACTTTGCCCTTTTGCAGTGGGTACATGGAGTAGGTCCTTTCCCAGAATGGTCCTGAAATATTATGGCGCGGATGATGTTTTACTTGCAACACCACATTGATGTGGTGTCATAATATAAGCAGCTGGAAAGCCCGGATCTGGGAGGGCGTGTGGTCGAACAACTCACTGGCTTGACGACGACGGAGGCTGCGTTTATCGAGGAGGCCCGACGGCATGGGGATCTCTTCATCCGGCAACCTTACGAGCTCTATTCGGCAGAAAATCACGACGCATGGCGGAAGTTGTATGCGCGAATCCGGCCGCGGTGGGAACGGTATGCGAACGAGCATTTCCTGAGTGGCGTGAGCGCTTTGTGCTTTGATGCGGACCGCATCCCGCGGCTGGAGGATGTGAACCGGTTCCTGCATCCGCTGACGGGCTTTGAGGCTAAGGCGGTGAGCGGGTATGTGCCGGCGTTCGTGTTCTTCGACTGCTTACGCAACAGGCAGTTTCCGACTACCATTACGATTCGTCGTGCGGACAAGCTGGACTATCTGCCTGAGCCGGATATCTTCCATGACGTGGCGGGGCATGTGCCGATGCATACGGATCGCGCGTTTGCAGAGGCATTGGTACGGTTCGGCGATTGCGCGCATACGGCGGCAGAGCTGGCGAGGTCGATTGGCGATGACCGCGAGCGCGCCCATGTGTTGGGGAGTATTATCCGGGCGATGGCACGGTTCTTCTGGTTCACGGTGGAGTTCGGATTGATGCGCGGGCGGGACGGGTTGAAGGCCTACGGGAGCGGGTTGTTGAGCAGCTACGGGGAGTTGGAGCATTCGATTGAGTCGCCGCAGGTGCAACGGTATCCGCTGCAGTTAGAGTGGGTAGTTAATCAGAGCTTTGAGATCGACCACTATCAGCCGCTGCTGTTTGTTGTGGACTCGTTCGATCATTTATTTCAGCTAGTGGGAGAGTTGGAGGCGTGGATGCGCGCCGGCCGGTTGAATGACGTCGCGCCGGGTGAGCCGGAAGTGAATGAAGCGGACCTGCGGAGTTTTATGGGGTTGGGGCATTCGGGGCCATTTCCAAATTAGGCAATTTCGCTTAAGATCAGACATGGGCATGATCAATCACAGCTCTGTAGATCAAGCGCAGATCGCGTCGTTGCGTCAGGAGATCCGTGACGAATTGCCAAATGGCGATGCGTGGTTGACTACTCCGCACGCACTACTGGGCGGACAGAGTCCCGAAGAGAGGCTGGCCGAAGGCGACTACGAGGTTGTTCGTAACCTTGTTCAGTCGATTTTGTATATCGGGATCTCGTGATTGCGGCCAACGCCTCCCAACTCAAGTGCAGTCCCCATTCCGGCACGTGGTATCGCACTGTCGATCCGCGGTTTCTTTCCAGCGCGATCCTGACAACGCACACGACAACTACTGCCAGTCGATTTTCGGCTGCAAGTGCGGCAAATCCAGGTTTTGAAATACTTTACCTTGCCGAGAACCCTCTCGTGGGGATGTTCGAAGCCCAAGCGTTGTTTGGATCTCCCCTGACCCCGGGCGGAGTCGTCCCACATCCGACGGGTGCGAAGGTTAGCCTGCCCGTCCAGGTCAAACTCACGGCGATTGTAGACCTCAGCGATCCTGCGGAGGCGAAAGTAGTCGACACGAACGCGCAGGAGTTGACAGGAGATTGGCTCGGCTATCAACAACGAAGCGCCGCGACCACTGTCACCGGTCCCACCGGATTAGCACCAACTCAGGAGTTTGGTAAGCAATTGTTTTCGCTGTGTCCGGGAGTCCGGGGCTTCCTTTCACTATCGGCCCGGCTGCCCTATCATCGAATACTGGCGATCTTTCCTCAGCGCCTCCAGCCGGGAATCGATTCCGTCAGCTACGCGTATCTTGACTCTTCGGGCCAAATCCAGGCGATTCAGATCCCCTGAAGAGCCTGCAAGCTGGGGCTGCTTTGTGATCCACTGAATAGCAGGCAATCTCCCATGGCTACAAACCCCAATGGGCCAGGCGCGTCCGCCGGGCGAAATAAACACGGGCGGGCGGCGTTTAGTGAAGCCGTCAAAGCGGCGCTAACTTCGCTCTGGTCGAGCAAGCTGCGGAGCTTCCTCACCCTACTCGGGATCATCCTCGCCACTACTACGCTGATCGCCGTGATGAGCGTGATTCACGGGATGGATGTCTATATCGCGCAGCAAGTGTCGGATATGGGTGCAAACGGATTCCGTGTGCGGCGCATCGGGATTCTGGGTGATGTAGAACCGAAGAGACTGCAAGAGCTGCTGAAGAAGAATCCCGAATTGACGCGGGAAGAGTATGACTTTCTGCGGGCGCATGCGAAGTATACGGGGGAACTCGGGATGGAGTCGGACCGCACGGTGAATGTGCGGCATCGCGAGCAGCAGTTGAAGGATGTGCAGTTGCAGGGCTACACGCCGAACATGGCGGCCATTTCTAATTTGCAGACCGATGCCGGACGGTTTTTTGCGGATAGCGAGAACCGGCGGCGCGCGGCCGTCGCTGTGATCGGAAACGACCTGCGAGAGAAGTTCTTCCTGGGCGAGGATCCAGTGGGCAAGACGATCTACCTGGGGGGCCGTCCGTTCGAAGTGATCGGCGCTTCGAAGAAATTGGGGAGCGTATTCGGCCAGTCCCGCGACAACTTCGTGTGGATCCCGATTGAGACTTACTTCAAGATGTTCGGGGCGCGCCAGGGGATCGGCTATGACGCGATCGCGCTGGATCCGAGCCAGATCCACGCGGCGCAGGATGAACTTCGCATGCTGGTGCGGGCCTATCGCCATTTGCGGCCGGGCGAAGAGGACAATTTCGGTATCTTCGCATCGGATTCATTGGTCGAGATCTGGAACCAATTAACGGGCGTGATTGCGGCGACTGCGATCGCCATTGTCTCAGTGTTCATGGTAGTCGGCGGGGTTGTGATCATGAACATCATGCTGGCGGTGGTAACCGAGCGTACGCATGAGATCGGGATCCGCAAGTCAGTGGGCGCGCGGCGGTCCGACGTGCTGAATCAGTTTCTGGTGGAATCGTCGGTGCTGTCGGCCTGCGGTGGCTTGTTTGGCGTGGTGCTGGCGTGGCTGGTGGCGCTGGTGGTGAGGCAGACCACCCCGGTTCCGATGGTTCTGCCGGCGTCCTCGATCTTCTTGGGCGTGGGCTTGTCGGCGGCGGTTGGTCTGTTCTTTGGTGTGTACCCGGCGAGGCGTGCAGCCGCGCTCGACCCAATCGAAGCGTTGAGGTTTGAAAAATGAAGCTCATCGAGATGCGTTCCGCGGCGGGCATGGCATTCGGTACCATACGCGAGCACAAGATGAGGAGTATCCTCACCGTGCTGGGCGTGATCATCGGGACGGGTTGCGTGATTGCGGTGGGCTCTATCATCACCGGTGTGAACGGCGCGATTACTAACATCGTGAAGAGTTTTGGCCCGGACACGGGGTTCGCCTATAAGTTCAATCTCGGGTTTCGCGGCAATATCAGTGGCGAGGAGTTCCGGCGAAAAGCGCTGACGTGGGAGAACGCCGTCGCGATCA
>JBDTMC010000154.1:0-15263 GCA_039934475.1 Bryobacteraceae bacterium | reverse complement strand
AAACCATTCTCGCACGGAAATGTTTCCATTGTATAGATATCAACAGAACGATAATCTAGCTAGATGATGTAGCCAGAAAGAGAACGTATGGAATGGCAACTGGCAGAAGCCAAGAACAAATTCTGCGAGGTGGTACGGCGGGCGCTTTCCGAGGGCCCACAAGTTGTCCTTCACCGCCGCGATGCGGTGGTGATTCTGGATAGACGTCATTACGACCGGTTAACAGGGAAAAGCCGCAGCTTTACAGAATTCCTAGTAGGCGGCGACCCAACGCTGGAAGGTGTGGACCTGACACGAGATAAATCTCCCTCACGGGGCGTGGATCTGTAGTGCCGTGTTTACTCGATACCTCTGTGGGCGAATGATCTTCGGCAATCTTCGGCCATTGGTGTGCCTCAACATAGCTAGTAAGGTGCACAACTTGTTGAATTATATAGATACATTGCCTTCGTTGTCCTTTGAGGACTGTATCGGTACGACACAGGTTCGCGTCCAAGAGCAGTCCGAGAGATTCGTCAGTATGCGCAGTCGATTCTTCTTACTGTTGCCTTCTCTCATTTTCGTGAGCGTTCAGGTCATTTTTGCTGATGCTCCTCAAATCACGCCCGGCGGAGTCGTTAATGGTGCATCGTACGCGCAGCCAATCGCGCCAGGAGCGATAGCGTCGATCTTTGGTACGAATCTCGCCGATGCGCTGACGGTCGCTCCCGGCGCGCCGTTTCCCTTAGAACTCGGCGGGACGTCGGTCACTGTTAATGGAATCAAGGCTCCTCTCTACTTCGTTTCTCCGTCTCAGGTCAATATCCAGGTTCCCTCGTCGCTAGAGCAATCCATCACTGCTTACACGACAGCCACCGTTGTAGTTACAACCGCGGGAGGCTCTAGCGTTCCGGTGGAGGCCACCTTGTATTCTGTGAGTCCAGCCCCGTTCACTCTGGACTTTAGCGGATGTGGACCGGCAGCTGCCCTCAACGTCGCCGCCGATGGAAGTGTTTCATTGAACTCCACCGTCAACAGCGCCGCGCCCGGGGACTACATCAGCATCTACCTAACGGGATTGGGTTTGCCTAGTGTCCCGATCGCGGATGGAAACTTTGGCACGGGTGCGGATTCCGTGCAGATACCGGGAGTTTGGATCGATGGCGTCCTACAGCCCAGCCTGCAGTATGCCGGGCTAGCGCCGCTCCTCGTCGGCGTTAATCAGATTAACGTTCAGATTCCTCCCGGCACACGGGAGGGTTGCGCTATCCCCATTGCGGTGGGAACAGGAGCGCTTCTCAGCCCTACCGTTTCCGTCAGCATCAACGCCCAGAGGGGCCGCTGCGTCGATCCGCCCATCCAGTCCTATGGACAGATGTTTATTACCAAGAGCGTAGCGTCCGGTACGAATGCAGACGGCTCTACCGAAACGCTCACCGCGACATTCCCTTCAGGCCCAGGTTTGAAGCCGCTTCCGGAGGTGCCAGTGACACTGGGGGCGCAGATTGACAATGTTACCGATCCCACCACGGGGTCGCGTTCATGCAAGGTTGCCGGAAACGAAAGTCTGTCAGCAGGAACGATAGCCATTCAAGCATCCGGCGCCGGTGAAGTGGTTACCGCGCAGCCGGTTCAAGACGTTGATGGAGTGACGTATCGGCAAGCCTTACCGCCGGGATTTGTGCTGCCGGGGAATTACACTCTTTCCGCTTCGGGTGGACCTGTCACGTATCGCGGCCGGTTGTCCGTGGGCGCGCCTATTCAGATCCAGACCGTTCTCACCGCCGGCACTGCCATCTCAACCAGCAAACCCCTGACCATTAGCTGGACCGGCGGCACCGCCGGTAACCGAGTGAAAGTAATGTTGGTCTCTGCACTGGGCGTCTGGAATCCGTATGACTACGGCTACGTGGATGCGGAAACTGGTTCCTTCACGTTCCAGCCGTTCTGTACTGGTTTTCATCCCGTCGTCTGCTCCGTAGGGCTCCCAACGGGCGGAACTGCCCAGGTGGTAGTAGAGCTATCTCCTGCACCGGAAAGCGTCACTACTTTTCCCGCCCAGGGCATTACTGGCAGCGTGCAGGCATCCTGGAGTAACCGCTACGTATTCGGGGGTCTCGTCTTTGCGCCTTGAGTGAACCCTTGGTCAACGTGACGCCGCCGGTTCCCGCACCGTCAAAATCTGGTCTGCCTTCACGTCCTCCAGCCGTTGCACGGCCCCACTCGGCCAAGTGATCTCCAGCAGTTTCACGACAGCATTCCCACCCAGCCCGAAGTGGGCTCTCTTGTCGCTGGCCGAGAGATAACTGCCCGCCGTGCTGACGTAAACGAACTGCTCGGCGCCGGCCGCTGTCACCACACGCAACCGGGCGCCAAGGCCGTCTCGATTGCTCACCGTTCCTACCGTATTCACCACCAGCCAGTGATTGCCATTGCCACCCTGATTCATCAGAATCACCGCCGGGCGGTCATTGCAGTTGATGACGATGTCCGGCCAACCATCGTTGTTCAAATCGCCTATCGCCACACCTCGCGAGGCCAGGGGTATTAGAAACGGGGGCCCACTCTGATTCGACACTGAGACAAACCGGCCGTCCATATTGCGCATCAGCAGCGGTGGTTCCAGATAGCTCACCGAAGGCTGCGTCAGTTGGATGTTGTCCATGACGTGCCCCTGGCCGACAAAGAGGTCCTTCCGCCCGTCATTGTCGTAGTCAAAAAAGCGCGTGCCCCAGCCGGAATGCGGCATCGTAATTCCGCTTATCCCGCTGGGACCCGAGACGTATTCGAAGCTCTTGCCCTTCTCGTTGTGGAAGAGAGCATAGCGCTGGTTGGCCAAGGCGTTGATGAAGACGTCGGGCCAGCCGTCATTGTCGTAATCGGCAAAGTCCGTGCCCATGCCGGCGAACGTCTTGCCGTCCTCGTCGTAGGCGAGCCCCATCGGTAGCGCCGTTTCCGTGAAAGTGCCGTCGCCGTTGTTGTGAAAGAGCTGTTCGGCTACGGAATCGTTGGCGATAAGGATGTCCGGCCAGCCGTCGCGATCGTAGTCATTTACGGCGATACCCAAACCCTTACCAGGCGCTGCAGCGAAGCCCGCTTTCTGAGAAACATCGGTGAATGTGCCATCGCCGTTATTGCGGTAGACGATGTGCGTGATGGCTTTGAACTGATCCGGATGACAAAAGGCGCGGTAGCCGGGCTTATGCTCGCCGCACCACGGATTCTTCGTAAAGTCCCATTCCACGTAGCGAGTGACGACCAGGTCCAGGCGGCCATCGCGATCGTAGTCGACAAAGCTGGCCCCGACACTCCAGCCGCCACCAGGGACACCGGACTTTTCGGTGACATCGGTGAACGTCCCGTCTCCATTATTGCGGTAGAGGATGTTGCGGCCGTAGTTGGTGACATAGAGATCGGCGTTGCCGTCGTTATCGTAGTCGCCCACGGTGACACCCATGCCGTAGGAGTGCCCTCGCACGCCGGCCTTCTCGGTGACATCGGTAAATGTCCCATCGCCGTTGTTGTGATACAGCCGGTTCCAGTACTTTGGTTCTGTCTTGTCGGGCATCTGACCGGGCTTCATCGGGTCGCTCAATGCGGCGCCGTTCACAAAATACAAGTCCAGGCGGCCATCGTTGTCGTAGTCAAACATGGCCACGCCTCCGGTCATCGATTCCAAAAGATACTTCTCGGAGGTGTGGCTGGCGTTGTTGATGAAGCGCACACCGCTTTTCGCCGATACATCGGCAAACACAGGGAGCGGCGCTGGCTGCGCCGTCAACACCAGAGCAGGCAGAAACACGAAAATGGCAGAAAACAGGAAACGATGAGCCAAGGCGCTTTCATTATAGTGAACCGCCGCCGCCAGGTTCCTTTCGCCCTCGCTTCCGCAGGGCCCGGTTTACCTGACCTACAAGCAATTACAATCGCCTTGATTGGATCCAGCGGCTCAGTTATAGTAAGTTCTTCAGACCGCGACATCGGATTGTATTTATGAAACCATCTGTCATACTGACGGCCGCGTTCCTATTTACCCTACCAGCGCTGGCGGCGATCGGTTGGCAGCCGGTTACCCCCGCTGAGCTAGCACTCAAGACACCCAAGATCGATCCCTCAGCCGACGCCGAGGCTATCTTTTGGGACGTTCGCATCGAAGACCGCTTGCAGGGCGGCGACCTGTCGATGACGATGGATCACTACATTCGTCTCAAGATCTTCACCGATCGTGGCAAAGAACAGTATTCTACCGTCGAGATTCCGCTGTATGGTAAGCGATCGATCATGGATATTGCCGGGCGTACCATCAAGCCCGATGGTACTGTCATTGATTTGAAGAAGGACTCCATCTTCGACCGTGACATGTTGAAGACAAAGGGCTTGAAAGTAAAAGGTAAGAGCCTCGCACTGCCCAACGTCGAAGTCGGCGACATCATTGAATACCGCTACAAGGAGGTTCGCGACAACGAAACGGCATCGCACATGCGCCTCTATTTTCAACGCGAGTTACCCCTCTGGCGGGTCACTTACCACCTTAAGCCGCTGAACGTTCCCTTCCTCCCGTATACGATGCGCACCATGGCCTTTCATTGCAATAACACCCCGTTCGAGAAGGAAGCCAATGGTTTCTACGCGACGACGGCCACCAATATTCCCGCCTTCCAGCATGAGCCCGATATGCCTCCGGACGATCAGCTGATGTCGTGGCTGCTTATTTACTATGAGCAGGACTGGAAGGCAACCGGTGACAAGTATTGGAAGGAAGTCAGCAAACGGGACTATTCCACGTTCAAACCTTTGATGAAAGCGGACGATCTGGTGAAGAATACCGCCGCGGAGGTGATTTCGGGCGCTGCCACGGACGAAGACAAGCTCAATGCTCTCGACCGTTTCTGCCGCACGAAGGTGAAGAGTACCACCAGCAGTTCGTCGCACATGACAGGAGAGGAACGGAAGGCCGTCAAGGAGAACAAATCGCCCCATGACACCTTGAAACAGATGGCCGGCACGGGCGAAGACATTACGCTGCTCTTCGCCGCGCTGGCGAATGCTGCCGGCTTCGATGCCCGCATGGCCCGCGTGCCCGACCGCGGCGACATCTTCTTTGCCTGGAACCAGCCCAGTACTTACTTCCTGCGTGCCCTCGATGTCGCGGTGAAGCTGGGAGAGAAATGGAAGCTCTTCGATCCGGCGACGCCTTACCTGGAGTGGGGTATGCTGCGCTGGCAGGAGGAAGGCCAGAGAGCTCTGGTCTCGGATCCGAAAGAGGGTCTTCTGGTTGATACCCAGTCACTCCCGGCTGCCCGTTCCATGACCAAGCGGCGCGCCACGCTCAAGCTGTTCGAAGACGGTTCGCTGCAAGGAACAGTGCGGTATATGATGACCGGTCACGTTGGCAGGGAACGGCGCGCTCTTTACGAAGAGCTTGGCCCGGCGGAGCAGGAAGCAGACTGGAAGGGCGGAATGGAAGCGCGTTTGGGCGGAGGCGCCGAAATCACCGGCTTCAACGTTCAGAACCTTGCCGATCCCAATCAGCCATTGGATATTAAACTCACGATCTCGGTCCCCGGATATGCCGTCCGCACGGGGAAGCGACTCTTGGTACAGCCAGCCTTTTTCCAGCACAATCACGGGCCGCGCTACACCTCCGCCACACGGAAATGGGACATCTATTTTAAGTACGCCTGGGCTGAGGATGATGAAGTCGTTCTGGAATTGCCGGAAGGCTGGGTACTTGATGAGCCCGTGGCGCCGACCAGTTCCAAACTGGGGAACGTCGGCCACTACAGTGTCGAATTGCTGAAGACTAATGACGGACGTAAGCTGATTTACCGCCGGCGAATGGAATGGGGTAAGGATCAGGCGATTCTCCTACCCGTCGAGGGCTACCCGCAGGTGAAAAACGTCTTTGAATGGATGCAGCAGCAGGACGATCACACAATGTCGCTGAAACAGGAGAAGGCGGTTAGACTTGTTCCATAGAATTGCCGGGTTGGCGCTGCTCACCGTGTGCATCGGCGTCGCAGCTGAGGATGCCCCGGCGTGGCTGAAAAGTGCGGCTGAGGCGACGCCGCCCGCCTATGGACCGAAAGTGTCCACCGTGGAGTTGCTAAACGAAGAGCACACCGTGGTGGCCGATTCCGGCAAGCTCACCACCACCACCCGCACCGCCATTCGCATCCTTGCCTCGCAGCGTGTGGATGTCGCCTACTACGAGCAATACGATACCCGCAGCGGTAAAGTACGCGACTTCGCTGCTTGGATGATCGCTCCCTCCGGCCATGTAAAGAAGTACGGCAAGGATGAGATCCTGGATCTCGCCTGTGCCGAAAACGACATCTACAATGAGTGCCGCCGCCGCTTTGTCTCCGGCAAGCGCGATGCCGAAGCGGGCGCCGTGTTTGGCTATGAAGCCACCGTCGAACACCAGTCGTTTAGCCAGCAGTTGCGATTTCACTTTCAGGATTCCGCTCCCGTTCTGATGGCGCGATTTCAGTTGACCATCCCCGCAGGCTGGGAGCTGAAAACCGCGGCGTTCAACGGCGCTCCTGCGCAACCGGTGGTCTCTGGCAATTCTTACACCTGGCAGATGGAAAAGCTGGCCTGGCGCGAACCTGAACCGTCGTCGCCCAGCGTTCTGACCATTGTTCCCTGGGTGGGCGTAAACCTCATCGGCGGCGCTGGTAAGCACGCCGTTCTCACCTGGCCGGAAGCTGCCAAATTGCTTGCCGAACTGAACTCCGACGAGGCAAATTCCGGAGCCACGGTAAGCGAGAAGGCCATTGCACTGACGCAGGGGGCGGTCACGGAACTGGACAAAATCCGTGCCATAGGAAGGTTCACCCAGCAGGTGAATTACGTCTCTATCCAGACCAATCTCGCCAAAGGCGGCGGCATTCGGCCCCATCCGGCGCCGCAGGTACTGCAAAAACTCTACGGCGATTGTAAGGACAAGGCCAATCTGACGCGAGCCATGTTGAAGGCCGTCGGCATTGAGTCCTACCCCGTTGCCATCTACTCCGGCGATCGCACACGCATTAGCCGCGACTGGCCCTCGCTCGGACCATTCAATCACGCCATCACTGCCATCCGCGTGAAAGGGGACACCAAAGCGCCCGCCATCCTGGAGCACCCGGCGCTCGGCAAGCTCCTCTTCTTCGACCCGACGGATCCCTACGTGCCAGTGGGCCTGCTGCCCGATCATGAACAAGGCAGTCTCGCCTTGGTGGGTGCCCCCGATGGCGACCTGGTAAAGGTGCCGGTGGCGCCGCCGGAAGCGTCTACCCATGAGCGCGAGGTGGAAGCCATACTGGGAGCGGATGGGTCGCTGACGGCTTCATTTGTCGAGAAATGGAACGAGGGTTCCTTCGCCGAAGCGATCTCGCAATACCGTGGCCGCTCCAAAGACGACTACCTGAAGATGATCGAACGGCGCGTTGGCCGGAGCGTGCCCGGAGCCATCACCACCGACATCCAGCCGGCCGACGATTCCGGCCGGTTCGTGCTAAAAGCCAAACTCACCTCCACGCGGTTTGCGCAAATTCCGAACACGCGCATGATCGTGTTCCGCGCCGCGGTGCTGCGTCATTCCGACTCCATGCGGCTCACCGCCGTTGCCCGCACCCAGCCCGTGGTGATGGACGCCGATGCCATCCACGAGAAGGTTCGTATCGCCGTTCCCGCCGAATACAAAATTGACGAACTCCCCGATCCCATTCACGTCGTATCGCCGTTCGGGAAATGCGACCTCAAGTGGACCCAGGAACCTGGCTTCGTCATCTTTGAACGCAGCGTCGAACTGCCCGCGCAGAGCGTTCCCGCCGACCAGTACACATCCCTGCGAAAGTTCCTCGACACGGTCTACGGAGGCGCCGAACAGCCCGCTGTCCTCATAAGAGTAAAGTAAGCACTGGCGTAGCGAGCGGCGTTACCATCACACAGGATATGAACCGCGGCGTCGTTCGCTTCCTGCTCTTAGTTTTCTTCGTGGCCCTCGCGATTCGAGTCGCCTTACTGTTGTTGGCTCCCGGCTTTGGCCAGCTTCCTCCCATGGAAATGGAGCGCGTGGCCCGCTCCCTTGCGGCAGGCCGCGGCCTGGCGAATCCATTTGCGACACCCACGGGCCCAACGGCCCACTTGTTGCCCCTCTATCCCATGGTGCTCGGCGTCATTTACAAGATCTGGGGCACTGGCTCGACAGGCATTCTGGTGCAAGGACTGTTCAGTTGCACATTGGCTTCGTTACGCTGCGCCCTTCTCTTTCCGCTGGCGCGCCTCATGTCTTTGGATTCCAGAACGGCGGGCCTCGCCTCCCTCCTCAGCGTGTTCTATATCCCGGCCTTTGCTACTGAGATCCGCGGCGGTTGGGATGCGCCGTTGACAGCACTGTTTCTGATGGGTCTTGCTTGGCTCGCCATCCTCATCGCGCGCCGGCCAATACTTTCGCTGCGGAGCGCCATCGGATCCGGCTTCCTCGTCGGCCTTTCGACTTTACTGTCGGCAGTCCTACTCGCCTCCTCGCTTGGATTCATGGCCGCCGGAGCGCTGGTTTTTCGCCGCCGCTTGCGGGCTTACCTGACGTGGTGTATCGTTTGCGGCGCCGTCGTTTTACTGTGTCTGACTCCCTGGGCGCTGCGTAACCGGCAGCAAATGGGAAAGACCATCTGGCTGCGCAGTAATTTCGGCTTCGAGCTGTGGCAGGCTTACCACGAAGGCGCCGGCGTGGGAGCGCTCGACACCAGCGCGCTGTTAGGTCCGGCTGTGAACGTGGAAATCAGCAACCGCGTTGCCGTGATCGGTGAGGTCGAATTCCAGGCGTCGATGGAACGCGATGCGTTGCGGTGGATCCAGGCTCATCCCATCAAGGCAGGACAACTATTTCTGGCGCACGGGATTTACTTTTGGTTTCCCCCCGGCCAGTGGCTCCCGCTGCGGCTGGTGCGCGCTCTGCTTACCGTTCTAGCCTGGGCGGGATTGTGGATCCTGCTAGCCAGGAAGTCGCCCGCCGGCTATATCCTGGCCGTAATTTGGATTGTGTTTCCGCTCATCTACTACGTGGTCTACTGGTCGTCGCGCTACCGCTATCCCATGGAGTGGACTCTGCTGCTGGCAGCGGCTGTTGTTCCCTGCGCGCTGTGGTCGAGGTACACACGGTCGAAGGAGGCCGGGGCTCAGCTCCGGCCTCCCGTTTCAAGATCCCGTTAGGGCGTCCGGAATGTGTCCGAAATCTGGTCGGAACGGCATAGGATCCTGTAGTAGTAGTTCGTGCCCGAAGTCAGTCCAGTCAGTGTCACGGTCCGCTGCCGCGCCGCGCCGCCGCCATCCTGGACTCTGGTTCCGGTTCCCCACGTCGAGGAGGTCCCATATTCCACCGTGCAACCCTCGTTGGACGGCGCCATATAAACCACTTTGACACTGCTCGACGACACGCTATTCACCTGGTGCTTGGGAATTATCCCGATTGTATTCTCCAGTGTGTCCACGTCCACGCCGGAATTGGCTTCGTTTGTACCACGCTGTGCTCCGCCGGAAATATAAGGCGAGGTATTCAGGAGGCGAAAATCAAAAGGTTGCGTGATCGACGGCCGGAACCATTTCACCGACGAGAGGCTGGAGGGCCACTGTGTCGTGGATGGATAAGTTGACGAATTGGATCCCAAGCCACAACACAAGACGTTATTGCGAAACACCCATGAAGGCGCGCCGTCGCGGCTAAACCCCAGGTTCAACGCTGCTGTGCCAACGGACGACCCGGAGCCTCGAACCAGGAGAAACGGCAGCTGTCCGAGCGTTTCGTCCCACGTATATAAGTTGTTTTCCGCCCGTAAACCTTCGCTGCTGTTGTCCAGCACCAGAAGCGACGGTGCATTGCCGCGGTTGCCGAAGATCGTATTGTTGGTCACTGCCAGATCCTCGATATAGCCCATATCGAAGACGGACATTGCACCAAAATTCCCAATCGAGGAAATCCCGAACTGATCCACGTAGCCGCCGTTTGCGAATGACCGCAGATTCATGTCCACGACAAGATTGTTGGAGAACTGATAGCGGTGCCCGGGAGGTCCCCATTGCGTATTGCTGTCGTCAAACCCGGTGATGCGGAACGTCTCCGTACCCTGGGTGAAGAGGTTGTTGCGTACCGCGAAGTCATTGATCATCTTCCCGGTGGCGCGGATGTCTATTGTGCCCCCTGAGCCGCTGCCGGTCAAGTTGCCCACCAGTGTCAGCGTCGTACAGACGGGGCAGTTGTTGGCAGCCACTTCCCACAGCCCGTCATGATCGGTGCCCGTGCCGCTCACCTGCACCACCGCCCCGGCGCTAAATTGGTGCGGCGAAGCCGTCGTGACCACTCCGGCCTTCACCGAAACGATGGTCTTGACATCCGAGTTGGTGGCCCATCCCACTCGGGTCGATCCCAGTACCCAGGTTCCGTAAGTCAGCCCGGCCGAGTACGCATACTTAAAGCGGTTACCTTCCACCAGGATTCGCTGCCCGTGTTTAAACTCAATCGTGTTCCGGTGTTGGAAGTTGTAACCGTTATTCAACGGATCGCCGCGGCGCCACCGCGGAAACATCTGAAACGTGTTTCGTGTGATGGTGAAGTCCGTCAGATCCTCACCCAGCCATCCGTCCTCGGCATTGGTGAAATACGATACGCCGGCGTTGGAAATGTAGTTGTTGTCGCACAAGAACCGCCGCGAAGTGCCCTTCACCATCACCCCGATGGTCCCTTCCGCGTCCCCATAGCCGTTGGCGCGGAACCACGCTGCCGGACCGAGATAGCTATTCATCAACGCTGAGTCCGTCATGTGACCGTGGATCAAATAGCCGATGCGATAGGGAAACTCCTTGCCTTCCACATACACGCGATCGAAGACAATCCTGCTGGTTTGCATACTCACCGCCAGTGTCGTTTCAATACGGCCCTGGGTGGCCTCTCCGTTCGGTACGTTGTTGTACCAGCCGGCAGGCAAGGGCAGCGGATAATCTTTCAGGACAAAACGTAGACCCGTAAAGCGGTACTTCGTGGCGTTCTGCCCCACTGTCAGCGCAGCCTGTTTCTCAGGCCCCTGCATGTAGGAAATAATCTTGTATTTTTGCCAGCCGTCGCTGCGGCACCACCATAGTTCGGCCGCCGTCGTGTTCCAGTACAGGTCGGCGACGCTACAGGAGCCCGTGGGATTCGACGTACCTTCGGTATGGACCGGCTGCCGCCACATCGGTATCACAGAGAACGTCGGATTCAACGAGGCGTTAAAAGTGCCCCCGCCCACCTTCGGTGTGATCTGAAATGTATTGCCGTTGACGTTGAAGACAATATAGCCAATCGTCGTGTTCGTCACCCCGTTGGCACTAAATCGCACCGTCATCCCGTTCTGCAATTGATGCCCCGGTGCTGTTACCGTGAATGGCGCGGTGCCGGTTACGTTGGTCACTGTAGTAGGGCCAGCGTAAGAAGGCCAGTTGGTACGGCACTCGATGACGCGGAAATCGGCGGTCTGGTACGGATAGGACAGCGTCAAGCCGATGATGCCGTTCTCGCCGTTGTCATGGCAGTCGGTGCTCGCCGTCCAATAGGAACTCGCCTGCCACTCGATGTCAATCGGATAGAGATTGGTTTGAAATGTCGCGAGTGTGGTGCTCACCGGCCAGTCCGTGGTCCACCTTACGCCATCGGGAGGGAAAGCGCTGGTTCCCACGGCACTGCTGCGCACATGGAACCAGCCGGTGTGATTGGCCCGCGGCGGGAATGTGTACTGGCCTTCGCAAGTCGTACCAACCGGAATCACCATCTCGAAGGTGTCGGAAGTAGCCGGTAGGCTCGACGCCAGCCATCCCAGCTTCGTGCTCAGATCGGAGCAGTCGGCGGCGATCGTGATGCGCCGTCCCGAAGTGTTGGTTGTCGGGTTGAATTCATTGGAATTCGGCGGCGCCGGCGGCGGCGCCACATCGGGAACGACAGGCGGTAGGGGCAGTGACGGGTGCGGGGTGGGCTCCGCCTGCGTCGTGAACGTCATAGTATTCGAGACGATCGAGCCACTATTCATCCGCGCCCGCAGAGTGTAAGTGGTCGCTGGAGTCAGACCCATCAACAGAACCGTGGCGACGACGGGATTGCCGCCAACGCGCGCCTTTGTGGTTTTGGAAAAACCAGGACCCCACTGTACATCCGCATCGTTGGGCGAAGTGGAGAGCAGGAACGTCACACGCGCCGAAGCGTGTGAGATGTTCGTCGCTACGGGTTGCGTAACAAACGTTTGCGCCCAACAACCAGCTGCGCCCAGTAGCAGCAAAGTGGTCAGCCGTTTCAATGTTCGCCTTACCATCGAGAAATTCCCTTCAAGTAGCCGGAAAACCAGTCCAGCTTCAGCGTGCTGGAAGAGCTGCCGCCGGCCGGGTTGTAAATCGAACTGAAAACACTCATCGCCGCCGCCGGCACATTCGACAGAATCTGCTGCGAACTGGCACAGGCATCCACGCAGTAGCGGACGGTATTCACATTGTCTCCCGCCTTGCGGAAGACTCTCACGCGGTGCCAGTTGGCGTTCACGGTCACGCCTGACGGCGTCGCAGTGGCGCAAGTTCCGGCCGAACACGCTTCGAACATATACTGCGTATCCACGCCCCCGGTTACCCGCACACCGATGCGGTTCGCTGGGTTCGCGCTGGTGGCCACATCGGCCAGCCCGGCTCGAAACACCTGGTTGGTGAGAGTGCTGTCCAATCGAAAGACAAACTGCAATTCAAACTCCTGGCCGCTCCATCCCTGCATGGATTGATAGCCGCTCGCTTGGCCGAGGAAGATAGCCGCACCCCCGGCGCTAGTGGTACCGCTGCTCAATTGAAACACGCAGGGATGATTGGCGTCGCTATCGACGCCTGCGCTGAGTGCGGCGCCGGTGCCAGTGGTGGAACCGCGCCAGCCCAGCGCACCGATAGTTCCATTGCCGCCGGGGTCAACGCCGCCGCAGAACTCTTCATTCCATTGCGCCACCGTCGGGTCATTCGCCGCGATGCCCGATACGCAATCCACCGTGCCGCCGTTTTGCTGGCAGCGGAACCTCTGCGTCCCGCTGTCGTACCAAATCTGGCCATCGGCCGGACTGGTTGGCGTGGTACGGGGCGTCAGCGCCACTCCAAGGTCGAAGTTCCACAGTCCCGTTACTGCCTCCGAAGAGGCTTTTCTCGCCAGGATGGTGGTATCGGCATCGATTGTATAGTCCGTGGTTCCCAGCGTCGTCTTCAATGAGCCACTCACTCCAGCGGCCAGGTTTCGCCAGCCCACCGCCGCGCCATCGGTCCCCAACACCTGACCGGCCAATCCGCCTGGCAGTGGAACCGAACCGGAGTTGGCGAGTTGGGTCCACGCATTCGTTGAGGTACATGCGTACAAGTTGCTTCCTGGGGTTACCGCCAGCCGGAAAAACATGTCGCCGGTGGTGCATGTAGCCGGCAAGGTTGTCCCGGTCTTCAGCGGCCGCGTAAAGATGGAGTTGGTGAAGTCCACCGTCTTCGTCTGGTTCTTCAAATCCACCTTGGTTTGCGGCAGCGCCGGCGCGTTGCATAGAACCACGGCCACACCAAGCAGAACAGTTAGTTGTCTCATAGGGTACTTTCCTTCGGCCGGCACCGCTTTGGGTTGGAATGTCTATCCGGTCCCGACGCCATCAGTTAACACCGTAACCTAGGCAGAACCGTCCAGTTACTTTGTCGAAGTAATTACAAAAGAAGGAGAAATAAATCGAGTTTCTCTGTGAACGAAGTTTTTGGGCGGGTCAATCGGAGGGCGAAACAGTAGTTACGGGCAGGAGTCTTGACGGAGTCGTAACGATACTCGACAGCTACACAACCGCGCTCTGCGGTCTAACTTCCAGCCGTGTGAAATCAAGCAACGGCAATCCACTCTCTTCCATCGTCCGCCGGTGTCCGGCCGTGGGCTTCTGTGTGATCACCACTTGATCGGCCCAATCCAACATCGCCCCCAAGTCCGGCAGCAGCAGCCGCCCAATGTGCGGTACCGCCGTCAGAATGAAGTTCTTGTTGCTGCCAAAAATCCGGTCCAGTTGGATGTGGGGATCGAAAATCCGCAGTTCCCTGCCCTTCCCCAACAGGTGCTCAATCAGATTCACCACCGGACTCTCCCGCAAATCGTCGGTGTTCTCCTTGAAAGCGAGGCCAAAGATCCCCAGTTTGCCCGGCAAGTCCATCGCCGCTTCAATGGACCGATTAAGGTGGCTTTCATTGCTCGGCAACACCGCTTCCAGCAGCGGGACTTTCAAATCCAGCCGCGATGCGCGGAACACGAGCGCGCGTAGATCCTTAGGCAGGCACGATCCGCCAAACGCAAACCCCGGCTTCAAATACGCCGCCGAGACATTCAGCTTGGTGTCCCGGCACAAAGTTTCCATCACTTCCACACCCGATACACCCAAGTGCGCCGCCAGCGTTCCCATCTCATTGGCGAAGGCCACCTTTAACGCATGGAAGGCGTTGCAGGAGTATTTGATCAGCTCGGCCGTTCGCAACGACACCAGACACGGCTCCACGCCCAATGGCGCGTATAAGGCCGCCAGCCGTTCAGCGTGCGCCTGGTCCGTCGCGCCCACCACCAGCAGCGAAGGTTCCATGAAGTCCTTCACCGCGTTTCCTTCGCGCAGGAATTCCGGGTTCGACACCACCGAGACATGCTCCATCCCGGCGAAGCTCCGCGCCATCGTGTCCTCGCACGTGCCCGGGAATACAGTACTGCGGATGGCCACCAGCAACGGCTTCGATCGCTCGCGGACTTCGGCCGCGATCTCATCGCAAACCACCCGCAACTGCCCTAGCCCAAGGTTCCCATTGCGTTCCGACGGCGTGCCGACGCAGATCAGTGCGACGTCTGCTCCGCTGAGCGCTTCAGAAAGCTCCGTAGTGGCCGTCAGCAGACCTGATTCCACCGTCCGTTCAATCAGCTCCTGAAGACCAGGTTCGTAAAAAGGCGCCTGCCGGCCACGAATGCTCTGAACCTTCAGACTGTCTCGATCGACGCCGGTCACGCGATAGCCCAAGCTAGCCAGACACGCCGCGCTCACGCAGCCGACATACCCTAACCCAAGTACCGCAATCGAAGTCTCTTCCGCCCTCATAATTTCGCCTTCAGTATGGCACGCTCACCCGCGGGCGAATCGCTTTAGCGTGAAACACATGACCCAAGTACGATAAAAAGCGAAGGCACTGACAACGAACTAGACTATCAGTCCGTGGCGCAAGTGGTCAGGCTCGAAAAATGGGGCTGGCATGATTTT
>JBDTMC010000153.1:0-15333 GCA_039934475.1 Bryobacteraceae bacterium | reverse complement strand
GTTGAAGAACCTGTTGTCGAACGCGCTGAAGTTCACCGAGCACGGGTCAGTGTGTTTGAAGGTGGAGAAGGCGTCGTCAGGCTGGAGCAAGAACCACGCCGTGCTGGGTCGAGCAAAATCGGTGATTTCGTTCTCAGTGACCGACACTGGTATCGGCATCCCACACGACAAGCAACGGATTATCTTCGAGGCTTTCCAGCAGGCGGACGGAACCACCAGCCGCAAGTACGGCGGTACCGGTCTGGGACTGTCGATCAGCCGCGAACTGACCCGCCTGTTGGGCGGTGAAATCCGGTTGCACAGCGCGACGGGGGCGGGAAGCACATTCACCCTGTATCTGCCGCAGGCTTATGTCACCGTGGCTTCCCTGGCCAAAGCGGAGTTGCAGAGTAACATGCCGCTGAGCGATGGCCCGTTGCGGCAGTCGAGTATCCTTCTCGAGGACCAGGAGGGGGACATTATTTTGCCAACGCTCTCGACGGCTCCGGCAGCGCTGGTGCACGACATTGAAATAGACGACGACCGCAATCTGATCCATGCGCGCGACGCTGTGCTGTTGATTGTGGAGGACGATGCGACGTTTGCGCGCATTCTGGTGGACATGGCGCACGATCGGGGTATCAAGGCGTTGGTGGCCTTGCGCGGCAGCGCGGCTCTGGCACTGGCGCGCGAGTTTGCACCCGGCGCCATCACGTTGGACATCGGGCTGCCCGACATGGCTGGATGGACCATTCTCGACCGGTTGAAGCACGATGCGGCGACCCGTCATATTCCTGTCCATATCATCACAGGAGATGAGAATCGAAGGCGTGGCCTGGCATTGGGTGCGATGACTTACCTCGAGAAATCGATGACCAAGGAGAACCTGAACGCAGCCTTCGATACGATTCGTCAGTCGTTGGAACTACGCCAGAGAAAGTTGTTGGTGGTAGCGAACGCGGAGCAAGTGCGGGTGGACTGGCATGCAGCCCTGGGCGGCAGTGACGTGGAAACTCTGGTGGTGGCTTCTGGAGGCGAAGCTCTCGCCGTGGTGAAGCACCAATACGTGGATGTCATCGTGGTGAGCGCTGGTTTGACCGACATTCCCGCTGTACAACTAGTGGAAGAGATTCATGCGCAGACGAGCCCCCAGGCGCCGCCGATTGTGTTTTACAGCTCCTCGCCAGTGAGTCCGGGCGTCGAATCGGCAATTCGCACTTTGGGACGGGTGGGCGTAGTCCGGTTGGCGGAATCGACTGAACGGCTGCTGGAGGAGGCAGTGCTGCTGTTGCACAGGGCGGACATAGACCTCTCCGAATTGCAGCGGGAAACGCTGGCCCGGGCGCGGCGTCAGGACGATTCGCTGAAAGGAAAGAAGGTGCTGGTGGTGGACGACGACGTGCGAAATATTTTTGCGCTGACCAGCGTTCTGGAACAGCACGATCTGCAGGTGGTTCACGCTGAGAATGGCCGCGATGGGATCGAACGGCTGTTGAAGACACCTGGCATCGACGGAGTCCTGATGGACATCATGATGCCCGAGATGGATGGGTACGAAACGATGCGCGCTATCCGCAAAATTCCGGAATTCCGCACGCTGCCGATCTTTGCGGTGACTGCGAAGGCCATGAAGGGTGACCGGGCAAAGTGCATTGAAGCAGGGGCGTCGGATTACATCACGAAGCCGGTTGATTTGGATCAACTGTTTTCTGTTCTGCGAGTTTGGCTGGCACGCGGCGTTGAGTCCAACAAGGGCGCCGCCATGACGAACGCGGGATAAACGCATGATCGCAGGGGGAGACCGGTTGCCGACGGAAGTACACCGAGTGCCCGACCAGCGGATGAAGATCCTGTTGGTTGACGACACACCGGAGAACCTGGTGTCGTTGGAAGCGGCCCTTTACGGGTTGGGCGATGAACTAATCATGGCGGGCTCCGGGAAGGAAGCACTGCGCCATTTGCTGCACGACGATTTCGCCGCCATTCTGCTGGACGTGCGAATGCCGGAGATGGATGGATTCGAGGCGGCGGAATTGATTCGCAGCCGTCCGCGCTCACGGCAGACTCCCATCATTTTTCTAACCGGATACAAGAACGAAGAACACCTGTTCCGGGGATACGACCTGGGCGCGGTGGACTTTCTCTTCAAGCCGATTGTACCCGAGGTATTGCGCTCCAAGGTGGCGGTGCTGGTGGAACTGCGGCGCAACAGCGCGAAACTGCAGGAACAGGCCGACACACTGCGAAAGCAGGCGGCAGTTCTGCAGAAGGCGGAGCAGAAGTTCCGCGCACTGCTGGAAGCCGCGCCGGACGCGATGGTGATGTGTCGTGACGATGGCGAGATTGTGATGGTTAATTCGCAGACCGAAGTCGTCTTCGGCCGGGGCCGAGACCATTTGCTCCACAGGAATATCCGTTCGCTGGTTCCGGACTGGGAATTCCAGCGACCTTCGGAGTTCGAGGACGAGTTGGGCGGACCGAAGCTCCATCCTGGCGACGTGGGAAAGGAAGTGTACGCGGTTGGGGAAAACGGATCGAGGTTTCCGGTGGCAATCAGCGTGAGGCCTTTGGTGACTGAGGAAGGCATTGTGATTACGACGGCGATCCGCGATATCAGTATTCGCAAGACGAACGAACAAGAGATTCGCCGCTTGAATTCCACCCTGGAGCAGCGTGTATTGGACCGCACGGACGAGTTGATGCGATCGAACGAAGAACTGCAACAGTTCGCCTACATCGCCAGCCACGACCTGCAAGAGCCGTTGCGGACGGTGTCGGTTTTCGCGCAGTTGCTGGCGAAACGGTACAAAGGGCAACTGGATGGCGAGGCCGACCAGTTCATCCACTACATCGTGGACGGCAGCGAGCGGATGGAGCGTATGATCCACGATCTGCTGGATTTCTCACGCGTGGATGCCCGAGGTACCGACCATTTCGTTAGAACCCGGAGTGACGCGGCGTTAAACGATGCCATTCTCAATCTGCAGTCGCTGATCGAAGAGAACCATGCCGTGGTGACCGTAGGTAACTTGCCGGAGGTGCTGGCGGACCCGATTCAATTGACTCGGATGTTCCAAAACCTGCTGGTAAATTCCATCCGATACCGCGGTGACGCGCCACCCCAAATCCACATTGCCGCGGAGCCACGAGAGGGCGAGTGGCTGTTTTCAGTTAAGGATGGCGGGATCGGCATCGAACAGCAATATGCGGAGAAGGTGTTCGGGATCTTTAAGACGCTGAACCCTCGGGACAAGTATCCGGGGAGCGGCATGGGACTGGCCATCTGCCGCAAGATCGTGACGCGCCACGCAGGGCGAATCTGGGTAGAAAGCAAGTTAGGCGAGGGGGCAACATTTTACTTCACGCTACCGAGGTGAGGGCTTCGATGATGCTAGCCTGAAATCGATGTTTCGAATTCTCTCCTTGTTGCCATGGTTAGCGACTATGTCTCTGTTGGGGAGCACGGTTCAACTTTTGCCTTCGCTGCCGAAGGGAGCAGTTTCCACAGCCATCCAACTTGACCAAGCGGGGAACATCTATGTCGCGGGATATTCGACGCCGACGAGTCTTCACGAGTCACCCGATGCCTTTGTGGCGAAACTCTCGCCGGATGGATCGAAACTGATCTACTTTACTTCCCTCGCTGGCACGGAGCAGGACGCCGCGACGGGGCTGGCGGTGGGAAGTGACGGGTCGGTCTACATCACCGGAAACACGCAATCGGGCGACTTTCCCGTAACCGCGGGAGCACTGCAAATGAGCAATCCGATGCCCGGGCAATTGCAGGGGTTTCTAGTGAAGGTGGATCCTTCCGGTGCGATTGTGTATGGCACGTACATCACGTCGCTCTTCATTACGCAGATGACAGGCATCGCACTTGGCAGCGGAGGGGAAGTGTTCCTCACTGGCATCGGCCGTCAAGCGGACGCGCCGTTCGGTCACGCTTCGCCGGGATTCATCTTGAAGTTGGACGCGTCTCTTAGCAGAGTGACGATGACGATCTATGGAACCGGCGGCGGCCTGGTGCAAGTGGATAGCGAAGGCAATATATACGTGGCGGGCAGCGCCCAACCCGATCTAGTGACCACCGGCGCTACGCAGTCCGTGATTCTCCCGGCGTTTCCGGCTGGCGCGTTTCAGCCCACGCACGACGCAACCACCTGCATTACTTTTGGTTCCGGGCCGGGCGGCATTGGCGCCTCCTTCTTTTGCCGTTACCAATACGTCGCCAAACTTAACTCGGCGGGCACCGTACTGTGGGCAACGTATGTGACAGGAACGTACGGGGCGATTGTTCGCGGCATGGCTGTGGATTCGTCGGGCAACGTGATAGTGGGCGGCACGACAAACTCGGACGACTATCCGGTTACAGCGGGCACGTTCCAGACTGCTTATACCGCCGCCACGCCGCCGCTTCCGACAGTTCCGGGAGACACATATAAAGAGCCGCCTCTCACGATGGGTTATATAACAAAGGTCAACTCTACTGGCACCGAATTAGTCTGGTCCACTTACTTCGGAGGCTCATCGGCCGACCGGATTACGGGTCTGGCAGTGGCGCCGGACGGCGACATCATAGTATCGGGTCGCGCCAGGTCGAGCGATCTGCCGGGGTTGCAGGGAACGCCTGATGGTTGCCGGCCATCCGCCGTTCAGGAACTTGGATTCGTTGCGCGGATTGCGGAGGATGGCGCGACGGCGGGTCCGACGCAACTAGTTGCGGGCGCGGCCGATTGCACCTACTTAAACTGCGATGCGGCATCGGACTATACGGATTACATCGCCTCCTGGCCGGTGGCCGTGAGCGGGACCGGGATGGCCGTTACCGGCGGCACTGGCGGCACCGTGGCGATGGTGGATTTCCTGTCCAGCAGCCGCGTGGCATGCGTGGGGGATCCAGCGGACAATGTCCAAGTGAGGACGGTGGCGCCGGGCCAATTGATTTCGCTGTTTGGAGCGGACCTGGCACCCGCCCTTCCATTTATTCCAGCGAGCGGCGTTTCGACTTCGACGAACGACTTTGGAGTGTTTTTCAATGGGATTGCGGCGCCGATTCTCTATTCGTCCGCGCAACAGATCAACGTCCAGGTTCCCTTTGAACTTGCTGGGCAAACCAGCGCGCAGATGCAGGTAAACAACAATCGGATTCCCCTGCATCTTTCTGAGACTCATACCTTGGCGGTGGCGGACCGGCAGCCGGCCATCTTCCTTTCCCTTGCCGCGCTGTCCAGCGAGATCCCCGGGTATACCAGATGTGGCAAGACGGTGGCGATTGGCCCGGCAGCTTTGGCGGTGAATGCGGATGGGACGCTAAACGACTGTACAAACCCGGCCGCTGGCGGTTCCACCATAACGCTGTTCGTGAACGGGCTGGGACAGGTGACGCCGGCTCTCACGACCGGAACGATCGCGCCGTCCCAACCGTTATCGATTGCGGCCGGTGTTGAGATCTTCGATCCCACTCTATCACCGGTCGATACAATGACAACGACGTTGCCCGGAGCGCTGGAGGGCGTATCGCGAGTGCAGTTTCAGGTTCCGGCCGCGCCGGCTTCTAACGCGGCTTACCCTGTGACACCGAGGGTGCTGAGCGTGAATGTTCGGGAACGTTTGGCGCTGATCTGGGTACGTGCGGAGTGATGGGCACCACGGCTATGAAAGCGACAGTGACGCTGCACGTGGTGTCCAGTCTTGACGGCTTTATCGCGAAGAAGGACAACAGTATTTCGTGGATGGACAGCGCAGGCGATGTCTACGAAAAAGGGGTGGCCGACGACGGCGCCGATGAACTAACATCGATTGACTGCTACGTGCTCGGTTCTCGCACCTACGAGCACGCGCTGGAACTCGGGTGGCCTTACGGCGATACTCCGACAGTGGTGATCACAAATCGAGAACTGCCTTCCACGAGGGAGACGGTGGAGTTCTACTCAGGCGATCTCAAGAGACTGGTGAGTGAGATACTCGCACCTCGATACCGGAACATCTGGATGGTGGGCGGGGCTATGTTAGGCCAGAGTTTTCTCAGGCTCGGCCTGGTAGACGAAATCCGGTTGATGATTGCACCGGCGACATTGGGTGACGGACTGCACCTATTCGGTGATTCCGCACCCGAGCAGCAATGGAATCTGAAGAACGTAGTCGCTTATAAGAACGGCTATGTTGAGCTATCGTACCGGCGGTAGCGGGAGCCGCAGCGAAGCTCCGGATATTCCTACGGGATATGGAGGCAGGAGACGTTTGCGTACTCGCGACTGTGACGCAGTACGTCCACCTGACAACTCACAAAGACTCTGGACTCGACTGACCGCCCCGTCGCGGCCCCCAAAGCCAACGTCCGCTACCGTGGCTCCCTTTCGGTGAGGGCATCTACGGCGGCGGGGTTGACGAAGATTGGCTCGGCAAACTGGAGAGCATACTCCACAGGCGTGACGTCGCGGAACTGGCGCATTTGCTCTTTCTCAGGATCTCCCATGTCGCGGAGTTGCTTACGCAGCGTCGCTCGAGCGTGCGGGTCCGCGCCAGCATCAAGCAGGACGTACGCTAGCGTGGCGTCTTTTCGGCCGAGGGTGACGACGGCATGGAAGAGCAGCGACTGCCCACCGAATCCTGCGATTCCGGAGGGACTAGTTCAAGAGGTCGCGGGATCCTACCGGTAGCAATCGCGAGGGCGGAGGCGGTCAGAATGGCCGCGACGCCGAAGGTGGTCCGCATGCCGGCGGCGACGGACTCGGGATGCGCTGTCATGATGTCGATGGACCCTGTCGCGTGCGCAAACACGGCGCCCATGGCGGAGGCTCCCGTGATGAGCCCGAGATTGCGAGACAGGCTGAGCATGCCGGAGATGACGCCGCGCTCACCTGGCAGAATACCGGTCATGAGGGCCGTGTTGTTGGCAGCCTGAAATAGCGCATATCCGGCCGTGACCACGGTGATAGGCGCGATGTAGCCAAAGATGCCGATGGATGGCGGCATCAACGACAGGATAAAGCAACCGGCGGCCATTGCGATGAGCCCGACAATGGTCATGCGGGGCGCGCCAAAACGGTCTACCATGCGGCCGGCCGGCACGCCGTTGAACGCGGCGACGAGAGGACCGGCCGACATGAAGAATCCAACAGAAGCCGCAGCCAGCCCCAGCGCCCTTGAGAGATAGAATGGCCCTACCACCAGCGTCGCCATCATCACCGTTGAGACGATCGCGCACATGCCGAGGCCGGCACTCAGCAGGGGCTTGCGGAACATCGTCAAGTGGATCAAAGGCGATGTTGCTCTCGCCTGGGCGAGCACGAAGAGACCGGTGCCGACGAATGCAGCGAACAGCAAAGCCGCGTTGAGCGGACCGAAGTCGCCCCGGCCGAACGTCAGGGCCAAGGCATAGGCGGCTAGCGTCAATGCCAGCAGGAACGTACCGATGGCGTCGATGCTTTTGCTGCGCGGGTCCGCTGCCCGTCGATCAAAGGGAAGATAGCGCTTGGCGAGTAGAAGATTGAGGATACCCAGCGGCACGTTGACGAGGAAGATTGTCCGCCAGCCGAATGCCGCGATCAGGACACCGCCGAGCGATGGCCCGAGAGTGGTGCCAATGGCCGACATCGTACCGAGTAGTCCCATCGCGGCGCCGGTCCTTTCCCTGGGAACCGTTTCACCGACCATGGCGACGGTGAGGGCCATCATGATGGCTGCTCCCACGCCCTGTGTGGCGCGGGCGGCGATCAGCAGCCACAGCGTAGGCGCGAGACCGCAGAGGAGCGAGGCAAACGTGAACAAGCTGATTCCGGCCAACAGCAGCCGCCGGCGGCCGACGATGTCACCGAGCCGGCCGGCGCTGACGATGAGGGCCGTGATGGCGAGGAGATAGGCGAGAACGATCCACTGCACTTCCTGGAACGAGGCAGTGAACGCTTTAGCGAGGGCAGGCAAGCCAACGTTGGCGATGCTGGTGTCGAGTGAGGGCATCAACATCGACAGCGAGAGGCTGGCCAGCGCCCATCGAACTTTCCTTTGTGTTTTCGGCATGAATACGAAGCGTAGTTGGTAATGTGACCTGGCGGAAGACGCACAGATCGCAATCAATCATTGCGTGTGACGCCATAGTAGAGCTACTGTCGTTCCATGGCGCGACCCGATTTCAACTTGTTGTTTACCTTGGATGTGCTGCTGGCGGAAGGCAACGTGACGCGGGCCGCCCGACGGTTGGGGCTTAGCCCCTCGGCGATGAGCCGTGCCCTGGCGCGGTTGCGGGAAACGATGGGCGATCCGCTGCTGGTGAGGGCCGGCCGCGGCCTGACGCCGACGCCAAGAGCGGTTGAACTCCGCGAGCGAGTGAGTCAGCTGGTGCAGGGCGGGGAAGCCGTTCTGCGCCCCGCCGAGAGGCTCGACCTCAAACGGTTGGTTCGAACATTCACGCTTCGCACCAGCGAAGGCTTTGTGGAGAATTTTGGACCGCACCTAATTGCTCTCGTGGGTGAGGAAGCCCCCGGTGTGCGACTACGCTTTGTACAAAAGGTGGACAAAGACAGTGCGTCCCTTCGAGACGGGAGCGTTGATTTGGAAACTGGGGTCGTAGCGGAGACGACCGCTCCGGAAGTGCGTGCGCAGGCATTATTTCGAGACCGCTTCATTGGCGTAGTGCGCGCGAGACACGCGCTCACGGAGCGCAAAATCACCCCACTGCGCTATGCGAGGGGCCGGCATATCGGAGTCTCGCGGCGGGGTGTGGATCATGGACCGCTGGACGAGGCAGTGCAGGCGTTAGGGCTGGAACGGCGGGTTGTGACGATTGTCGGTGGCTTTGCGACCGCGTTAGCTCTTGCTCGCGCCTCTGACCTGATTGCCAGTGTTCCCGAACGCCATACGGGGAACCTGCGCGTGGGCATGCATAGTTTCCCCTTGCCGGTTTCCGTTCCGGAAATCACGGTTTCCTTGCTGTGGCATCCACGGCTGGATGCCGATCCGGGGCACCGGTGGTTGCGAGCGTGCGTGCAGGAGACGTGCGCGAGCTTGAAGAGTTAGACCAGTGAGGCGCAGCGGATCAATTCCAGCGGACCGAGACGGGGGAAACGCTCGGGGGACCGCTCGATCGCGTTTCGGATCGCTTCTTTGCCGGTTCGATGATGACGCCGTCGAGGATAGCCAGCTCTTCTTCGGAGAAACCGGAGAATGCCTTCTGATAGTTTGCGAGCAGCTGTTCACTTCTCTCGGCTGTGGCCTCTAGGCGCAGGCCGTCGGATAAAGCTTCCGCAATCACTGTGCTGAGTTTCACCTTACGGCTTCTGGCGATGCGATGCGCCTCGGTGAGCGAGTCGACGGGAAGCGTGAGGGTGGTGCGACGCTCTTTAGGCGAAAGGGTGACTCGCGGTCTGCGGCTCATATATGCCTTGTAGTAGCCCGAGCCGCTGTCCCCGCGCAGTGATAAGATCTTCAGGCGGTGTTCTGGAGCTTCCCATCGAGGCTCCGACACTATCTGGAAGGGAACCTGGTCGTGGCTCATACTGCTCCTGATCCTCGTGCTGTTGATCCGAACGCCGTCAAACCGCGGTTCAATCTTTATCTGCTCGGCTGCGCGCTGGTGGCGGCGCTGGGCGGCCTGCTGTTCGGCTTCGACACCGCCGTCATCTCAGGGACCACCGATGCTCTGCGGGCGAAGTTCCAACTCAATGACAACCTGTTGGGCTTCACCGTTGCCAGCGCGCTGATCGGCACCATCCTCGGTTCGATTGGCGCCGGGCGGCCTGCCGATGCGATGGGGCGGCGCGGAGCACTGGCGGTGTTGGGCGCCATCTATTGCATCTCCTCGCTTGGCTGCGCCTTCTCCTGGGACTGGTGGTCGTTTCTGGCCTTCCGCTTCCTGGGAGGTCTGGCGGTGGGCGGCGCATCCGTTGTTTCTCCGCTGTATATCTCGGAAATCTCCCCCGCCTACTATCGCGGGCGCATGGTGGCGATCACGCAATTCAACGTTGTGTTCGGAATACTGCTGGCATACCTTTCCAACTATTTGATTGGCGGACTGCACCTTGGGGAGAATGAGTGGCGCTGGATGTTCGGCATTATGGCCGCGCCCTCGCTGTTGTTTTTCTTGCTGATCTTCCTCACTCCGCAGAGTCCGCGCTGGCTGGTGGCACGCGGCCGTGTGGATGAGGCTGCCGTGGTGCTGCAACGCTGCGGCTCCGATAGCGGCAGTGTAAGCGGTGAAATTCGCGAAATTCAGAACTCGATGGACCTTACCCATCACAGCCTGCGGGAGCCGTTCTTTGTCCGCCGTTATCGAAAACCGATCCTGCTGGCCGTGGCTATGGGCGCCTTCAATCAACTCTCTGGAATCAATGCCGTACTCTACTACACGCCGTCGATTTTCAAAATGGCCGGCGCCGGAGTCGAATCCGCGCTGTTGCAATCCGTCATCGTCGGCTTCACGATGTTGGTCTTCACGATGTTGGCCATGGCGATCATCGACCACTTCGGCCGCCGCAAGCTGATGATCGTCGGCTCCCTCGGTTACATCGTGGGACTGTTGGGGGCGGCCTACGCATTTTACGCGCAGGTGCAAGGCTCCCTGTTGCTGGTGAGCCTGCTGGTCTTCATTGCCGCGCATGGATTCGGACAGGGCGCCGTCATTTGGGTTTTCATCAGTGAGATCTTTCCGAATCGCGTTCGTGCGCGAGGGCAGGCACTGGGCACCTTCACGCATTGGGCGATGAATGCCGTGATTTCCTGGACCTTTCCCATGATTGCCGCGGCCGCGGGCTGGATGGCGTTTGGTTTCTATGCGCTGTGCATGGTTGGCCAACTGGTATGGGTACTGACTGTGATGCCGGAGACGAAGGGCGTCTCATTGGAGAGGATTCAGGAAGAACTGGGCATTGAATAAATGCCGGGCGATGTATACGGCTGGTCAAAGTAAATCAACTCAGTGGGAACGTCTGTATACACCAGGGGCGAAGATTCCGCGCGGAACCCCTGAAAATGCCGCTGGAAACCGACGTGCATAAGCAGCGCCATGTCGATGGCCTTACTGCTGATGAGCTTTGGAGTGGGTGTAATGGTGGGCCTCACCAGTATGGGTGGCGCGGCGCTGATGACACCCTTCTTGATACTTGCCCTGGGCGTGCGTCCGGTGCTGGCCGTGGGCACGGACCTTGCTTATGCCTCCCTCACCAAGATCGCCGGCGCGTGGATGCACTGGCGGCAGGGCACAGTGGACTTGCGGCTCTGCTTACGGATGGCCATCGGCAGCATTCCGGGTGGCGTGCTCGGCGTTCTGACCATCAACCGCCTACACCACGCAGGTGTGGACATTGACAACTGGATGCGGCACGGGTTGGGCTTCGCACTGCTCATTGTGGCGCTGACGGTGGTGGCCAAGGTGATGGGCTATGGACTTCCTGCGCGGCACACCTCCTGGATCCTAGAACGCCGGCAGAGCGCAACGATTGTATGGGGCGCGCTGGTGGGTTTCACGGTTGGGTTGACCTCAGTTGGCAGCGGGTCCCTGATCGCACCGTTTCTACTGATCGTCATGCCGGGCCCCTCGGCGCGGGTAATTGGTACAGACGTCTTCCACGCCGCGCTGCTAGTTTCGGCGACGGCACTGGTACACCAACAGGCGGGCAACGTGGACTGGGATCTTGTGCCCACGCTGTTGTGCGGATCGATACCGGGCGTCCTCATCGGGAGCTATTTGGCGCCGCGTCTGCCCGACCGCGTCCTTCGGCTCAGCCTGGCGGCGCTACTGTTTACGACGGGATGGAAGCTGGTCTAAGATTTCGCGCTCCGCGCACCGCTTGTGATGGGTTACTGTCGTAAAAGACCAATCATGAAGCTGACAGCCCTCTCTTTCGTCACGTTACTGTTGATGGTGTCCGGTGCCCATGCTCAGACGCCTGCGCCGAAATACCCCAACTACCCCAGTGAAACCCCCACCGAGTTCAAGCCGGTGACGGACAGTTTCGATTACGTGAAGCGCGATGTCATGATTCCCATGCGCGACGGCGTGAAGCTTCATACCGTCGTCCTGGTGCCCAAGGGCGCACGCAACGCACCGATTCTGATTACGCGCACGCCTTACAGCGCCAATGTTCTCACGGGCCATGCGCAGAGTTCCCACCTCGGCCCGATTCTCAACGGTTACGACAATGCACTGGAACCGATTATCGAAGGCGGCTACATCCGCGTGGTGCAGGATATTCGCGGCAAGTACGGTTCAGAGGGCGACTATGTGATGAACCGGCCTTTGAGCGGTCCGCACAATCCGACGCCTGTGGATCATGCCACAGACACCTACGACACCATCGATTGGCTGGTGAAGAACACTCCGGAATCCAACGGCAAGGTAGGGATACTTGGTATCTCCTACGATGGCTTTCTACCGTTGATGGCGCTGGTGAATCCGCACCCGGCCTTGAAGGTTTCAGTGCCGATGAATCCGATGGTGGATGGCTGGATGGGCGACGACTGGTTTCACAACGGAGCGTTCCGCCAGCCCAACCTCGCCTACATCTACGATCAAACAGCGACGCGCGCCAACGATGCCAAGTGGTGGAGCAGCAACCACGACGAATATGACATGTACATGGAAGCGGGCACCGCCGGGGAACTGGCGCGGCGGCGCGGGATGCAGCAGTTGGGTTTCTATAACAAGATTGTGGAGCACCCGGCCTACGACGCCTTCTGGCGGGATCAGGCCATGGACCGCGTGCTGGCCGCCCAGCCTTTGAAGGTGCCTGTAATGCTGGTGCATAGCCTGTGGGATCAGGAAGACATCTACGGAGCGCCGGCCGTCTACAAGGCTATTAAGCCGAAGGACACCAACAACGATAAAGTGTTTCTGGTGATGGGTCCGTGGCACCACGGGCAGGAAATCCTGGAGGGAAGCAGTCTGGGCGCCATCAAGTTTCGGACTGACACGGCCTATTACTTCCGGCAAAACATTCTTCGCCCATTTCTTGATCACTACTTGAAAGACGGCGCGCCCGAATCCGGGATTGCGCCGGTCACCGCCTTTGAAACCGGGACCAACGAATGGCGTCGTCTGCCCTCCTGGCCACCTTCGAGTGTCCAGGCAACGCCGTTGTATCTGGTACCCGGATTGAAAACCAGCGTGGGCCAACCCGGCGACGGCAGCGCCTATGAGGAGTATGTCGCCGATCCGTCGAAGCCCGTGCCCTTCCGCGCGCGCCCTATCCAACCTGTCGGCTACGACAACGGCATGACTTGGCCGCAATGGCTGGTGGATGATCAGCGCGAGGCCTCCGGCCGGCCCGATGTACTGGCGTTCACCTCCGCGGTACTGACGGCGCCGGTGAAGATCAGCGGCCAACCGGTGGCGAACCTGATGGCGTCCACCAGCGGCACCGATTGCGATTGGGTAGTGAAGCTGATCGACGTGTATCCCGACGAAGTGGCCGGTGATGCAGCGATGGGCGGCTACCAACTGGCCGTGGCCATGGATATCTTCCGTGGGCGCTATCGCGAGAGCTTTGAGGCGCCGAAGGCAATTGAAGCCGGTACCACGCTGCGTTACCGTTTCGCTCTGCCGACGGCCAATCACGTGTTTTTGCCGGGCCACCGCATCATGGTGCAAGTGCAGTCGAGTTGGTTCCCGCTCTACGACAGGAATCCACAAACTTTCGTCCCGAACATCTTTCTGGCAAAGCCTGGTGATTTCAAAAAGGCGACGCAGCGCATTTACGGCAGCAGTTTTGTGGAACTGCCGCTGGCCGGACGTTGAGCGGAGAGTGCCGACCCTTGTCCCGGATTGTTTCCGCTGGACCGGAGTTACCCCGGCTTGTCATCCGCCGCGGTGTATTATACGGGTACTGTAACAATCGGGGCGTATGGTGGATGATTCGACTGACAATCTGGAGGTGATGCCGTGAGATCACTTTGCCTGATTACGTTGCTCGGCTGCACTCGGTTCGGGGGTATGTGCCTTCCAGCGACTTCTGGGCCTTGTCGATCCATGGGCGCTGTTGGATATGCCTCAGGGACTTGGCTGTCCGAGCGTTAGCCGCGGATCCGCGATCCGTGGAGGCTCATACCGAGTTGGCGCGTATCGTGATTGACGATGCCATTGTCACCTTAATAGGAGTTCGTATTGCGTCAGGCATGAAGTTGAACCAATCGGGTCCGCTCGCCGATGCCCGACTGCGCCTTGCTTTGCGGGCAAAGTACTCGAAGCCAATCGAGGAGGCCAGGGCGCACGCGGAGCGCGCTTTGGAGATTGATGCCAGCGCCGACGGCGCCATGAAACAGATGGCGGGCGTATTCCTGGTCCGCGGCACTCTAAGCGAAACAGATTCGGAGTTCACGGCCGACATGAAACGATCTGAAGAGTGGCAGAGGAAGGAAGTCGCCGTGAGGGCGAGCAAGCAGGCCAAGAACCCGCCCAATCTCGCGGGTGGGGTTATTGGTGGAATCATCGGCGCAATCCCTACCCAGGCGCCTCCGCCCAAGCAGTAGGGATACGCGCGTAGGACCTCCAAGGCATACTCGATGCTGGCGGATAGACCGACCGGCGCTTGATCGTCGTATACCGGCACCAGGTTTCCCGGATTGCGTTCGACAAAGATTTCACCAACCGGCGAACACTTCGATCAAACGATCCAAGCGGCCTCCTCAGTTATCGCTATAACAGGTCGGGTGCCAGACGGAAACCGCGGAGTCCGGCACCCGAGTAGTGAAAAGACAATTGTGGAGTTAGGTTACTGGCACCGGATCGGAGGTTCTCCGGGGCCACCTTCCAGGCAAGGTATTGCGCTCAGGTAGTTGTAAATGGCATGAATCTGTTTGTCGGTCAGGTTCTGAAAGGCCGGCCATGGCATTACCTGTAACAAGCTGCCGTTGAACGGCGGGAGCAGGCAGTTCGTGGTGTGGTTAGCGTCGCAGCTCGGGTGGGCGCTATCCAGGTCTACGCCAGTGCGTAAGATCTGGGTGAATTGGGCCAGGGTCATACCCGCAGGCAAACCGTTCTTGTCTGGTGTCAGGTTGCGCGAGGTGATGTGCACCGAGTCGCCCGGGCTGGGGAACACGCCGAAGTCAGAGCCGCCGCCAAGATAGGTGTCTGGATTGACTTGTTTGGTCCCACTGAACGGAGGGCTTAGCAGGTAGGGATTTCCCATTGAAGTGTATTCCGCGGATGGGTTGCTTGTGTGGCAGCCATTACAGTCGGCCAGCACATTGACCAGAAAGCTGCCGATGCTAATGGAAGCCACGTCTTTGCCCGCTGTTTTCAGCGGAACCGGGGCGATTTTGAGACCAATCTGAATCTGCCGCCTCTCTTCCTGCGTGAGGCTATTGTCGCTGTCGGCCCGCATGGGCGCGGCAACAACGGTCATCAGTAGAATGGGGAGCGCA
>JBDTMC010000152.1:0-15390 GCA_039934475.1 Bryobacteraceae bacterium | reverse complement strand
CGTATTGCTAACAGAGCCGCGACCGTCAGGGAGCGTCACCAAAGCCGACCCAACGGCCAAGGTCAATCTCTCGACAATCTCCCTCAGCGTCTTAGCGCTAGTCAGCTTCTCCATCACCCCCTGCACGGCTGCCTGTTGCTCGCCCGAACAAAGCTTCTGGAACCCCGAAAGAATCTCCACGCGCTTAATCGAATCAATCCCCAAATCCGACTCAATGCCCGCATTCAAATCGAGCATATCCGCCGGATATCCCGTGCGATCACTAGCAATCCTCAACAGCTCCGCGGCGACGTTCAAGGAACCCGCAGTCGGAACCACCACTGGAGCCGGGGCCGCAACCGGAGCCGGTGCCGGCGCCGTCACGGAAGCCACCGCCCTCATCCCAGGAGGAGGAGCCATCACCGCCGGAGGAGCCACAATCGGCCGCGCCGCCACCACAACCGGAGCCGCCGCCACCACCACCGGCAAAGCCACCCCCACACTCCCGCCCGTCAAATACGCCGACATAATCGACGACTGCGTTTCCAGGAACTGCCCCATCAGACTCTGGAACTGCAGCAACACCGCATCCGCGACACCCGGAGCAGCCACAGCAGCTGCCGGACCAGCTACCGGAACCTGCTTCTCCACCACCCGATCGACGATCTTCTCCACTACCCTCTCAACCACCCGCTCCACTACCTGCGGCGCCAACGACACTGGCGTGCTCCGCACCATCGGCTGTTTCCCCACCGCGAAAATCCGCGTAGGAGTCATCGCCCAACCAGCCTTCGGACCCACCGCCGGCAGATTCGCCAAATCCAACCGCTGCGCTCCACGTCCGCGGAACAGCTCATCCACTTCCAACGCAAACCCGTTCACCGCCAACTGCGCCAAAGACTGAAGCCACTGCGGAATCCCCGGCTTCTCGGCCGAAGTTTCAGTCTGGATAACTACGCACTCCTTGCCATCCAGAATCTGCCGCGTCAACCCGCTTAACACGCCCTTCGGACCCACCTCGAGGAACACCCGCGCCCCGTCTTCATACATCGCGCGAATCTGGTCGGTGAACCGTACTGAGCTTGTCAGGTGCTTCGTCAGCAGTGCCCCAATCTCCCCCGTATCGGCCGGATACGGAGCGGCATGCGTATTCGAATACACCACCGCGTTCGGCTGCGCAAACTTCTGCGCACCCAACGTCCCCTGCAGCACTTCCGCCGCGCCGCGCATCAGCGGCGAATGGAACGCACACGCCACTGGAATTCCACGCGCCGCCAGCTTCTTCTCTTTCAACCGTTCCAGCGCCTGCTCCACGGCCTTCGTCCCACCGGCGATAATCGTCTGCCGCGGGCTGTTGTAATTCGCAATCACAACGTCGATCCCAGCCACGGCCGCTTCCACACTCGCCGCATCGGCCGAAACCGCCGCCATCGTCCCGGAATCCGCGCCTACGGTGTCTTTGATCGCTCGCCCCCGAGCCTCCGACAACCGGAACAGCGCTTCCTCATCGAACACACCCGCCGCCGCCAGCGCCACATACTCGCCGTAGCTATGGCCGGCCGTCATATCCGGCTTCAAGCCCAGCCGTCCCAGCAGCTTCGCCAGCGCGATCTCGACAATGCCTAAGGCCGGTTGCGCGACTACCGTATCGGTGATCGCCTGCATCTGCGCCGTCTTGTCCTCATCCAGGAACGGAGACGGCGGATAAATCAGCGAACTGATCCGTTTCTCGTACTTACCCGCCAGCGCCACATCCGCCAGTTCCAGACTCAACCGGAACTCGGCGAACTGCACCGCCAGATCATGCAGCATGTTCGGATACTGCGAACCCTGGCCCGGGAACAAAAACGCCAGCTTACCCGGTGCGCCCGCCGGAGCCAGATACAAACCCTTGTTATCGGAAACCTTCGTCTTACCCTCGGCCAGTGCCGCCTTGGCTGCCGCCACGCGATCCCGCAGTTCCTGGTGCGAACCGGCGACAATCGCCAACCGCAGACCCTTCTCCGCCTTCACGTCCGCCAGCGAAGAAACGCTTAACGCCAAATCCCGCATCGCCGGTACAGCAGGCCGCGCCAGCGCCGCTTCTAACACGCCCAGAGAACGCCCTAACGCCTCCGCGCCAGCGGCTGTCCACAGGAACAACTCCGCCGGCCACTGCTCGGTCACCGCATGATCGCGAGGGTCCGAATAGTCGCCTTGATACTCTTCCAGCAGTGCGTGAAAATTCGTCCCGCCAAAGCCAAACGAACTGATCCCGGCGCGCCGAGGCACTCCGGCGGCAGGCGGAAGAAACGGCTGCGGCTCTTTGCATACAAAGAACGGCGTCCCCTCCTCGCGCAGCTTTGGATTCTGCTTCTCTACATGCAGCGTCGGCGGCAGTACTTTGTGGTGTAGCGCCAGCGCCACTTTCATCAAACTCGTCGCACCGGCGGCCGACTTCGTATGGCCAACCATTGACTTAATACTGCCCACCGCGCACGTATGCGGCGCCGCTTTATCGGACCGGAACACCGTATCCAACGCGCCAATTTCCGTCGTGTCCCCCAGCGTCGTGCCCGTGCCATGCGCTTCAATCAAACCGATGGTGGAGCTGTCCACACCAGCTTGCTTATAAGCGCGCCGCAGCGCCAGAATCTGCCCTTCCAAACGCGGCGCCGTCATGCTCTTGCCGCGCCCGTCACTCGATGCCGCAATGCCCTTGATTACCGAATAGATCCGGTCGCCATCGCGCTCGGCATCGGCCAGCCGCTTCAACACCAGCATCGTGACGCCCTCGGCGATCGCAATGCCATCGGCTGACTGGTCAAACGGACGGCAGCGGCCGCGAGGCGACAACGCTTGCGCCTTGCTAAAGCACAAGAACCCAAATGGATTCTGTGTCGCATCCACGCCGCCCACCACCACCATGTCGCACGCCCCTGCGTTCAACTCGCGCGTTGCCACATACGCCGCCGTCAAAGACGAAGCGCAAGCCGCGTCCACAATAAAGTTCGTCCCGCCGAAGTTAAACCGGTTCGCCACGCGCCCCGCCGCCACATTCGGCAGCAAACCCGCAAACGAATCCTCCGTCCACTCCGGGACTTGCTTCAAAATCTCTTCCGGAGCCTTGTCCACATACAACGGCAGGTTCGAACGGAAGGCGTAATCGACGCCCATCTCGCCCAGTCCGCCGCTGATGCCCAGAATCACGCTCGTCCGTTCGCGGTTATATTCGCGCCGGTCGTAACCCGCATCGCGCAGAGCATTCTCCACGCCCACCAGGGCCAGCAACTGCATCGGGTCGATCGAATTCAACGACGTCGGCGGAATGCCGAACTTCATCGGATCGAAGGGCACCGGATCGAGGAACCCGCCCCACTTCGAATAAATCTTGTCCCGAACTTTTTTATCGGCGTCGAAATACAGCTTGTAGTCGAAGCGATTCGCCGGAATCTCATCGATCGCATCCACGCTCTCCAGCAGGTTGCGCCACAGGGTTTCAATATCCGGAGCCTTCGGCAGAATGCAGCTCATGCCGACGATGGCGATATCGGCCGGCTTCTCATCCCAAGTGGTGGCCGCCGGAGCCGCCGGTGCGCCGCCCGTCTTCAAGATCTCCGCCGCGCCCGCCAGGATCGCAGAGGCGTCGCCGCCCTCCACCTGCAATCCCACCTTCATGCCCTTCGCCGCCAGCGGAGACGCCATCGCGCCCGCCATCGCCGCGGTCACCGTGTCCGTAATCCCACCCGCCAACACGGCCGTCATCTCCGAAGCCGGCGCGCCCTTTTCGATCGCCAGAAACAGGGCCGTGATCATCGGCTCCCACGCCGCCGCGCCGCCTTCCAGCGCAAACGCCTTCGCGCCGCCCTGAATCGCTGCCTTCAACCCCGCCGCATCCGTCTTCGCCAGTCCCGCCGTTGTCAGTGCGACAGGCGCGTCCATCTGCGCCGCCGCTTCCAGGTGCCGGTGCGCTTCCACCTTCATCCCATTGACGATTCCCGCCACGTTCGCATAATGCGAAGCCAACGGAGCCGCCAACGCCGCATCCGCCCCAAACGAACCCGTCTCGCCGCGCTGTAGAGCTTCCTTCGCCCGCGCCGGCAGTTCACTCTGCGGAGTCAGCAGCAATTGCGCGTCCAGTACCACGCCTGCCGCGCCCGCCGCCCAATAGCCCGCGGCTGTATGAATGCCCACGCCGCCCGCCGCCCACACCGGAATCTTGGCCTCGGCCAGCACTGCGGGCAGCAGGGCAAAGGTTGCTTCCTCGCCGCCTCGTGCAATCACCGCATCGAACCCGGCCTTAGCCGCACCCGCCGCCTGCTTCGCCGAACTCAATTCCAGGAAAACTTGTTGCGCCGTCTTCCGCGCCGACGTCACTACAGCCTTCAGCCGCGCTGCCTTCTCCCCGGCGCCCGAAAATACTACATACGCCACCGCCGCCGGCAACTGCTCCAGAATCGCGTCCGTGGCCGCGCCACCCGCGTTCAACTGCACGCCAAATCCCGCGCCTGCAAACTTCGCCACGCGAGCCAATGCCGCCGCCGCATCCACCGCGCTCGCGGCTTCTAAATTGAGTAGTCCCTTTGCCCCGCAACGCACACCGGCAATGACGATCCCCGCATCCAGACGACCCGCGACGTTGGACACAATGACGCCCATCGCTTCATCCGTTCGTCGCTGTTCCATACTACCCATGGCAGGCCCCCTGAAATAATTGAACTCAAAACTAATCCGGCATTTGTCGGCGTGAATCTGTAAACCCGGTTCTTATTAGGTTTACACATCCCCTATATCCGGTACAAATCTCTAATTGTTGCAAGCCTTTAACGCGAGTACGACATTCTGCCCGCCAAACGCAAAAGCGTTCGACAATGCGGCCTGAATTCCTACTTGGCGACTCTGGTTAGGCACATAATCCAAGTCGCAGGCCGCATCCGCATGCACCAGGCCTAGCGTCGGAGGTATCTGACCCTCCCGCAACGCCATTGCTGTGCTGATCACGTTACACACCCCGGCCGCCGAAATCGTATGGCCCAGGTGCCCTTTCAGCGAGGACACCGGCACTTGCCCGGCCCGTGCGCCAAGCAGCCTCTTCAAAGCCATCGTCTCAACCAGGTCGTTCTTCTGCGTGGAAGTCCCGTGCGCCGCCACATAGCCAATCTCTTCCGGTCGCAAGCCGGCTTCGGCAAGCGCCAACTCCATCGCCCGCGACTCCGTGCTGCCGTCCGCCGACGGATCGGTCAGCGAGCCTGCGTTTAACGTCGTGCCGTATCCTGCCACCTCGGCGTAGATCCGCGCGCCGCGTTCCCGCGCGCTGGTTAAACTTTCCAGCACAATCGCGCCCGCCGCCTCGCCCATCACAAAGCCATCCCGGGCCTTATCGAATGGCCGTGATGCCGTCGCCGGGTCGGCATTCCTCGTCAGCGCCCCAATCAGCGCAAACGCCAGAATCCCTACCGGACTCACCAGCGCCGCCGCGCCTCCCGCCATCATCGCCCGCACCTTGCCGCGCTTCACCATGCGGAACGCCTCGCCAATCGAATGCGCGCTCGCCGCACAAGCAGTGTCCATCACAAACGAAGGCCCGGCCAAACCTAACACCCGCGCCGGTACCGTCGCCATCATGTCTCCCTGGCGTTTGTAATAGCCCCGTACGGTGTGTGTTTCATTTTGCGAATACCGCAGCACGTCGAAGCCTTTGCCGCCCGGCCCCGGATAGCTCGCCGCCACCTGCATGTGCAGCAGATCCACCCAGTTCACCGTCGTCGCCGCGGCCATGCCAATCTCCCGCGCCGGCAGCGGCACGCGGTCTAAACCCGCATCCCGGTACGCCTCGCCCGTGGCTTTGTGAAACAAACGCAGGGAGCGCCGGCACCACTGCCAGTGCACATCCGGTAGTGGATCTTCGCGCGGTAGGAAGGCGGCCGCCGCCGCCACTTTGGTGGCGTATTCGGTGGTATCCCATTGCGTGATCGGACCGATGCCCGAGCGGCCTTGGATCAACCCCTGCCAGCATGTGGGCATGTCCGTGCCCAACGCGCTCAGCATTCCCATCCCGGTGATGACAACCCGTTCCATGCGGCCCTAAACGGAGGCCTCCACCGCCGCCTGTTCCCCAACCTCGGCCGGCGGTGCGTCACGGTATGCTTTCTCGTTCAATATGAATCCCCGGCTCTGCAGATAGCGGATGATGATCCGCGCGTTCTCTTCCGCCGTCACCATCCCCGTCTCCACCCGGATCTCGGGGCTCGACGGAGGCTCATAAGGATCATTGACGCCCGTAAAGTCCTTGATCTCGCCCGCCCGCGCCTTGGCATAAAAACCCTTCACATCGCGTTGCTCGCACACCGCAACCGGAGTATCCACGAACGTTTCCAGAAAATGCCCCGGAGGCATCATCGCCCGTACCTGGTTCCGCGTCGCCCGATACGGACTCACCGCCGCGCAAATCACCGCTCCGCCCTGCCGCGCAATCTCTGAGGCGACATACCCGATCCGTACGATGTTCGTATCCCGGTCCTCCCGCGAAAACCCCAGGCCCTTCGACAAATGCGTCCGCACCACATCGCCATCCAGCAGCGAAACCTGCCGTCCGTGCTCCATCAACAGCACTGTCAGAATTTCCGCAATCGTGCTCTTGCCGGCCGACGGCAAACCCGTAAACCAGATGCAGAATCCATGTTTGTGCAGCGGAGGATATGCGTTGGCCAGAATCGCCGCCGTCTCCGGACGCGTAAACCAGCGCGGTAGCTCCACGCCCTTCGCCAGGTACTTCTCCCGCACCTCGGTCCCCGAAATCGACAAGGCCCGAGCCCCCGCCGGTATCTGCGTCACCTCTTCGTACCGGTCTTCCTCCGGCAAAAACACCATCTCCTCGTAAGCCAGACCCTTTACGCCGGTCTCTGGCTCAAACTTCGCCACCAGTTCCCGCGCGTCATTCGGTCCATAGAACGGCTTACCGTGCGAATCCTTGCCCGGTCCCGCATGATCGCGTCCAATGATCATGTGGTTGGCGCCGTAGTTTCGCCGCACAATCGCGTGCCACACAGCCTCCCGCGGCCCGGCCATCCGCATCGCCAGCGGCAGCAGGCTCAACACCGTATTGCTCTTGGCGTAGTAATTCTCAACCAGCGTTTTGTAGGTGCGCACCCGCGTGTAATGATCCACATCGCCGGGCTTGGTCATGCCCACCGCCGGATGCAGCAGTAATGTGGCTCGCACTGCCGCCGCCGCCCGCTTGGTCAATTCCTCGTGTGCCCGGTGCATCGGGTTCCGCGTCTGGAACGCCACCACGTTCGGATTCGCCAGCCCGCCCACCACTTCGCGCACTTCCGCCGGTGTCCGCCGCAACTCCGGAAAGTCCGGATGCAGCAGCAATTGCACCACCCGTAGCCGTCCCGACAAACGGTACTTGCCCCACGAACTCATCTCGGAAACCAGCGGATGCTCCGGGTCTACCGTCCCGCACACCAGCCGCGCTTCTTCTTGCCAGTCCGCTTCGTAAATCTCCTCCACATCCATCACCGCGATGACGTTGTTCTTCGCGTGCCGGATGGCCAACCCCTTGCCTACCGCAATGCCGGTCAGGTCGCTCACAGGCAGCGTCACTGGAATAGGGTACAGCGTCCCGTTGGACAGCCGCATCGTCTCCAACACACTCCGGTAATCGGCTTCGCCCAGGAATGTCTTCAGCGGGCTCAGCGCGCCCACCGCCATCAATTCCACGTCGCACATCGCCCGCGCCGCCAGTTGAATGGAGGGCAGTTCCTTAGCTCGCGCTACCAGTTCGGCGCGCTCCGCCTCGCCCACAATCAGATTCACCAGGGACCCGCCATACGGCGAGATCAGCTTGTCCTGCGTACTCATCGGCTCCGTTTTTTCCCTTTCTGCGCCTACACCAGCTTCCATCCCGTGGCAAATAGCAGTACCGCTAAGCCCAGACGGAGTACACGGTCGGGCATGCGCGGAGCCAGGTAGCTGCCAATCAGAACCCCAGGTATGGAGCCGCACAGCAACGTCGGCACCAGATTCCAGTCTACGTTGCCTGCTTGCTGATGTACGAATGCCGTCGCCGAAACCAGAATCGCCGCGTGAAAAACATCCGTCCCAATCACCCGCGCCGATCGCCCCGGCATGATAATCAGCAGGAACGGCGCTATCAGCGATCCGCTGCCCACCGAGGTCATCCCCACCGCAAACCCGACAAAGGCTCCCCACACCACCGTGGACGTATCCCGGTGCCTCAAAATCCACGCTGTGTGGCGCGCCGGAATCTCATATCCCAACGCCTTGGCCACTACCAGCAAGGCCACCATCAAAAGGGCAACTCCCAGGGCGTGCCGTACGTAATAGTCGATATCGACACCCGCCGCATGGAGCCGGGTAATCGTTAGTACGCCCAGGATCCCGCCCGGCACGCTCCCTATCGCCATCCGGAAGCACACCTTCAGATCTACAGTCCCCTGCCGGTAATGCATCCAAGCCCCGGCGATCTTAGTCAATGACCCGTAGACCAGATCCGTACCGACAGCCAGCATAGGGCGCACACCCAGCACAAGGATCAGAAACGGCGTCATCAACGCCGCACCGCCCATACTCGTCAGGCCCACCAGCAGCCCAACCACGAAACTCATTAACAACAACGCCGACGTCATGGATTCAGTGCCTCCTTGTTTCGCACTCCATCCCAACGCGTACTTTCACCGTGTACCGGACGGCTGGACTAAAAATTGCTATGGAAGCCACTTCCAGAAGCGCTTAAGGTGCTCTACCGGAACAACCAATTCAAATTCATTACACCGGTATTCAGGGAGCAATTCTAACAGCGCGGCCCGTGGAGCCAAATCACTAAACTAGTGTGGTCCGATAGCATAAGATACCCCGCTCGGTGTCACTTTGTCCATCTATTTCAATGGTTTTAAGGTGGTCCTAGTAGTTCTATAGTACTACGTTGTTTACCCTACTGAGGGAGAGGACGTTACGGTACGCCTGATTCATGTTCAATTGTCCACGAGAATGCTAGCCTGAATTTGAACCGACAAAACAATTGTGTGTCTCTTCGGTGACCGGCAACGGTTCGTTCCGCAAACGCCCAAAACCGCCGGCCCGACGTGTGTCCATCGGAGGGTTCTCTCATGTTTTCCCTGCAGCGCTTGTTGCCGGTGTGCGGCCTGTTACTCGCTTCGTCGTCTGTCTTTGCGACCACGATACTAGTGAGCACACCCACCCCCATCGTTTCATCCGGCACCCCGGTAATCGTCCGCATCGGGTTTTCTAACCTCGGCGATCCGGTGCCCCAGCCCCTCGGCGCCTATGACATCATCCTGAACTACGACCCCAGCCTGCTCATCCTCACCAACATCACCCATGGCGATCCCGTCTACGGCAACCAGCTCGACCTCTCCGGCTACGGTGCTCTCTCCTATGACGACACCAGTTCGCCCGGCCAGGTCCGCATGATGGAAATTTCCCTCGACGATCCCATCACCCTCGAAAACACCCAACGTCACCACTTCGGCATCGCCAACCTGCTCTTCGATACGCAGGGTTCGGGCGTCTCCAACCTCACTCTCGAGGTCAACTCGCTCGGCGACGCCAACGGCTTCTCGATCGACGCCCAAACCGTCGGCGGGTCCCTGACTGTAGGCCAGTCCGGCGTCCCCGAACCCGCGATGTTCGTCCTCGTGGGCGGCGGCCTCGCTGCCTTTGGTCTCCTTCGCCGCTCCCGCGCAAACCGGGACTGACGTAAATTCCGCCGTCTTTGCGGAATTTGGGTCTGTCCTGCTTTGCCCCATCCTGTGCAAACCGGGACTGACGTAAATTTCGCCGCCTTTGCGGAATTTGGGTCTGTCCTGCTTTGCCCCATCCTGTGCAAACCGGGACTGACGTAAATTCCGCCGCCTTTGCGGAATTTGGGTCTGTCCTGCTTTGCCCCCCGGATACAGTTACAACTCATGCCACAATCGGGCATGCTCGCCGTTCACCTGGAAGACGGCCGCGTCGAACTCCGCCGCCGTCCCCAACCGCGCCGCCGCGAAGGCTTCGCCCTCATCCGCTTACTCGCCGCCGGCATCTGCAACACCGATCTCGAACTCCAGCGCGGCTACTACGGCTTCCGAGGCACGCCCGGCCATGAGTTCGTCGGCGAAGTAGTGGAGGCGGATACCCGCTCCCTAATCGGACGCCGCGTCGTCGGAGAAATCAACCTCGCCTGCGGAAAGTGCGACTGGTGCGCGAAGGGTCTCGGCCGCCACTGTCCCACCCGCACCGTTCTCGGAATCGTCAAGCACCCCGGAGCCTTCCGTGAGCTGATCGACCTTCCGGAAGCCAATCTCCACGTCCTCCCGGCCTCCATTTCCACCGAACAAGCCGTCTTCCTCGAACCCCTCGCCGCCGCCTGCGAAATCCTCGACCAGGTGTCAATCCCCAAAGGAGAACCCGTCGCCCTCCTCGGAGACGGCAAACTGGGCCTCCTGATCGCCCAAGTCCTGCACGCCCACGGAGCCAAGGTCCACCACTACGGCCGTCACAAAGAGAAGCTAGCCCTCTCCGCCCAAGCCGGCATCGCCACCGAACTCACCCCCGGCCGCCGCCTCCCCGAAAAGGCCTACGGCTACACCATCGACGCCACCGGCTCCCCCGAAGGCCTCCGCCAGGCCGTAGCCCTCACCCGCCCCCGCGGCACCGTCATTCTAAAATCGACTGTCCACGGCTTGGTCCCGATAGACACCGCCCCGGTCATCGTCAACGAACTGACACTCATCGGGTCCCGCTGCGGTCGCTTCGAACCCGCCCTCCGCCTCCTCACCCGTCACCGCGTCAACGTTGCCCCGCTCATCTCCGAACGCCTCCCCCTGTCCAAGGCCCCCGAAGCCTTCGCCCGAGCCGCCACCAAAGGAGTGCTCAAAGTCCTGCTGGAAGAGAACTGACATCGCGTGTCTGCCGTCTGGACAGATTGCGCCGCTTATGACACACTCACCGTATGGAAACAATTACGGTGCGATTAGAACAATCCGGCAGAATTCTTCTTCCTGCCGAATGGCGCCGGCGATTGAAGATAAAGCCGGGCGAGGAACTCATTCTCGGTATTGAAGAAAATAAAATCGAGATCCTTGGTACGCGCGCCGACGCCATAAAGCGTGTCCAAAACCGCCTCCGCGAATACATCCCGGCCGGTCGGCTCCTCTCGGAAGAGCTCTCAGCCGAACGCCGGGCAGAGGACGCCGAGGAAGATCGAAAGTGAGCAACGCCCCTGCCGAGTTTTGCTTGGACGCCTCGGCGCTTCTCGCGCTGATGCAACAGGAGCCGGGCTTCGAGATCGTGGCCGCCACACTCGATCGTGCGGTCATGCATTCGGTGAACGTTTTGGAAGTCCTTCGGAAACTAACCCGCAACGGTCTCCCACCAGAGGTCGCCGTAGAGTTGTTTGAAGAGCTCCACATCAATGTGATTGAGCAGATCTCAATGCGACACCTCAAGGCTGCGACTGCCCTTATCGATCAATCTAAGTCACTACGTCTTTCTTTGGGTGATTGCGTGTGCCTCATGCTCGGCGAGGAACTGAACTGCACGATTCTGACTTCCGAAAAGAGCTGGTCGAAAGTACACCTCCGAGCTGGAACAGTTCGTCAGATTAGATGACAAGACGATCTTACTAACACTCGCCCACCACTTCCACCCGCTGGAACACTTGTATTAGCTTTTAGGACCTGATAATGTCGCGGATCACTTCCCCGTGTACGTCGGTGAGCCGGAAGTCCCGTCCGCTGTAGCGATAAGTGAGGCGGGTATGATCGAGGCCGAGCAGGTAGAGGAGCGTAGCGTTCACGTCATGGGGATGCACGGGCTTATCCTGCGCCCGGTAGCCGAAGTCATCGGTTGCTCCGTACACGGTACCTCCGCGAATGCCACCTCCGGCGAGGGCGATACTGTAGCCATAGGAGTTGTGATCGCGGCCGAAGTGGATGGCGGTGTTGGAGCCATTCTCGACGGCCGGGGTGCGGCCGAACTCGGTGCCAAAGACGACGAGGGTGTCGTGCAACAGTCCACGCTCCCGGAGGTCCTCCACCAGTGTCGCCACGGCGGGGTCGGCCTGCTGGGCGAGGCGCTTGTGGGCGAGAATGTCCTCATGGCTGTCCCAGGGCTGCGAGTTGCCGAAGTAGACCTGGACCATCCGCACGCCGCGTTCCACCAGACGGCGCGCCAGAACGCAACTGCGTCCAATCTCCGTGTCTCCGTAGCGGGCGAGCGTTTCCGGTTTCTCCTTGCGGATGTCGAAGGCGTCGGGCGCTTCGGTTTGCATACGGAAGGCCGTTTCCATCGCCTGGATGGAGGCCTCTAGCTGGCCGTCGCCGGAGCGGGCGGCGAGATGCTCGCGGTTGAGGGCGGCAAGAAGGTCGACCTGGCGGCGTTGTGTCTCCGGGGGCGCGGCGGCCTTGATGTTGCGGATCAACTCATAAGGATCGGCGCCGGTATTCTTGAGAAAGGTCCCCTGAAAGACGGCCGGAAGAAATGCCGAGGACCAGAGCGGCGAGCCGACCACAGGCATGCCCGGGCAGAGGACCACAAAGCCGGGGAGGTTGTGGTTCTCGGTTCCGAGCCCATACATCAGCCAGCTTCCGAGGCTCGGGCGGCCGGGTTGAATGGTGCCTGTGTTGAACATGAACAACGACGGTTCGTGATTCGGGACTTCCGTCCACATGGAGCGGATGACACAGAACTCGTCGATGACAGAACCGATGCGAGGGAAGAGATCCGAGACTTCGGTGCCGCTTTGTCCGTACTTGCGGAATTGGAATGGCGAAGCGAACAGGTTACCAGTGGAACGCTCGGTCTTGGGCGGGCCACCGGGCATCGGCTGTCCGTTGTACTTAGTAAGTGCGGGCTTCGGATCGAAGGTATCGACGTGAGACATGCCGCCGTTCATGACCAGATAGATGATGCGCTTGGCCTTGGGAGCGAAATGGGTGGCCTGGGCATTCACCTGGGTGGCGGCGGCGATGCTGCCGAATCCGGTTGCCAGCCGGGCCAAGGCCTCGCGGCGCGTCCAGCGCGGGTGAACGGCGGCGGCGATAGCGGGATGGTTAGTCGACATAGGCAAATTCGTTGGAGGTTAGTAATACTTGTGCGTATTGGCGCCAGGTTTCCGCGCCGGTGTTCTTCAGAAACCGCGTGCCGAGTAACATCTCGCTGGTCGTAGGGCGGCGTTGAAAGAGAATCTCATAGGCGCGGACGATACCGTCCTCCGCCTTGGCTGTGGCGATGCGCCCGGAGAGGGCGGTGGCGCGTTGGATCACCGTGTCGGAGTTGAGGAAAAAGAGTTTCTGCAGCGGTACGTTGGTGACAGCGCGTTGTTCGCAGGTGACGGACGCCGAAGGCAGGTCAAACAGGGATAGCGTCTCATCCGGCTGGAAGCGACTGGTGCGGGCGTAGAGCGTACGGCGGTGGAACCCGGCATCGAGAAGCTTCGATTCGCCACCGGTGGTTTCGTCCAATTCACTGGTAGCCGCAAGCATGGCATCGCGGAGAATTTCGGCCTCCAGACGGTGCCGGTTTTGACGCCAGAGGTAGCCATTCGCGGCATCGGTCTTCGCGTTGTCCACGTTGTTCTCCGAGGATCGCTGGTAGGCTTCGGAGACGACGATCTCACGTACCAGCGATTTGACGGAATAACCTCCGGCGACGAAGCGAGCGGCGAGGTAGTCGAGAAGGTCGGGCAGTACGGGCCGGTCGCCCACTTTGCCGAAGTTCGAGGGTGTGCGGACTAGCCCCTGTCCGAAGAGGGCCATCCACACGCGGTTTACGGCGACGCGGGCGGCGAGCGGGTGGTGGGCGACGGTTTCCGCCAATTGCAGGCGCCCGCTGCCCTCATTGAACAGGACGGGTTTGCCGTCACTCAGAACCAGCGGGAAGCGCCGGGGCACCACTTCACCGAGGCGTTCCGGATTGCCGCGAATGTTGAGTTGCAGATCCAGCGGCTCAAACTCGCCGGCGCCCATAAGGTACGGGTATTGGGGCGGAAGCTCCTTCTTCAAGGCTTCCAGCTTGTTCTTCAGTTCGGTGTAGCGCGGACGGGCTTCGGCGGACATTAGTTCCGCCGTAAGTTCGTGGTCGAACTTCAGCGGTGCCGACTTATCGCCAAAGGTGCGGTTCCAGGCGACATAACGGTTACGGTCGAGAGACTTGGACGGGATTTCAGCGCCGGGGTTGAAGTCTTCCTCAGAGCGGTAGCCTCCCGGCAGGACGATGGTCCGGGTGACTTTGGGAGCGGTCTTGTTAGCGGCTTCGACGAGCTTGCGGTTCTCGTCGTCGACGGCCTTCTTCTCGGCGAAGATCCCAATCATGAGCCGCTGGAACTTATCCGCCTCTTCTTTAGTTTTTGCCCCTGAGAACCATGCGTCGAGGAACGGGTGGGCCTCCTCTTTCTTGGCGAGGTAGGTCTTCCAACGCTCGGTCACCTTCGGCTGTAGGCCGGGCGCGGCCAGCATGTAGTCGGCGATCCGGTTGGCGTGGCTTTCAGAAAGCGCGCGGCCCTGTTCGTCGAGGTACTTGTTGAGCGTCTTTTCCGCCTCGTCGATCTCTTTCTTGCGCCGTTTCCAGTCTTCGGCCTGGGCTTCGGGCACCAGTGGGTATTCCTTGTAGGCGGTGCTGGCGAAGACGCCGGAGAGAGCGTAGTAGTCCTTGGCGGTGAAGGGATCGTACTTATGATCGTGGCAACGCGCGCAGGCCACCGTGACGCCCAGCATCCCGCGGGTGACCATATCGACGCGGTCGTGGCGCTCATCGGCGCGGGATTGGGGCGGCTGCGCGATGCCATAGTACCAGGGTCCGGCGCCTAGGAGACCGGTTGCCGGCAAGAGCCAGTTGTCGTGCATGAGGTCGCCGGCGAGTTGCGCCATCAGGAAGCGATCGTAAGGAAGGTTGCGATTGACGGCTTCCACCACCCAATCGCGGTATCGCCAGGCATTGGCGTAGGGGATGATCTCCGTGCCGCTGAAGTCGTCCTCGCCGAAGCGGGCGACGTCGAGCCAGTGGCGGCCCCAGGTTTCCCCGAAATGCGGCGAGGCGAGAAGGCGGTCGGCGAGCCGCGCGAACCAATCGGAGTGGGAATCCGTGGACGCTTCGGCGAAGGTCGCTTCGGTGGGCGGGAGACCGGTGAGGTCGAAGGCGAGACGGCGGATGAGGGTGCGGCGATCCGCGGGCGGGTTCGGTTGGAGCTTGTTGCTTGCGAGGGCCGTGTCGAGGAAACGGTCAATGGACTGCGCCGGATTGAGCCGCGGAAGGGGAAGGAAGGACCAATGGGTTACCGGCTCGGTCCAAGTCGCGCCGGCCTTGATCCATGCCTCGAGGACCTGCATCTCTTCGGAGGAGAGCGCCGCGCCTGGAGGCATGGGCTTGACTTCGGGGCGCGTGCGATGGACGGCGAGAAAAAGG
>JBDTMC010000151.1:0-15462 GCA_039934475.1 Bryobacteraceae bacterium | reverse complement strand
GATACGCGGCGGCATCAAGGTAGGCCCGCGCCGCGTGTGATGGATCGCGATTCCGAGCGCGAGGGTAAGCTTCGCCCGGGTCCTCGCCGTTCCGAGGCTCCACTTCCGGCCATCAACCGCGAGATCACGGTGGCCGAAGGCATCACGGTGAAGGAGCTTTCCGAAAAGCTCGGCGTAAAGGCCAATTTTGTCATCAAGAAACTGGTGGAGCGGAAGATTTTCGCCACCATCAATCAAACGCTCGACGTAAAGCTAGCCGAAGAGATCAGCCGCGAGTTCGGCGCTTCCACCAACAAGGTGAGCTACGAACAGGAAGCGACGCAAGAGATCGAGCTGGCAGAAGACACCGCCGATCTGGTACGCCGCGCTCCCGTGGTTACCATCATGGGCCACGTCGATCACGGTAAGACTTCGCTGCTGGATTCGATCCGCAGCGCTCACGTCGCCGACCGCGAAGCCGGCGGCATCACGCAGCACATCGGCGCGTATCACGTAGAGAAGAACGGCCGCAAGATCGTGTTTATCGACACGCCTGGGCATGAAGCGTTCACTCGTATGCGTGCCCGCGGCGCCAGCGTTACCGACATTGTGATTCTGGTGGTGGCCGCCGACGACGGTGTGATGCCCCAGACACTGGAAGCCATCGATCACGCCAAGGCGGCGAAGGTACCCGTCATTGTTGCCATCAACAAGGTGGACAAGCCGGACGCCCAGCCGGACCGGGTGAAACAGCAACTCTCCGACCGTGGCTTGCTGTGGGATCAGTGGGGTGGCGACGTCGTCATGGTCAACGTCTCGGCGAAGGCCAAGACCGGCCTCGACGATCTGCTGGAAATGGTCCTGCTGGTGGCCGACATTGGGGATCTGAAAGCGAACCCGGGCCGCCCTGCGATGGGAACGGTTCTGGAAGCGCAATTGGATCGCGGCCGCGGCCCGGTGCCGACTGTACTGGTTCGCAACGGCACACTCCGCGTGGGCGACCACTTTATCTGCGGTTCTGTGTTTGGCAAGGTCCGCGCGATGTTCGACGACCGCGGCGCGCCGATTAGGGAAGCCGAGCCGTCGATGCCTGTCGAGGTGCTGGGTCTGGACGCGATGCCCGATGTGGGTGACAGCTTCCAGGTTGTGACTGATACGGCCAAGGCGAAGCAGATCGTGATTTACCGCGAAGCCAAGGCGCGTGAGCAGTCGATGGTGAAGACGGCGCGGATGACGCTGGAACAGCTCAACGGGTCGAAAGAAGAAGAACTCAACATCATCATCAAGGCTGACGTGGGCGGCACCGCGGAGGTGCTCTCCGATACGCTGCAGAGGTTGAGTACCGACAAGGTGAAGGTGAACATTTTGCGCGCCGCCGTGGGCGCGATCACCGAAGGGGACGTGCTTCTGGCGTCCACTTCGAGCGCAATTATCGTCGGCTTCAACGTGCGCGGCGAACGGACGGCGATGGCCACCGCTGAGCAGGAGAAGGTGGATATTCGCTTCCACTCGATCATCTACGAGCTCACCGACGAGATCAAGAAGGCAATGACCGGGCTGCTGGCGCCGGTTTACAGGGATGTGTACAAGGGCAAGGCCGAGGTGCGGGAAGTATTCCGCATCAGCAAGGTCGGCGTGGTCGCCGGATGCATGGTTCTGGATGGCAGCATTACGCGCGACAGTCAAGTTCGTGTGCTGCGTGAGGGAGCCGCTGTCCATACCGGCCGCGTGGATACGCTGAAGCGCTTCAAGAACGATGCCAGCGAAGTGAAGCAGGGCTTTGAGTGCGGTATTGCCTTGTCCAACTTCAACGACCTAAAGTCAGGCGATATCATCGAAGCGTTCGTCACTGAGCGCGTTGCGGTGGAGGCGATGGCGTAGGGGAGAAACCGGGAAGATCATGGCGGCCGTGGGCGTAATGACCCTGGAGTTGCGAATGCCTCATGCGCACTCGCTGAAAGACAAGCGCCATGTCGTGAAGAGCCTGCGGGACAGGCTGCGGAACAAGTTCAATGTCTCGGTGGCGGAGATCGATTACCAGGATCTGTGGCAAAGCGCCCTGGTTGCCGCAGTCACCGTATCGAGCAGCCGCTTGTACGCCGAACAGTTACTGCAATTAGTGGAGAAGGAGGCGGCCGGCCTCCTGGGACCGGACCTGGTTGAGGTCAATGTTGAGTGGTTGTCCTAGGGAGCGCACCGGCTGCCGCGGAATCAAAAATGGACGAACGGCGTACGCAACGCGTATCCGAAGCACTCCGTGAAGAACTGGCCGAGATGATTGGCTATGAGTTATCGGACCCGCGGGTAGCTGGGGTAGATATAACAGAAGTACTGCTGTCGCCCGACCTCCGGGTGGCACAGGTCCGGGTGGCGGTACACGGCGGCCAGGACGCTCGTGTGCAGGCCTTGGCGTGTCTGGAACACGCGCGCCATTATCTTCGGCGGGAGGTCTCTCACCGCCTACAACTCTACAAAATGCCGGAGCTTCGCTTCGAAGCGGACGCCGATGTCGGCGGGGAAAAGCACGTCGCACAGCTGCTCAAAAGGATTCGCAAGGGCCGTCCTAAGGACGCACTGGGTACCATGGGTTCCAGCGCCGTGAAAAAAAGCCCTGACGATGAAACATAGTGTGATACTTTTGTTGTTGGTAGCGGCCCTGGGGGCTGCCGCCGGGCCGGTCAGAGTGGAGCGCAGCATGGATGCTATGGGCGCCACCTGGACGGTAGCCGTGTATGGGGAAGACCGCTTTAAGGCGGATTCGGCCATTGACGACGCCTTCGACGAGGTCCGCCGCCTGGACCACCTGTTATCCAACTACCGTCCGGATAGCGAGTGGAGCAAGGTGAACCGGGAAGCAGCCGAGGGTCCGGTGAAGGTGAGTGAGGAGCTGTTCCACCTTCTGGCTGCCTGCATGGAATACAGCAGGGAGAGTAGCGGGGCGTTCGACATCACGGTCGGCCCCTTGATGCGTGTCTGGGGATTTTACAAAGGAACCGGGCGTTTCCCCCATCGGGATGAGATCCGGACTGCCATGGGCCGAGTAGGCTGGCAGAAAGTGAAGTTGGACCCGGCAGCGCAAACCGTGCAGTTTGCTCTCAAAGGCGTAGAGTTAGATCCAGGCGGAATCGGCAAGGGTTACGCAGTGGATCGCATGGTGGCTATATTGAAGGCGAGAAATGTGACGTCAGCCCTGATTTCGGGCGGTACCAGCAGCATTTACGCCATAGGCACGCCACCTGGGGAACAAGGTTGGAAAGTGAGCGTCCGTCATCCCAAGGATGCACGGCGCACGGTGCAGGATTTTTTGCTGAAGGATGAGTCAATGTCAACCTCGGGCAGTTATGAGAAGTTCTTCTTAGCCGGGGGCAAGTTGTATAGCCACATTATGGATCCGCGCACGGGTTACCCTTCGCAGGGCATGCTCTCCGTTTCCGTGATTACGCCGAAAACCATCGACAGCGAGGCATGGGCTAAGCCCTATTACATCAACGGCCGTGAGTGGACGGCAAAGCACAAACAGAAGACGTTTCGAGCTTTCTTGTGCGAGGACAAATCGGAACCGGCATGCGCGTTGCTCCCATGAATAGTCGCTTTTTAGACGCCTGCCGGCGCAGGCCAACGGACGTTCGTCCGGTATGGTTCATGCGCCAGGCGGGCCGTTACATGAAGCAGTACCGCGAGATCCGCGCGAAAAACGGCATCCTGGAGATCTGCAAACGCCCCGATCTGGCGGCCCAGGTTACGCTCCAGCCCGTGGAAATCCTCGACGTGGACGCGGCCATTATATTCGCCGATCTGCTTTTACCGGTGGAACCGATGGGTCTCAAACTCAAGTTCCTGGCCGGCGAAGGACCACATATCGACAATCCTGTGCGCACGTCGAGCGACGTAGACACGCTTTCGATTTCCAACACCGACGACCTTGGGTATGTTGGTGAGTCCATCCAAACCGTGGTCCGCGCCCTCGGCGGCAAGGTGCCTGTCATCGGTTTCGTCGGCGCGCCGTTTACCCTCGCCAGCTACATGATTGAAGGCGGGGCTTCGCGGACGTTTCTGAAGACCAAGCAGATGATGTACCGCGACGAGACGCTGTGGCGTCGCCTGATGGGCAAACTGGTGGACGTGTTGGGGCCTTTCGCCATGCTGCAAGTGGCTGCCGGCGCCCGCGCCATCCAGGTTTTCGACAGCTGGGTGGGCGCGCTGGGACCGGACGACTATGTCCGCTACGTGGCGCCTTACTCGCGCGCGCTGATTGAGCGGATTCGCTCCACTGGCGTTCCGGTGATTCACTTCGGCACCGGCGCGGCCGGCTTCTTCAAAGAGCTGCATGCCGCCGGCGGCGATGTATTGGGAGTCGACTGGCGCATTAACATCGACACCGCATGGATGGAGATCAGCTACCGTTCCGCCGTACAGGGGAACCTGGACCCGGCGGTGCTGTTTGCGCCCCTTCCGGAGTTGAAGCTGCGCGTCCACGAACTACTGAAGCGCACTGGCACGCGTCCCGGGCATATCTTCAATCTCGGCCACGGAATTCTGCCGGAGACCCCGGTGGAGAACGTGAAAGCCGTGGTTCAGATGGTGCGCGAATTCAGGCCGTAGCGTGCACCGGGCAGTCATCATCGGCGGGGGGATCTCCGGTCTCTCCGCCGCTTACTATCTGAACAAGGCCGGTGTCCCCGCTGTCCTGATTGAACGCGCACCGCGCCTGGGCGGCGTCATCCAAACCGAGACAGTCAACGGCTGCGTGCTCGAAGAAGGGCCCGACAGCTTCCTCTCCGCCAAGCCCGCCGCGCTGGAATTGATCCGCGAAGTGGGTCTGGCCAGCGACGTCATCGGCTCCAACGATCATCTTCGTGTCACTTACATCTGGAAGGGCGGCCGCCTCATCCCGCTGCCCGACGGCATGATGATGATGGTGCCGACAAAGTTTACGCCCATCCTGATGAGTCCGTTATTAAGTTGGGCCACCAAGATCCGGATGGGGTTGGAGATCTTCCGTCAGCCTGGCAATGGCAGCGGACGGGATCGCACGGTGAGTGAGTTCATAGAGGACCACTACGGGCGCGAGTCTGTGGATTATCTAGCGGAGCCTCTGCTTTCGGGCGTGTATGGTGGTTCACCGGATCGTTTAAGCGTGGCCAGCGTGTTGACGCGCTTTGTGGAGTTGGAAGGCAAATACGGCAGCCTGACGCGGGGCGTGCTGGCCAGCCGCCGCGCTGCTGGACCGAAAGCCCAAGGCGCGCCCCTGTTCCGGACACTGAAGGGTGGGCTGGCGCAGCTGACGCGCACTTTGGAAGAGAAGATCCGGCCGAATACTGTGGTGATTCAAGCGGAGGCGGACGCGCTGGAGCGGACCGATTCAGGCTTCCGGGTGCGCGCTGGTGCGGAGTGGATTGAGGCGGCGAATGTGGTGGTAGCGACTCCGGCGTGGCAGGCCGGCGGGTTGCTGGGAGCCGTCGATCCGGTACTTGCCGAACTGCTGCGCGGCGTCCAATACAGCTCGTCAATGACGCTGGCACTGGGCTATGAGAAGGCGACACTCGGCCATTCCCTCAAGGGCTTCGGCTTCCTGGTTCCAGCTAAAGAGCGCGGGCGCTTGGTGGCGTGTACGTGGGTGGGCACCAAATTCTCTCACCGCGTGCCGGAGGGGCAGGCAGTGTTGCGCTGTTTCCTGGGAGGGGCGGCTGATGAGGGGATTCTGGACGAGAGCGATGAAGCGGTTGTTGCGATCGTCTTAGAAGAGCTGCACAAGATCATGGGGATTACGGCCAAGCCCTCGTTCTATCGCATCGCGCGTTGGAAGAAGTCTATGGCGCAGTATACGGTTGGTCATCAGGCTAGGGTAATTTCGATTGAAGAGAGGCTGGCGGCACAGCCGAACTTGTATCTGGCCGGCAACGCTTATTACGGAATCGGCATTCCGGACTGTATTAAGATGGGGCGGCAGGCGGCGGACCGAATCGCTGCGAGTTAGTAACCGCTTGGTATAACGTATAACCACACCTTGTAACACTAGCCACAGGCTGACCCTGGATTCAAGCGCTGCGGCCGGACACAAGATTTGGGAGCGGTCCACTAGGAGCCGCTCCCAACTTGTGGTACGGGCTTACTTAGGGCAGCCCAGGCGTTTGACTACATCCGCTGGAATTGGCTGAGCCGATTTCAGCGCGTCGGGCGTGTCCGCGCCGGACGGGATGAGCCACAACTCCACGCGACGGAACTGGGCTCTCGTATCTTCGGCGGTCACTGCCTGACCGGTGCGTTCCTTTATGGTGGTGGAAGCTCCGCAGAACGACGGTTTGGGCTCAGACCCGGCGGTAGTACCCGCCTCCAGCACCTTTACCCGGCTCAGGTCGAGCGAGGGGCAGATGCCAGTACCCGCACTCAGCACCGCCGCCGTGTTCATGGCACGGCTTCGATCGAGATGGGCCATGGCGCGCCCGGACTCCTGTTCGTCACGATGACTGACGACGACCAGGGTCCAGTCGGGGTTGTCACGCATCAGCGCAGTCACTTCCTCCAGCAGCAGGCGTTTTGCGCAGTTGTTTACGCGCGCGCTGCCTTTGCCGAAGACGAGATCATCCAACCGGCGGGCTTTCGGCCTCTCGGTTACGGCTACCGTAGCCGTGCCGCTGCCAGTGCCGCCGAGGGAGTCGGTGCCCGTACAGGTAATGGTTACGGTCTTTGACTGCGCCTTGGCTGCGTTCGGGTCGAAGGCAACGTTCGAAGAATCGAACGTCGTACCGTTGACGACACCCTCGCTCGCTGTGCACATCGTACGGACGTTGCCGCCGCACTCGGATCCGGTTGCGGTGGGAGTGATGGTGGCTTGCATGCCGTGTTGTATGGTTGAGGGCGAGATTCCCACGGTCACGGTTGGTGGCGCGGCATTCTTAACCGTAAACGAGGTGGTTTGGGTCTTGGTGACGCCGCCGGCTTCCACGGTCAGTACAACGTCCTGCTTGCCGCTCTTCCCGGTGGTCGATACAGACGCGGTGGCACCGGAAGCGTCAATTGGCGAGCCGTTGACGGTCCAGCGATAGGTTGCATCGGAGGGCACGCCGGTAGCAGCCGCGCGTATCTCGACTGCTGAGCCCGGGCAGACTTCGCTGGCGTTCGCGCTCAGGCTGTCGATGGAGAATGAAGGAGGAGGAGGCGGTGCCGGAGCTTCTGCTCTCGCAACCGGAGCCGGAGCGGGTGGCGGCTCTTTGTAGCCCCAGCGGAAGACGATTCCCGCGGTAGCTTCTATCTGATGCAGCGTTTCGCCTTTGGGACTATAGTAGTCGCCAACCGCGGAAGGGTACTCCTGCAGATTAAAGTGCGGGGTCTTGCTCCAGTTATCGCGCACATCGAACCGCAGTCCGAAGCGCCGGGATACATTGACCTTCAGGCCGACCCCATAAAACAATACCGGTTCGACCTTGGTCTTCAAGTCGGTTCCCACCGGAAAATCGGTAGAACGAGGCTGTGTGCTGACCAGCGTTGAGGCATTTGGATCGAACCAGTTCGCCGCCACGCCCACCGTGACGAACGGCCGGAATTTAGATTCCCGGGGCGTGAAGTGAAAGACAGGATTCGCCGACACACGATAACTTCGGGCATCTAGCTTCGCCTGATTGCCGGCGCCAAAGGAGGTGTACGTGACCGGCAGGAAGGCGTAGGTGAAGCCTTCCTCGACGCCGATGTACTTGTGGAAGTCCTGCGTGAACCGGATACCTGCGACCGGATCGTCTCCGAAACGCCGGCTTCCCGGAGTGACTCCAGTAACCGCCCAGGCCCCCAGTGGATTGAGTGTGCCCGACATCCTTGTCCATTGGTAGCCACCGAATAGATTCAGCCCCCAAATGGGGCCCTCCGGAGCCTGTTGGCCGGAAACTCCCGCCGGGAATGCGAGGGAGATAGCCGAAATGCAGATCAACTTGCGGAATCGAGACTTCATTTTCTAAATGCTCCTTGACGAGTTGGAGCCGGAGGCGGAGACGCGCCTTCGGCAGGATTGGCGGTCAACCCGGCAGCAATGATGTCTTGTACCATCACACCGCTACCAGGAAAGAGGGCATAGAGTCGCGTGCTTGCTTCATTAGCGAGCACTTGGAGCGGGAAGGAGCCGAGCCAGCCAGTCTCGCTGAACGCTCTCCATGTGCGGCCCCGGTCGATAGAGATCAAGACTCGGCCGTACTGAACAGCCAATGCGACCAAAGAGGGCGAGTTGTGTATCGCCACCAGCGAGACCGTGTCGCCTGTCAGGTCATCCCGGATGGGAGTCCAACTCTGACAGCCATCATCGGAACGGTACAGGCCAAGCGACAATCCGGCGAGGATGAATCCCTGGTCGCCCCCTATGCCGGCCATACTGTGGATCTCGCCCAGGCCAGTGAGCCCGGGACAGACACGCCACGTGGTCCCCGAATCCGCAGAAGTTAACAGCGTGCCTTGGGCCTCGACGAGCACAAAATCATCCGAGGTGCTGAAGAATTCGTGAACCGACAGGGGTTGCGGCGTTGGCGCCGTGGTCCACCGCGGCTTCGCCGGCGTCCAAGTGAATACTCCGCCGGCGCCGGCAGCTAGAACACCGCCCGGTATCGCCTTCAGACCGATCACTCGTCCACCCGGTACTGCAGGCAGTGTCGTCCAGGTGCGTCCTCGGTTCTTAGAAAGATACACGTGAGTGGCACTACCGCAAACAACCGTTTTTGAGTCCCGCTCGGTTGTGGACAGGTGGCGCAAGTTCCGCGGCCAGGCGACATCGGTCTTCCATGTCTGGCCTTCATCGTCGGAAACGAAGAGGCTGGGGTCGATTTCACTCGCTGCCGCAACAAATAGCGTCTTTCCTAACCTCGCCACTGCGCGGTAGCGCCGATTTGCGAAGCCTTGGTTGCGAGACTGAAAGGAATCACCGCCGTCTTCGCTTAGCAGCACTCCCGAGGAGGTGGAAGCGACAAACACCCGCTTCGGGACGACCGGATCGAAGGAGACCGCGTGTACGATGTCCGGCAAAATCCGGGTCCAAATCGCACCGCCATCTACTGACCGGAGGAGACCGGAACTTGTGGCGGCATAAACTACCCGCGGCCGGTGAGGGTCAGGCACAACGAGATAGGCGCGGTACGCACCACGGGGCGTCGGCAGTCGCAGCCAGTGAGTGCCGCCCACCGTGCTCTTGTAGACGCCGCTGCAGGCGCTGGCGTAGACGAGGCCCGTCGTGGAAGCGTCGGGTGAAATGCTGAACACGTCCGAGTCGTCGATCATGCCGCTGTGAATCGAGGCCCAGGTTTTGCCGCCATCGACGGTGCGCCAGGGCAAATGGCTCGTGCCCGCAAGCAGGATCTCTTCATCCTCCGGATCGAACGCAAGCGATACCACGGGCTTCAGCTCTTGATTGGACTCTGGCGAGATACGCTCCCAACCGTGGTCCTTGTTCACGAACACACCCACGGTAGTGCCTGCTGCCAGCCGGCGGGTACGAGGAGAGAATGCAAGTGACCAAACGCCTTTCGCATTCAACTGGCTAGGCCGGCTCCATGTCTTGCCTGAATCGGAGCTCTCGTAGAGGCCGGCCCTGGCCGCGTCCTGGTCGCAATCGAATCCCGCGTAGATGCGATTGGCATCCTCGGGATGCACTTCGAGTGCGTGGAGCACGCAATCTGAACCCGCCGGGGAGGCGCTCTCCGTCCAGGTCGCGCCCGCATCTGCCGAACGAAAGATCATTCCCCTGCGCGTCCCCGCGATCACGGTAGTTGGCTGAGATTTGCTGACGCGCACGAATTCAGCTGCGCCCCCGTAGGGCCCAATCGGACGCCAACCTGCTGCGTGGCAAAGAGAGGCCGTTGCCATCAACAGGATGAGTAGGGAAGAGTATTTCAAGGCGCCCACACCTGCGACTCGTTCTTTTGAATTATTCACAATTCGTGTTGACGGGCCGTAGATCACGCGGATGCAACTTCTAATTTCAAATGTTTATCGAACCTTGGCATTCCGTAAATACATTCAGCACTCCCCTTCGACATAACCAGGAAGTGGAAGGCTTGTGGCCGCCGGCACGCAGGCGCAGGAAAGTACGGAAGCAACTGTAAGGGAGAAGAATTAGATAGAGCCATCGCCGGCCCATTTTTTCGCGAGCGTCCAAGACCCTATAATCTACCTTGAATTAAAGCGATTGAATTGTCAAGTTATAACGCCATAAATCCCCATTGAGTTCTTTAGCGCCGAACAATTCTTAATAATATCGTCCTAGACCGTCTAGCCCATTCCTTGCTCAGTGTGCGGGTGGCTCAAGTCCACCCCTGCGATGCAGGTACGCGTGGAATTTCATTGGTAATGCAATGATATTGAGTTTCCTTTATTAGGGCGATAATTCAGCCGAGAAAACTCAGTTTTCTTAGATTCTTAACTGGGCGGTGTTGGCAGCGCTTGACCACCCCATCGAAAGCTTAGTTAGACGCCACACTGACCAAGATAGGCGAAGTAACGGGACTGGGCCGCCGTCAATGCGGCCTGTAATCCAGAGCCTACCAAAGGCCGGTTCAGCTCGCGCGGGACCAGCGATCGAAGCGCGTTTCGCATGGCGCTCAGTACAGCCTGACTGGCCGCATCCGTGGTGGAAATATTGTTCCCTAGCTCGGACTTGTTCAGCAGCGTGTTGCCGTAGTCGTAGAACTCTTCGTCGACACCGGTGCCGTCCGGCTGCACGGTGCAGGAGGCCCAATGCGAATAGGTTGCGTATTTCGCTCCCGGCTGTGTCGCCGTGGTCTTCAGGCGCAGCCCGATGATGTGATTGCGCATGGTGGTGTCGGTAGCCGAAACACTCTCGTTCTCATCGACGGTATGCAGAATAAAGGGCTGTTTGGCTCCGGCCACCGTGATCAGCCGGTGCGACTCCAGCGCAGCAGGGTTGAAAATGAACTTGTGGATGGACTCACGTGTCACCAAGTCCGGATTGCTGGTTCTCCACGTTCCCGCCCCTTGTGTGCCAAGATCGCAAATCAATCCGAACAGATCGACGGACGACACCAATTGTGCCCGCTTGCCCGCCGCGACGGAGGGATACCGCACGTAAAACGGCGTGTGCATGCTTTCTTCGTAGACTCCGCCCCCTTTGCCACGCTGGCCATGTGAGCCGCAATGTTCCCCGTGATCGGACAAGAAGATCACGACGGTGTTGTCCAACACGGCTTGGGGCAGTGCGGCGAAGACGCGACCGATCTGGGCGTCCACCGCTTTCATCAAGCCATAGTAGGTGTTCAGCATGTTCACCCATGCGGCATCCGTCGTCATCTGGCCGCTGATCTTGTTCAAGAACTGCCAGTGGGAATATTGGAACGGAGGCTTCACTCCCGTGGGCGAGGGTTGCTCAAAGTTCCAGGGCGATGGGAGGCCGCTGTAGAGCGGGAAGCGCACCTCGGAAGGAGGGGGAAAGTGAGCATCGGTGAGTGACGATGCCGCCAACTGCGGATAGAGCGTGGGATTCAACCAGTTCGGATAACGAAAGATATCATGCGGATTGAGGAGACTCACCGTGGCGCACCACGGCGCCGACGAAGCCTGTGCGCCGGCCCAGCTTGTGAAGTCGTCTACAATTTCTGCGTCGCTGGCAAAAGTGCGCCCGTTATAGGTGCCGGCCTCGGTGAACACGCCTCCGTCTGTGCCCTCATTCGGCCATCCATTCGGCGAACCGGCCTGCGGACCGGGATACTGGCTGGTGCGGAATCCGTAGGCGGCGAGCGGATCGGATTGCGGATCGAAGGCCGATAGATGCCATTTCCCGAACCACCACATCCGATCCGCGTAGGCCGGATTGAGGGTGGGCAGAGCCTTGCCCCAGGTGGGAAATGCGGGATCGAGACTGGGTGCTGAAGTATCTGACGTGACGAACATCGCGGTCTGCGCCGCGTAGAGCCCGGTAAGCAGCGTGGACCGCGCTGGCGTGCAAAAGGCGGCCGCCGTGTAGTACTGCGTGAACGAAACTGACTTGCTGATAATGTTCTTGTAGATATTGGGGATCACCGAGGAAACGTAGGTTTGCGACTGCTGCGCGTTCAACCATGTGGGGAAGCGCATCTGATCGACGATAATCACCAGAATGTTCGGGTTGACCAGGGGTGCCGCGGGAGCAGTCGCCTCCTGGGCGCTGAGGATGCCTGCCGCCACGCCTCCCAGAAATGTCCGCCGCGTGACCGCGTTTGCCGATTGTGACACTACACCCTCCGTATACTTTGGCGAAGCGGCCGCCATTCGCACGCCATGGCTTGGCCCGTATTCCTTTGCTTCGGTACCTTCCCGTATTCCTTTGCTTCGGTACCTTGATGATACACCGTGCTGGGAATCGGGCACGGTGTGGTATCGTCGGCAAGGATTTGGAACATGATCAGGGAATGTCTGGTGATGCTTATGGTGTCTGGAACGCTGACGGCGGAGGCTGGAGATCGAATCGCGGCCGAAGTTCATGATTCGGGGCTGGCCATCAGTCATGACAGCTACAACGCCATTTCGAGGGCTTCGGACGGCCGCATTTACTACGTTTTGAGCACGGAATCGTTGGACACCGGAGCACAGATGTACGTGTACCATCCGGCGGAAAAAAAGATCCGGCACCTTGGCGATTTGACGGAAGCCTGCGGGGAGAAGGGGCTGAAGGCGATCCCGCAAGGGAAGAGTCATGTGAACTTCGTGGATGCGGGCGAAAAACTCTATTTCGCGACCCACGTCGGGTATTACTCGATCGAGGATGGGATGGAGACGATGGGGAAGCCGCCCGCGGGCTACAAGCCCTATCCGGGAGGGCACTTCCTCTCCTATGACGTGAAGACAGGTCGTTATGAGAACCTCGCGCTGGCTCCGAATGGCGAGGGGATCATCACGATGAATATGGACACGCAGCGAGGACGGCTCTATGGAATCACCTGGCCCACGGGACTGTTCCTGCGGTACGACCTGAAAACGAAGTCATTGCGGAATCTGGGCGGCATTGCGAACCAGGGTGAGTCGGTGCAGGGACCGAATTACCAGACAATTTGCCGGTCACTCACTATCGATCCGCGCGATGGTTCGGTGTATTTCACGAACTCCACTGGAACGATTTTCCGCTACCGCTATGACCGCGATGCGATTGAAACGGTGACGGGCGATAACCTACGCAAGGACTACTTCGGGCTCTACGATCCGGCCTCGCCGGGCCACATGGGGTACAACTGGCGGCAGACGGTTTGGTCAGAGGCGGATGCGGCGATCGTTGGGGTTCATGGCAACTCGGGGTATCTGTTCCGGTTCGATCCGCGTGCCGAACGCGTGGAAGTGTTGGACCGGATCACCAGCCGTGCGTCTAAGGCAAGCGGGATGTTCGACCAGTTCAGCTACGGGTATCTGGGCTTCACGCTGGCGGCGGACGGCCACACGATTCATTACTTGACGGGCGGTCCGATCTACGAGAACGGGCACCGGGTGGCGGGGAAAGAATCCACGGCAAAGGGCGAAGCCAAAGGCATGGAAGACCTGCACCTGGTGACCTACGACTTGAAGACGGGGACCTATCGCGACAGCGGTTCGGTGTTTCTACCGGACGGATCGCGGCCTACCTATGTAAATAGCATCGCTGTTGGGAATGACGGCACGGTTTACACGCTGGCGCGGATTACGGTGGACGGCAAGACGCGCGGGGATCTGATCAGCTTCCCGGGGCCATTGAAAACGGAGCACCGGCATCAATAACAGAGATCGCCCAGCGGGCATCCAACGGGCATCACGCCGACACCTCAAGGATTACCTCCAATTCCACCGGCGAACCGAGAGGAAGGCTCGAGACACCGATGACAAGGCGTGACGAGACGGCATTTTCGCCGAAGACATCGCGGAACAACTCAGACGCGCCATCGGCGACCTTCGCATGGTCGGTGAATTCGGGCGTTGCCGCGACATACACGCCGAGCCTGACGACTTGCTTCACCCGATTCAATGAGCCGAGCTGCTTCTGTGTGAGTGCAATCGCATTGAGTGCCGCAGTTAATGCCGCTTTCCGCCCTCCATCCACGTCGAGATCTTGCCCCACGATGCCTACTGCCGTTGCCTGGTGGCCAGCAGTGGCGAGCATCCCACTCAGGAAGAGCAGGTTGCCCGTTTGAACGGCAGGCACGTAGGCCCCAAATGGCGTTGGCGGATGGGGCAGTTGAATCCCGAGTCCAGTGAGACGTTCTTCAGCCGTTGCTTTTGTTGTCATAAGGCACCTCCAATCCACTACCATCTTCCGAAGTGAGAGCCCCCATCGACGTACAAAATGTGCCCCGTCACCGTGGCCGCATCGGTGAGGTACATCACCGCGTCTGTGATTTCAGCGACGGTGGAAGGCCGTCCCATCGGCGAGAGACCTTCCATCACGTCCTTTGGCGTGTCCCGGTGGAGAGGCGTGTAGACGACGCCGGGCGCGACCGCATTCACTCGAATGTTGTCTTTGGCGTATTCCATGGCGAGGTGCTGGGTTACCGTTTCCAGGCCTCCCTTCATAATCATCGGCACTGACGCAGGCACGCCGCGGATGGGGTTGCGAGCCAGTGCCGCCGTGATGGTCACGATGCTCCCGCCCGCCTTCTGCGCCAACATCTGCTTGATGGCGAGTTGAGTCACGTACAGGAATCCCTCCAGGTTCGTGGAGACGAGCGACTCGAAGTCCTGCGCCGTGTAGTCCGTAAACGGCTTGTTGAAAAAGATGCCGGCGTTGTTGACCAGAACGTCGATCGACTGGAAGCGGGACAGCGCCGTCTGAACGATCCTAGCGGCCGTTGCGGGCTCGCCAATGTGCCCGTCAACCAGGGCGACGTTATCCGAAGCCGCCACTTCCGTCGATTGACTCACTTTACGGGAGTTGGCAACGACGTTAAACCCGCGTTGCACAAACGCGTTCACGATTCCCGCGCCGATCCCCTGGGAGGCTCCGGTCACGATGACGGTCTTTGACTTGGTCATGGATTGCCGGTGTCCAGTGGTCAGAAGTCCGCGTCGAGCACGATGCGGTAGCGGGCCTTGCCTGATTCCAGCCGGGCGAAGGCTTCGTTGATATGGCTCATGGGGTAGTGCTCCGTCTGCGGAGCCACATTGTGCAGCGCCGCGAAATCGAGCATTGTCCCTATGTCAACGGGCGAGCCAGTGGGCGAACCTGAGACGCTACGCTGCTGCATAATCAGCGAGAAGGCGACGACCGGGATCGGCTCCAGCACTGCGCCGACGACATGCAGGCGGCCGTTTGGCGCGAGGGCGCCGATCATCGCATCCCAATCGAGCTTTACGTTGACGGTACTGATCAGGAGGTCGAAGCTGCCCGCGAGCTTGTTGATCGCGGCGGAGTCTCTACTAGACACAACCTGGTGCGCGCCGAAACCCTTCGCCTCATCGAACTTGCTCTCGCTGGACGTAAACGCGGTGACGTGGCAGCCGTAGGCGGCGGCGAACTTCACGGCCATGTGCCCCAATCCGCCGACGCCGATGATCCCCACT
>JBDTMC010000150.1:0-15615 GCA_039934475.1 Bryobacteraceae bacterium | reverse complement strand
TCACCTTCAGCCACTTGGCGTGCTGGTTGAACATCGAATCGACGATGTGAATGAAGGCCTCATAGCAGTTGAAAAGGCCATGCCGCCCGGTCAGCAGATACCCCTCCAGCCAGCCTTCGCATTGGTGCTCGCTCAGCACCTCCATCACGCGCCCCGAATTTGCCAGGAACTCGTCATTGGGAACGGTAGCGGCTTCCCATTGACGCTTCGTCACTTGAAATACCGCTTCCAGGCCATTGGAGAGAGTTTCGTCAGGTCCGAAGATCCGGAAATTTCTCCGCTCGTCGTTCAGTTTCGCCACATCGCGCAGGAAAGGCCCCAGCACACGCGTGTCGCCGATGCCACCTACGCCTGGCGCGGGTACGTCAGCCGCGTAATCGCGAAAATCCGGCATCCGCAGATCGCGCAGCAGTATGCCGCCGTTAGCATGCGGATTTGCGCCCATCCGCCGCTCGCCCTGCGGCGCCAGCTCCGAGAGTTCCGGTTTCAATCGGCCTTGCTCATCGAACAGCTCTTCTGGCCGGTAACTCCGCAACCAGTCTTCCAGCAGTTTGAGGTGCCCCGGATGAGTGGCCGGATCGGAGATGGGTACCTGGTGCGAGCGAAACGTGCCCTCATTTTGCAGGCCGTCGACAGTCTGAGGTCCGGTCCAGCCCTTCGGTGAATTGAGGACGATCATCGGCCAGCGCGGCCGCGTCAGATTGCCGTGTGTGCGGGCGTCCTGTTGAATTTGTTTGATCTGTTCCACCGCCGCATCCAGCGTCGAGGCCATCGCTTCGTGCATTAGTTCCGGGTCGTGACCTTCAACGAAGTAGGGCGTCCATCCGTAGCCGCGCAACAGTTGTTCCAACTCCTCGCGCGTGATGCGGGCGAGAATCGTCGGATTGGATATCTTGTATCCGTTGAGATGCAGAATCGGCAACACCGCGCCATCGGTGGCCGGATCGAGAAATTTGTTCGAGTGCCACGCCGTGGCCAGCGGTCCGGTCTCCGCCTCGCCGTCGCCAACTACGCAGGCCACCACCAGATCGGGATTGTCGAACACCGCGCCAAAGGAATGGCTCAGTGAATATCCCAGTTCGCCGCCTTCATGGATTGAGCCCGGGCATTCCGGCGAGACGTGGCTCGGAATCCCTCCGGGAAACGAGAACTGAAGAAAGAGCTTTTGCAATCCCTCCTCATCCTGGCTGATATCGGGATAGATCTCGCTGTAGGTCCCTTCCAAATACGTGTTACTTACCGCGGCCGGACCGCCATGCCCGGGACCAGAGACGTAGATCATGTTCAGGTCGTACTTCTTGATGACCCGGTTCAAATGAACGTAGATGAAGTTCTGCCCGGGCGTGGTTCCCCAGTGCCCCAACAGCATGTGTTTCACATCGGGAAGCGTCAGGGGACGCTTCATCAGCGGATTGTCGTAAAGATAGATCTGACCGACCGAAAGATAGTTGGCCGCCCGCCAATAGGCGTCCATCTTTTGCAGTAGTTCGTGAGTAAGCGTCTTTACTGTGGGTGTAGTCATGATTTGTACCTGATTAAAGCTTGATACCGCGCAGCCGCAAGGCGTTGCCGATGACAGAAACGGAGCTCAGACTCATGGCGGCGCCGGCAATCATCGGGCTCAGCAAAATACCAAAGAATGGGTACAGCGCTCCCGCCGCCAGCGGAATACCCAGCGCGTTATAGAGGAATGCGAAGAACAGGTTTTGCCGGATATTCCCCATGGTGGCCCGACTGAGGCGGATGGCCTTGGCAATGCCGCGCAGGTCGCCCTTAACAAGAGTGATGCCCGCGCTTTGCATGGCCACGTCGGTACCGGTTCCCATGGCGATTCCTACCTCAGCCTCGCTCAGCGCGGGCGCGTCGTTGATGCCGTCGCCGGCCATCGCTACCTGTTTGCCTTCCGCCCGCAGCTTTTTGATGTAAGCAGCCTTTCCGGCGGGCTCGATCTCCGCTTCCACGGCATCCAGGCCGAGTTGCGCGGCCACGGCGGCGGCCGTCCGGCGATTGTCGCCCGTCAGCATCACCAGCTTCAATCCTAGAGCGTGGAGTTCGCCAATGGCTTGCGCCGTGGTGGACTTGATGGGATCCGCCACGGCAAGGATTCCGGCAGGCTTGCCGTCGATAGCGACGAACACCGCCGTCTTGCCTGCTTCCTGAAGCTTCGCCGCCGTGGCTTCCATCGGCTCCAAGCCCGCGACATTCTCGTTCCGCAGAAAATCCGGTTTACCGATCAATACCCTGCGACCACCTGTCGCGCCGCCGACACCGCCCGCCGTCACTGATCGAAAATCACTCACGGTATCAAGGTGACAGCCCTCCTCCTTCGCGCCCTGTACAATCGCGGCCGCCAGCGGGTGCTCGCTGTTCTGCTCCAGCGACGCGGCTAGCCGCAGAAACTCTTTCGCGTCGAAACCATCGTTAGGCAGCACATCCACCAGCTTAGGCTTGCCCTCCGTGAGCGTGCCCGTCTTGTCCACCACCAGCGTCGTCACCTTCTCCAATCGTTCCAGAGCTTCGGCGTTCTTCACAAGCACGCCGGCCTGCGCCCCGCGTCCCACTCCAACCATGATGGACATCGGCGTGGCCAAGCCTAGCGCGCAGGGGCAGGCGATGATCAGCACCGCAACGGCGTTGACGATGGCGTGCGCAAATGTCGGCGCCGGCCCGACCCACATCCAGACTACGAACGTGATGACCGACAAAGCGAGCACCGCTGGCACGAAGATACCCGCCACCCGGTCGGCAAGACCCTGAATCGGCGCACGGCTTCGCTGGGCTTCGCCTACCATGTTGACTATCTGGCCCAGCAGCGTGTCGTCACCCACACGTTCCGTCCGCATGACGAAACTGCCGGTGCCATTCACCGTCCCGCCCGTTACCTTGTCGCCGGCATTCTTTTCCACGGCAAGCGGTTCGCCCGTGATCATCGACTCCTCAACGCTGGAGTGACCTTCAATGACCACGCCATCCACGGGAATTCTCTCGCCCGGAACCACACGCAACCAGTCTCCGACCTTCACCTGGTCGAGCGGCACCACATTGTCTCCCCCCGGGGCCACTTGCCGCGCCGTGGGTGGAGCGAGGTTCAGCAACGCCTTGATCGCGCTGCCCGTGCGGCTGCGGGCGCGAAGCTCGAGCACCTGCCCCAGAAGCACCAGGACAACAATCACCGCCGCCGATTCAAAGTAGATGCCGATCTTGCCGTGATGTTCCATCGTGTCGGGGAATGCGCCTGGCACCAGCATCGCCGCGGCGCTCAAGACATAGGCCGCGCCCACGCCAATCGCGATCAGGGTGAACATGTTTAAGTGACGCGTGACCACCGAACGCCACCCACGGTCCAATAGTGGCCAGCCTGTCCACCAGACGACAGGTGTGGCGAGCCCAAACTGGAGCCAGCGCGAGGCTTCACCGTCCATCCAGGGCTGCCCGCCGGGCGCCGGAATCAAGTGACCCATTGCCAGAATAAACACCGGAGCTGCAAGCATGACGCTGATCCAGAAGCGCCTCGTCATGTCGCGCAGTTCGCTGTCTTCCCCCTCGTCTGCGCCCGCTTTCGCCGTTTTCAGCTCCAGGGACATACCGCACTTAGGGCAACTGCCCGGATGATCCTGCTGCACCTCAGGGTGCATCGGACACGTGTAGATGTTCACTGGCATGTGATGAATCGCCTGGGTGACAATGAGTGCACGCGCAGCGCCAACCTCCGCCAGCGCCCCGAAATGGCTACACAATACATCCTAACCATTAATGGCGGTTCCTCGAGTATCAAGTTTGCTCTCTACGAGGATCGCGAATCCCTGCCACGCAGGCTTTACGGAACGGTGGATCGCATCGGGTCGCCTGGCGCCACTCTCACCTTCCACGACACTATTCAGAACCGGCAAGACAGCCGCAAGATTGAAACTACCGACCACAGCAGCGGCGCGGCCTTCCTCATCGATTGGCTCGAAGAGAAGACCGGCTTCGCCTCCGTGAAGGCAGTGGGACACCGCGTCGTCCACGGTATGCACTACACTCAGCCTCAGCACGTCACGCCGGAGTTGATGCAGGAATTGCACCGCATCTGCCCCTACGATCCGGATCATCTGCCTGCCGCCATTGAACTGATCGAGGTGTTCCGCCAGCGTCATCCCAACCTGCAGCAAGTAGCGTGCTTCGACACCGCTTTTCACCGCGACATGCCGCGCGTGGCCCGGCTTCTACCCATCCCGCGCCGCTTCGATGCGATGGGAATTCAACGCTACGGCTTCCACGGCTTGTCTTACGCCTTCCTGATGGAAGAACTGAACCGTGTGGCAGGCCCGCAGGTTGCCCAGGGTCGGGTGATTTTGGCCCATCTCGGTAATGGGGCAAGCCTGGCAGCCGTCCGCGACGGTAAGAGCATCGACACCAGCATGGGATTCACTCCGGCAGCCGGGTTGCCCATGGGTACGCGTCCCGGCGACCTGGATCCAGGCGTGGCCTGGTACATGATGAGAACCGAAAAACTGACGCCCAAGCAGTTCAACAACATAATCAATCACGAATCCGGCATGCTCGGCGTTTCCGAAACCAGCTCCGATATGCGTGACCTGATCGAGCGGCAAGGGACCGACATCCGCGCCGCTGAAGCGGTAGAACTGTTTTGCTACCAAACTCGTAAATGGATCGGCGCTTTCGCCGCGGCGCTTGGAGGTTTGGAAACCCTCGTCTTCGCCGGTGGCATCGGCGAGAACGCCGCCGAAGTCCGCGCCCGCGTCTGCGAAGGCCTGCAGTTTCTCGGAATCGAAATGGACAAAGCCGCCAACGACTCAAACGCGCCGGTCATTTCCACGGCATCCAGCCGAGCCACCGTTCGTGTCATTCGCACCGACGAAGAACTCATGATCGCCCGCGCGGTCAGCCGGCTGGTGCGCCAGTAGGAGCCTTGTGTGCCCGGTTTATCGTAGATCTGCTATTGCTGGCGGACGGACACGCGTACGATGTGGAAATCATTGACTACCATTGAGGAAGATCATGGCCAAAAAGCTACCGCCCGTTCACCCGGGTGCAATCCTAAAAGAAGCCATCGCCGATCTTGGCCTCAGCATGAACCAACTCGCCATCGCGATAGGCGTTCCACCGAACCGTGTGAGCTCGATTGTTGCAGGGACGCGGTCGATCACTGGGGAAACAGCGCTTCGCCTAGCGCGCTACTTCGACACCACGCCGGAATACTGGATCAACCTACAGGCGCATTACAATCTGGAATCCGCACGCGACGAGTGGGAGGCCGCGATCCGCAAGCAGATAAGGCCGAGGACTGCCGCGTAGACCGGCGCTGAGCAGTGATGCCAGGTACAGGATCTATAACAGGCGATGCGCCCCGGTTCCGCTCACGTTGCGTACCGTATGATAGGTTTCAGGAATGAAGGATGAGCGTCAATTTCCGCTGCATTGGCTCAGACGTCACGATATATCCACAGGCCAAATTGGTCGGCACTGAAAACTTCACGCTGGGATCGCATATTGTCATTGATGACTTCGTCTTTATCGGTTCGCACCGCAACCTGGTTATTGGAAACTATGTCCACATCGCGTCTCACGTTTCCATCACCGGGGGCGGCGACTGTGTGCTCTGCGATTTTTGCGGAATCGCAACCGGGGCGCGTCTGCTCTCGGGTTCCGATGACATCCACGGCGGTGCCCTCGTCGGTCCTACGGTCCCACCCGAATTTCGCTCGGTAATTCGAGGACGAGTGGTCGTGGGCGCGCACGCTCTGGTCTTTGCTAATGTCGTCGTCCTCCCCAATGTTCGAATCGGCGAAGGGGCAGTGGCCGCCGCGGGAGCCGTGGTAACGCACGACCTGGAGCCGTGGACGATTTATGCCGGCGTCCCAGCTCGTCGCGTCGGGCAGCGCGCGCCAGAAGGCGTTCTCAGCAATGAACGGGAGTTGCTGGCCCGTCAAAATCCGGCTCTGCAACGCTATCGCGACGAGAGCGTCCTCGACCGGTGGCCTGAGTGAATCCGATTCGGTTTCCCTTTCTTCGTCCCTCTTTGCCGGGTCCCGAACAGTGGACGCCCTACCTCGCCTCTTCGTATTCCGCGAGACGTTACTCCAACTTTGGCCCGGCCAATGAGCTGTTCGAACGTCGCCTCGAGAATTTCTTATCCATCGCTGGCCGCGAAGCAGTTGCCTGTTCCAGTGCTACCAGTGGCCTTGCTGCGGTTCTGATGGAACGGGGAGTAACAGGCAAGGTTGCGATCCCTTCGTTCACCTTTCCGGCAACAGTCCACGCGGTCCTCACGGCCGGCTGTCTTCCGGTCGTCTGCGACGTCGATGCCCGGACGTGGGAATTGTCTCCCGCGATGCTGGAGTCCGTCTTTGCCCGGCACGATATCGCCGCGGTCATACACGTTCGCGCCTTCGGTTTTTGCCGCGATCTTCAAAACATCGCCAGCGTGTGTGCAGTGAGGGGCGTTCCCTTAGTGGTGGATGCTGCCGCGGCGCTTGGCGGTTCCATCTCACCCGGCGTTCCGGCCGGCGGGCAGGGAATGGCCGAGGTCTTCTCCCTCCATGCCACCAAGGTCTTCGGAATCGGAGAAGGGGGAGCGATTTTCTGTGGGCCCGACGATGCTCTGCGCTCTACCCAGGCGCTGAATTTCGGACTCGGCGCCCCCGCCTTCGCAAAAGGGTTGAACGGGAAGCTGAGCGAGTTCAGTGCGGCCATCGGCCTCGCGGTTCTCGACTGCGCTTTGCCGATGCTGCCAGCGCGAGCGGCCGCGGCCCAGCGATATCAAGACTTCTTCCAGGCCAACGGGCAGATCGGAACTCCCGCCGATCCCGGATTGCCGCCATGGCAGTGCTTTCCCGCGCTCCTTCCCACGGAAACCGATGTCCCGTCGCTGCTGGAGTCTGCCCGAAGCCGCGGGCTGGAACTGCGCCGCTATTACCATCCGGCTCTCCACCGCATCTTGCCGCCGGAAATTGCAATTCTCGAGCCGGCACCAGTGGCCGAAGACCTCGCTGCGCGGATGGTGTGTTTTCCCATCTACCCTGCCATGAGCGAAGAGGAACAATCCGAGATTCTGCAGATCGTGAAGGCGGTTCTTCCCGGCCTGGACTGAGGAACACAGGGCCGGCGGCTATCTCGCTTTAAGTCCGCTTCTTTTGAGAGCATCGCGCAACCACGTCCAGTTCCGCGTCTCCGGCTTTCCGTTCGCAACTTCAGGGTGGATACTACGGAACACCTCCCGGCAGTACGACTCTATCGGGTCGTGGCCGGTCAGGGTAAGCCAATGCTCCAATGCTTCGGAGCTTGCCATCACCCGCTCCCTCTCAAACCAGCCCCGAATGCTCGCGTAGTGAATCACGCGCACGTCGTCCCACTCCTCCGGGCTGACACTAGCATATTGCGTCTGCGCGGCACTACGGATCGATCCGGGCGTCGGTATGTAGTTGTACCGCACTGGCAGAGGGCGCCACGGCAGTTTCTGGCGAAGAATCGCGAAGGTGAGAGCAATCTGGATACGGAAGACTGTCGCTACCGCGAGCGTGGCCGCTTCCATTTCCGCATACAACACGCGGCCAATATCGTTCATGAGTGCGGCGGGCGCGAGGACGACGCCCTGATTGAAGTAAGGAGGACAGCGTCGCATGCTGTCGTCATTGAACAGCGCGCCATACCCAGAATATTCGCACTGCAATGGAGGCTCCCCCAACCCTGCCGCTTCAAAGACCACTTGCCACCACGCCTCGTCGGACCGTATGTGAAGAAGCCCTGCGTTCTCCCAGGGTGACCGGTAGGCAGGGACGGCGTACACGGCGGCGTCGGCGACCGCCCGTTCCAGCAGATCGTCAAGGTTGCGCGATATCACGAGATCTGCGTCCAACAGCAGCACGTACGGCGCCTGAAAATTGTAGCGATAGCGCTCCGCCGCCGTGGCATAGTAGCCTAGCTGCTGGAACAAAGTACGCGGTACCCACCGAAACTCAATCGGGTAATAGCGGGTCCAGGGTAGTTTGCGGCCGATGTCGAAGGGCTCGCAATCCTCGCCCACCGTCACGATGATCGAACTATCGCGCAGCCTGCCGCCGCGCTGGCGAAGTGAAACAGCCAAGTAGTGGAGCTGCCGGAAAAAAGCTTCGGTCGGACTGATCGGGACATGAATTTCGACACTTCCGCGCACGGCACCAATCTACCATCCGGCGTGTAGGCCGCAGGCGAGGTGCTCGAACTGGGGGCCGGAACACGGTAGAGTAGTCCAGTTATGCGCCGCGCTATTCCACTCGCTTGCTCCGCTCTACCTGCCATGTTTCTGACTCTGCTCGCTGCGCAGGGCACCCCGTTGCTCACGTGGGCCGACCGTGTCGACCTCGAGGATCTTGTGCCGTATACCCACCCATCGGCAGCTTGGAGCGACAGGCATTCCGATGTCGCCATCAGTTGGCCTGATCCCGGCGCTCCGGGCCTGCAAAGACTGGAATCGGTAGTCGGCTGGGGTGGTACGAAGATCACGGACGCTCTCCTTCGCTGGGCTATGACAGAGGATGGAACGGAACTCCCGCTCAAACTCTCGAAGCGTTCGTTCAGCCCGGGCGTAGTCACGGAAAAAAGTACAACGGGAGACCTTGCAATCACCACCTCCGCTGCGTTCCCAGAAAGGAATGTGATCGCGCTTAGGTTCGATGTGGCGAACGGAGGTCCTGCTGCCAGGACCGTAGCGATCAGTTTCGTGTATCCGGGAAAGGGCGTCGCCCCTGATTGGAAAGGACCGTTTCCCGACGGCCACTTCGTCAGCTTGGACAATGAGCCGGCAGGATCCTGGTCAACCCTATACGTCCATCACGAGCACGGCCGCAACGTGAAATGGGTGAGGGACTTTGCTACGGGCATGACCGAAGGGACTACCCTCGAAATGGTCTGCCTGGCCGACCTATCCACGCGGACGCTCCGCATTCCAGCAGGCAGTTCGCAAAGTTTCACGTTCGCCATGTCTTTCGGACGCTATCGCGGCCAGGCCCGCGAGGCGTTGAAGGCGGCGATGCGGAAAATCGAGCACGATTGGACGCCGGCGCAAGAGACGGCACGCATTCGGGAGTTGCTGCGGAAAGCACCGGACCTCGCACCAAAATACCGCGGGAACCCGCGGTTTGAACGCCTGTACGCCCACGCCATTACGGGATTGAACAGTCTCTTCATTCGCGGGGAGGGAGGGTACACAGGCGCCAGCCGCTTACCCTACACCACGAAGGATCAGATCGCCATGGCGTTCTTCTGGGACACATCGTTCAGCAGTATCGGCGCACGCGAGTTCGATCCACTACTGGGGCAGGAAGCGATCGAGAACTTCGTCGCCAACGCCGGCCCCCGCGGAAGTCTGCCCGGCACGCTTTCCGATACGCACCGGTCAGGCGAAGGACAGGCGCCCATTATGTCGTGGGCTGCGTGGAAGGTCTACCAGTCCGGTCATGACAAAGCTTGGCTCGCTCGCATCTACCCCGGCCTCGCGGGTAATGTCGAGTTCTGGGGTAAATACCACTCTTCGGCCCGCGGGTTGGCGCAGTTCTTTAATGCCGGCCAGATCGGAGACAATGACGCGCGCTTCGATCCTGTCTACGGTCGCGAGCAGGGCAACGAGGCCGTGTCCGGCTTTGAATCTCCCGACCTCAACTCATTCCTTGTCAAAGAGATGCATTGCCTTGCGAAGATGGCCGCGGAACTCGGTTTCGAAGACGATGCCGCGCGCTGGAATCAGCGTGCCGCCCGCCTGGCGCAGCAGATCGTCAACGTATTCTATTTCCCTGGGGAAGCGATGTTCTACGATGTCCGCCTCAACACCCGTGAGAAGTTCAGCGGCGTGAAGAACCCAAACATGTTCATCCCGCTATGGGCGGGCGTACCACTTCCGGAGCCTGAAGTGCGCCGCGTTGTGGAGTCGCACATGCTCAACCCTGCCGAGTTCTTCCGCGAGTTGCCGTTTCCAAGCCTCTCTTACGACAATCCCAAGTACGATCCCAAAAGCTACTGGCGGGGACGAATCTGGCCCCATTTCGGTTATTGGATGGTGCAGACGCTGTGGCGCAGCGGATACCACCGCGAAGCCGAACTGACCGCCGACCGGCTTTTAAGTCTGCTTCAGAAGGCTCCCTGGTATATGGAGAACTACGAATCGACGCCGGAAGGCGCCAGCGCTGCGCCCAATATCTACAGCCGTCCCGAGTACAACTGGACGCAAGCGACCGCTATCGAACTCCTGCTGGAACGGTATAAGGATGAGGAGCCGTAGAAGCCAGATCCCGCGTCCGCCGAGCTATCGCTATTGGCTAACCCCGGTGCAGTTGGCTGACCGCTTCGGCGCCACCGTCGCCGATCTGACAGCGCTGCGGCAGTGGCTCGAAGGGCAGGGATTCCCTCATCCGTGAAGAAGCGCGCAGCCGCTCGTACATCCGCTTCGACGGTACAGCGAAACAATCACTATCGCCGGTAATCGCCGGTACGAGTTTCCTACCCTGCTTTCGTAGGCCAGTTGATCACGGTCCTGTCGTGGGATGGCTTCCAGCCGGCATGGAAGTGGCGGACTACGCACGGCCGCGCCAATTCCGGGAGCGGCCCGCGGAGAGCCTTCGCGTATTGGTGCGGCTCTGGCCGGAGTGTCCGGCTCGAATCAGTGACGACGACCGTATCTGATTGTTGCTCACTGTTTGGCTGTCCACTCGAGGGTATCCACGGGTGTGAAGCTCCGCGACACCGCAGCGCTACAATCGGACTGAGGTCGATGAATGGCGCGACTTGACTGGTCCCAATGTCCGGCTGTCGAAAGCATCACTGGAAAAGTGAGCGGAGCCCAGGCCTGGAGAAGGCTCCGGGTCGGTCACCGCGTGGCGTTTGCCCGGCAGATTGGCTGGCACGAACTTAAGAACGGCGAGTTGCTCCCTTAAGCCGAAGAAGCGGGGTACGACGTGCTGCTGACATCCGATAAGAACGAGCTACAGCGGGTGTCGGCCCGAAGCAAATCAGCCCCTGACTATGTGGTCGTACTCACTATGGGAACCGATCCAGATCCAAGCCACTCGGCCGGTCTCCAGTAGTCCCAGTGCCCGGTAGTGACCTCCCACGCGCACTGTAACTAAGTCCTCGCGGCCTTCCAGTCGGCGATATCGCAGAGAAGGATGAGTCGGATTCGGGTAGGTCTTGAAACAGCAGCCAGAACCGAGGCGTTGCCTGGGATCTCATTCCGCCTTTGGCCAGTCTTTGAGCCGGCCCTGCTTACCGTCCTCCTGCGCTTCCGCAATCAGGAAATCAAGCTTGCCGGCACTGGCATCCCGATCCAGTTCCGCATCCCACCGCTCTTGCTCGATGGCATAGACGCGCTGCGCAATTTGAGCAAACTCGTCGGGGCTGAGTTCCTCGATGGCCCGCTCGACTTCTTTGACACGGCTCATATATCCCCATTGTAACGAGGCCACTGTGACAGCGCGCCCGGCTCCGGTTAACACTATATTATTCCCTCATGCCAGGCGTCTTCCTTTCCTAGGCGCGCCAGGACGCGGGGCCAGCGAGCACCTCGACAAACACCACCAGATCAGCACCAGCCGCGCGACTGTGGCTGGGTGGATGATCGAAGCCCGGCTCTGGAGAATTAAATGCGTCTGACCCCTTTTTCACCTTTTTCAATTAAATGCGTCTGACCCCTTTTTCGGCGCCTTTTTCCAGGGGGCGGTTAGGGGAGCCGGGCGGACTGGTGGGCTACCAGTTGCCATTGCGCGCCGTGTTTGACGTAGACGTGGAGGATCGAAAGCGTTGGATCGTTGCGCTTGCCGTTGGTTAACGACACGATCTTTAACTTGCCGGTGAGGACGGCCGTGTTGCCGAAGAGTTTCACTTCCAGATCCTGCGGGGTGGCTACTTCATACACCTGCTTGCCGGTCTTGAGTGAGTCAATGTAAGACGCCTTGGTGTCGCGGCGGCCGTCGGAGTGGGCATACGTGAGGTCGGCGGAAAGGATCTTTTCAAGAGCGGCGTAGTCTTTGGCGACGATGGCTTTGGCCCAGGATTCCTCGGCGACTTTCACGGCATCGGCGGGCCCAGCGGCGCTCAATAAAGCGGCCGCCGCGAACAAGGTCAAGAGAGTCTTCATGGCTGTTCCTTATCTAGCGAGTTGGCGGAGGACGTAAGGCAGGATGCCCCCGTTGAGATAGTATTCCACTTCCTGCGGCGTGTCGATTCGCACCTTCACCTGGAACACTTTGACGGAATCATCGGAGGTCTTGGCCGTGACTGTGGCTGTCTCCCCAATGTTCGACACCGAATAGGATTCGTGACCGGTGAGGTAGAGAGTTTCGCGAGTGTCGCCGGGCAGATACTGCAACGGCAGCACACCCATGCCAACCAAGTTGGAGCGGTGGATGCGCTCGAAGCTTTCGGCGATGACCGCGCGGACGCCGAGCAGCAGCACCCCCTTGGCGGCCCAATCGCGCGAACTGCCAGAGCCGTATTCCTTACCTGCCAGGATGAGCAGGGGCACGCCTTCGCCGGCGTATTTCACGCTCGCGTCGTAGATCGTTGTCTGTTCGCCAGTCGGGACATGAGTGGTGAAACCGCCCTCGGTGCCGGGCGCCATTTGATTCTTCAGCCGGATGTTGGCAAGAGTGCCGCGCACCATCACTTCATGATTGCCGCGGCGGGAGCCGTAGGAGTTGAAATCGGCGGGCTTGACGCCGCGTTCCATGAGGTACTGCCCGGCAGGGCTGTCCTTGGAGAATGATCCTGCGGGCGAGATGTGGTCCGTGGTGACCGAGTCGCCGAGCATCGCCAACACCCGCATGCCGGGGAGGTTCGCGATCGACGTGGCGGGCTCCTTCATGTTGTCGAAGTAGGGCGGCCGTTTGATGTAAGTGGAGTTATCATCCCAGGCGAAACTCTCGCCGAGGGGTGTTTTCATCGACTGCCATAAGTCGTCGCCGGTGAAGACTTCGGCATACTCCTTCTCAAACATCTCTTTGCGCACGGACTGTTTCAGAACCGTTTGAACCTCTTCCTCGGTGGGCCAGATGTCTTTGAGATAGACAGGCTGGCCGTCTTTGCCTTGGCCCAAGGGCTCAGTGGCGAGGTCGATGTCGACGCGGCCGGCCAGGGCGTAAGCGACCACCAGGGGCGGCGAGGCGAGATAGTTGGCGCGAACCAGGGGATTGACGCGGCCTTCAAAGTTACGATTGCCGGAGAGTACGGCCGCGACGACAAGCTTGTCCTTCGTTACCGCTTCCGCCACTTCATCGGGCAGGGGTCCGCTGTTACCGATACAGGTGGTGCAGCCGTAGCCGACGATATGGAATTTAAGAGCCTCGAGATAAGGCAGAAGTCCGGAGTCCGTGTAGTAATCGGTCACCACTTTGGAGCCGGGCGCGAGCGAGGTCTTTACCCAGGGCTTCACGGTAAGACCCGCTTCCACGGCCTTCTTGGCCAGTAAGCCGGCTCCCAGCATCACCGAGGGGTTGGAGGTGTTGGTGCACGAGGTAATGGCGGCGATGACAACCGCGCCGTCTTGCAAGCAGTACGAATCGCCATTGAGGCCGACGTCGGAGGAGCGCGGCTCCGCGCCGAGCGTGGCGAGGAAGTTCGCTTTCACATCGGGTAAGTTGATGCGATCCTGTGGACGCTTGGGACCGGCGAGGGAGGGGACCACCGTGGCGAGGTCGAGTTCAAGAACGTCGTGGAAGACCGGCTCTACTGAGTCGGCTGTGTGGAACATGCCCTGCTCCCGATAGTAGGCCTCGACGAGGTCGATCACCTGCTGCGGACGGTTGGACATGGTGAGGTAATCGAGCGTTTTGCGATCGACTGGGAAGAAGCCGATGGTGGCTCCGTATTCCGGTGCCATGTTGGCGATGGTGGCGCGGTCGGCGAGGGAAAGGGACGCCAGGCCGTTACCGAAGAACTCAACGAACTTGCCGACAACGCCGCGCTTGCGAAGCATCTGGGTGACGGTGAGGACGAGATCGGTAGCGGTGGCACCCTCGGGCAGGGTACCGGCGAGGCGGAAGCCGATGACTTCCGGCAGCAGCATGGAGATGGGCTGGCCCAGCATGCACGCTTCGGCTTCAATACCGCCGACGCCCCAACCGACCACGCCGAGGCCATTGATCATCGTGGTGTGCGAATCCGTGCCCATGACGGTGTCAGGATAAGCGTACTCTTCGCCGAAGACGACGGGCGCGAGGTACTCCAGGTTGACCTGATGGACGATGCCAGTGTTGGGCGGCACGACGCGGAAGTTCTGAAACGCGGTCTGGCCCCATCGCAAGAGCGCGTACCGTTCGGAGTTGCGCTGGTATTCCAGAAGGCGGTTGATGCCGAAGGCTTCGGGGGTGCCGAACTCATCCACTTGCACGGAGTGATCGATCACCAGATCCGCGGGAATTAGAGGATTGGCCTTGGCCGAGTCCTTGCCCATGGCGGCGAGCGCATCGCGCATGGCGGCGACGTCGACAACACAGGGAACTCCGGTGAAGTCCTGCATGAGGACACGCGCCGGGCGGAATTGGATTTCCTGAGCGGCGACAGCGGTGTCCCAGGCGGCGACGTATTCGATATCGGCGCGTTTGACAATGCGGCCGTCCTCAAAGCGGAGCAGGTTTTCAAGGAGCACTTTGACGGAGACAGGTACTCGACTGAGGTCGAAGCCAGCCTTTTCGAGAGCTGCCAGACGGTGGATTTTGTACGTGCGCGCGCCTACGGTGAGCGTGGCTGCCGAGCCGAAGGAGTTCAGGTTTTCCATGAAATTGCCTCTCAGTTGACTGAAATTATTATGGTGACACACTCGGAAGACAGGAGTCGCCGGAACAGTGGGCTTCGCTCATTTGCTTGGAAGACTCACATGTAGGGCGGTAAGGCGATGCCTAGGATGTCTAGGGTGCGCTCGAGTTGGATGCGGAAGAAGAAAGTCATCCAGAGGAGGAAAGTGCGGCGCTCGGGATTGCTTTCGGTGATAACCGGATACTCGTGATAAAAAGTGTTGAAGGACTGGGCGAGTTGGAAGGCGTATTTGGCGACGTGGGCGGGTTCGCCGGAGGCGATCGCTCGCTCCACCGCGGCGCCTGATTTGCTGGCGGCTAGTAAGAGCTGCCAGAAGTCTTCCGACGCCAGTTGACGGCCCATCGCTTCAGTCGTCAGCACCGCGGCAAAGTCGGGGAGTTGCTCTCCGCGTTCATCGAGTTTTCTTAGGATGTTGCGGGCACGGACGGCGGCGTATTGCACGTAGGGTCCGGTGTCGCCTTCGAAGCTGAGCGCTTCTTGGAAATCGAAGGCGATTACCGTGTTGCGCGTGTACTTCAACATGAAGTAGCGGAGGGCTCCGGTGGCGATCTGGGTGGCAATGCCGCGACGCGATTCGGGAGTTTCTTCGGGATGGCGCGAGTCTACTTCTTCGAGAGCCTTCTCAATCAGCTTGTCGATGAGATCGTCGGCTTTGACGCCGAGGCCTTTGCGTCCGGAGACTTCCACATATGGACGGCGCTTATCCTCTTCCGACAGCTCAATGCCCAGCTCGACGCAGGTGCGGGGCGAGAGGGCAACCATTTCGTAGGAGAAGTGAATGGACTGGCCCGCTTGTTCGTTGTAGCCGAGGGCGCGAAGACCGGCTTGAACGAC
>JBDTMC010000149.1:0-15742 GCA_039934475.1 Bryobacteraceae bacterium | reverse complement strand
CCGTAGGTGATTGTGGGTGTTGGGGTTGTGGGAATTGGGTTTGAAGTGACGGAGGTCGCGATTGGCTTTGAAGTGCCCACGGCAATTGGGTTTGAAGTGTCGTTGAGCGGAGGCGATTGGGTTCGTTTGTCGGCAAGGAGGCGGAGTTTTTCGCGGCGATGGATGGCTTCGGCCCGCTGACAACGACGAATTCTCCATTCGCATTCGGCTATGGTGACTTGGCATTCGGCTGTGCTGTGGGCGAGAAGAGTTTCGTACTCGGCGGGATCCTCACCTGGCAAAATTACGTGCCGGCGGATGAAGAGGCCATCCGTGATGTGATTACCGGCTACCTTGGCCTTCCCCTCATCGGTCCTGGGGCCGGTGGATTTTTTCGCGTTAGCCTGGTTTGATCGAGTTTGGGCCGCTGTCGCCATGGGATTCAACCTCCGTTGGAAGGGTAGCAGGCGGAGGCGCAATTTCGGATCGTCGAGGTTGCTTGCAACGAGTGCAATAGGCGTGGTTTGTTGAGAGTAGGAATATTTGAGAACTGAGTCACCGCGTTCGGGGACGCGTGATGAGGACTTGTAAGCTGCGGATTGCAATCGTAATTCTACTTGTAAATACTCCCACGGTGCGGGCTATTGGCTTGGGGCCCAGTAGCCTCGCCTCGTGCTGGCTTTCCAACGGCTGTCGCGCACGGTGATGGTGACTTTTCGGAACGATCCGTCCAGGTTGGCATTCGTCGGCGTGTAGGCCAGTGTGTAGAATTCTCTCCCGTCGGCGATGGCCTGGCGAAGACCGCGTGAGATGTCGTTGCTGTTCTGAAAAGCGGTTCCCCCAGTGGCAGCGGCAAGCTCCGACAGGGTGGCGGCGGAATCCGTGGCGATTTGATTCATTGCACCCAAGACCGCCGGACCGATCATCCCTGGAGTGCCCTGGTCGGAGGCGTCGTAGAATCGCTCCGTATAAAGTCCACGGGCGTCTACCGTGTGAATCGTAATGCTGTTCCTTGCGGCCAGTCGCACTACCGGTTCAAACTCGTCCTGCATCCGGCTTACACCGGATAGAGAAACGTTGGGGACGTCGCGCGAGGTGAAGTAGGCCTGCAGCAGGTCGAAGGGCTCTTTGCCCGGCTGGAGCTGGAAACCATCTGAGATCAGGACGATCGATCGCCGGCCTGGCGCCCGCGCCAACTGCGCGACGAGATCCCGGATTTGCCGCAATAGGACCATTGTGTCGAGTTCGTTATTTCTCGCTATCCGACCGGCATCCAAGGGCAACTGGTGCTTGCGAGATTCGCACGTCGCATCGCGGGCGTCGCAGGCGACGCGAGCCTCATTGAGCGACCTACGGAAGGCCGACATTTCCAGTTCCATGGAGTTCTGCCCGACGAACCGTTTTTCGAAATCGCGGCTCCCCAAAGTTTTCAGAATCTCGGCCGGATCGGCAGTCGTGTTCTGGATGACCTCCATCGAACGTCCGACCGCTACCAGAAGATACCGGGAGTCCCCCGCGTGCTCGGCTTCGAAGAGCTTCTTTAAATCTGTGCGCACCGAGCCGAGGCTGGAGAACGACATATGGGATGCGTCTAGACAAATTAGAAAGGTGTAGCGTGGCGCCTGCTGTTTGGTAGCGGCAGGTGAGCCTTGGCTCTGCGGTTCGGCAGCGGCGGATGGGACGGCCTCCGCCACGGCGGTGCTGGTTTCAGAACTGAAAGCGGTGATCTTCTGTTCTAATCCATCCTCAAACACGCGGAAATCAGACTGTTTGAGACCGGTGACGTAGTGTCCGTCTTTTCCGGTGACGATGACGGGAAGCAGCACCTGGCGAACATCGATGCGAATCGTATCAGGGCCGGCTGTCGAGGCGTGGTCCAGGTTCTGCAGCCGCTCCTTGATCTTTGTATCTTCGGGCGAAAGCACCAGGGCGGCCCGATAGGCTTTGAGGGCTCCTTGCCGGTCTCCCGACGCCTCCAGAGATTGCCCGAGATTGAGGTGGACCACCGATTCCTGCGGCATCAGCCGGGCGGCGGCGCGGAGTTCTTCGGCGGCAGCGGCGAAATCGCGTCGTGCGATCAGAATCACCCCCACGGCGTTGTGGACTGGCCCGTCGTCCGGCGTCGCCTTGAGAATCTCCCGGAGTTCGGTGACTGCTGCCGGAGGGTCGCCCGAAGTACCCAACGCCATAGCGAGCTGGTACCGCGCGGGGTGCAGGCGGGGATCCATTTTCACGGCCACTCGCAAAACGTCAATAGCCTCGGCCGTCTTCTTCCTTGCCATCAGATCCATACCGCGAACCATCAGTTCCGTGGCATCCTCGTGGCTTGTATCAGCGGCTGCTGGCACTTCCGGAGTTGCTTCAGCCTCGTCGAATGGACGGTAGCTGGAGAAGCGATGAACACTGTGCTGCACTTTGCCCAACGAACTTCGTTCCACCGCCGCGTGAGAGGGCAGCCATAGGTCTCCCTTCCAGCCCGGAAGAACGATGGGTGTCAGCGTCAGATCGACGACTAACTTGCCTGAGGAAGGCTGGTCCCTGGGCTCTACATGGAGCATGGCTACGCGATGGGCTGCGTCGATACCGTACACTCCATGCAGCGGTGGCGCCGTGCCGCTGTCTGCGGCACGTTTGACCATGGCGAAAGCGACGATCGTCCAATCGTGCCCGTTACTGTGCATCTGGCCGGCGAGGTGAAACTGACAGTGATCCCGGTTCTCTCGCAGTAAGTAATAGGTTAAAGCGATGAAATCGGTGAAAAGCGGAAACTTGCCTCCGTTCGCGGCGCCGACGCGCTGACCAGTGGCCGGCGCGAGGCGGAACTCGTCGAGTGCGGCACCCGACGGATGCGTCACGAACCGGGCGACGTGGCGGAATCGTTCCCGTTCATCGACGGCCGGCGCGTAGCTGTCATAACGGATCTCATGAACCTCTTCGGCGGCCGAAGCGGCGACGAAGTTCGAAAGCATGGCCTGGAGGTTCGTGCCCGTAGTTTTAAGCAGTTCGTCCAGATCGCCCTGATCGGAGGCGGGTTGCAGGCCGTCGAGTGCGGGGATGGCGCGCGCCAGTTCCGGGCCGGTGTACTCGGTAAACGGACGGGCCGCGGGCGGAGTCTCGACCGGCACGAAAACAAGGAGTGCGATGGCGGCCAGAAGGCTATTCATGGGTGTGCTACATCAGATACGAAGGAATTTCGTCATAGCCTCACGGCCTCAGCGAGGCGGCCTGTAGAAAGCGTTCCCCAACGCGATTTATCTTAGCGTGAATCTGCCTCGCTTGGGCGTGACCGGTAAGACGCGAGACGAGATCTGGGATGGCGGGAGTGGCGCGTCCAACTGGACTGCGTTGAAGAATACGTCAGATTCGAACCCAGGGCTGTCTATTGATGACAGCCAGTGGGACGGTTCTTTCCACACTGGGCATAACCGCTGATCACGAGTAAGCTGCCGAACGGAGGGTTTGTCGCGGGGAATCCACGGGACAGCTGGTGCTGCGCTCGCCGACCGGAGCGCGACGATTCCCGTGACGGTGGCGGTTGGGGATTCGGTGTTTGTTCAGCCCGCGGCGACGTTTTTGATGACGGTAAACGCGAACGGCGCGACGTTGGCGGGGACGTACACAGGAGAAATCAACTTCCTGGACTATCTGATCAGTGCTCGAATGATCGTCCCTGTGACTCTGGTCGGGAATCCCTTAGGTTACGGCTGTCAAGGGGCACCGGCGCGTCCGGGGGGGTATTTCGGGTTCCATCGTGATGCTCATGATGCTATTCTGTGAGCATCATGAGCATCCGGACGACGGTGACGCTCGATGAGGACGTCCTTGAACGTGTGAAGGCCGAAAGCCGCGCCAAGGGCATTTCGTTCCGGGATGCTCTGAATGAGTTGCTACGACAGTCGCTATCAAACGTGGAACAGCCGCGACCCCGCACGCTCATGATCGTACCTAAGGCATTGGGCTTCCCCACCGGGCTGAACCACGACTCGGTTGCATCGCTAATGGAGTATGGCGAAGGTGAACAGCATCGGTGACGATTCTCGACGCCAATTTGCTCCTCTACGCCTACAACGAGAGTGCGCCGAAGTAGGGGGCAGTATCCTCACCGGCAGTTTTCGTCCGATTAGTCTGGCAGTCGCTGCCAGACCAGTTTATTGGGGCCAAATCGAAGTACTAGATGACTACCAGCGAATTCCACCTGCCTTTTCTGGTCTGTTCCGGTCCAAGCGGGAAGAGTGCAGGCTTCGATGTGGTGAGTAACGGTGCTCCCATCGACATCGAAACTTCCGAAGTAACCGACATACCCATCTGCGATCTGACGCAATTCGTCCTCGGTGCCTCGGGCAACCGCGCTTGGGTCTGTTATCGCTGACTTTCGTCCGGATTTCATCACTTGTGCGGAGGTGCGCCCGGCAGCATCGTATGTCAGCCGTCCGATGGGACGTTCGCCCAATGGATACAAGGTCTTTCCGTCCACTATCATCTCAAGGGAAAGCAATCTCCATGCGCCGATCAACCGGTCCCGGTTCGAAGATTGCGGCGTTTCCCCGAAAGCTTGCGGCACGCCTGCGATGGTCGGAATCAGAGATCTGCGAGTCATTCTCTCACTCCCTGACCGAAGAGTATACATCCATCCACCTCCGGTTGGAGCCTGATATTTGCTTTTCTGAGCCGAGCGAGTTTGGTAGCCCTTCGAAGAGAGAGCAGTTCCAATCCTCGCGTCAACCCGCGAAATCACCAACGGAGATGATGAAGCCTTCATAGCCGTCTACGGCTACCTGACGGCACTTGTCGCGATAGGCGCCGACACCTCCGATGTACGGCATGAACATTCGGGGTTTGCCGGGCACATTAGCGCCAACGTACCAGGAGTTGGCGAGAGGAAAGATAGTCTGGCTAGCGACTTCTTCGACGTGGTCGACCCACTCGGTTTCGGCGTCGAGCATGGCCTCGATCGTCCCCGCAGTGCGGCTCCCTATGTATCCGATACAGTCGGCGATCCAATCGACATGTTGTTCGATCGAGAGAACCATGTTACTGAGAACTGATGGGCTACCGGGCCCGGTGATTGTAAAGAGGTTCGGGAAGCCGGATATCATTAATCCGAGATAGGCACGAGGACCGGCAGCCCACTTCTCCTTGAGGGAGAGACCGTTCCGCCCACGAATATCGATTCGAGACAGGGCTCCCGTCATTGCGTCGAACCCGGTGGCGAAGACGATCCTATCCAGAGCATACTCGCGATCCGAGGTCCGAATGCCGGATGGCGTAATCGTCTCGATCGGTGTTTCGGCGACGTCTACGAGCGTAACGTTCTCTCGATTGAAAGTTGCGTAGTAGTTGGTGTCCAAACACATGCGCTTAGCGCCGATCGGATACTCTTTGGGAGTCAGTTTCTCGGCAACACCCGGATCGCGGACAGTCTCATGAATTTTTGCGCGCACGAATTCGGCCGCAGTCTCGTTCGCTTGCTTGTTCACAAGGAGGTCCCCGAACGCACCGAGGAAGGAGAAGCCCCCGCGAGCCCAGCGCTCTTCGTAAGCACGAGTGAGTTCCACGGGAGGGGTGTCGATCGCGGATCGATCGGTAATGTCCACCGATAGAATGCCAAAAACCGAGTTGCGGGCTTGCTCCCGGTAGGCTGTGCCGTTCATCTTCCGGTCGTCGATTGCCGACGGAGCGAGGCGGTCATTGCGCGCCGGAACCGCGAAGGCTGGCGTTCTCTGGAAAACATAAAGGTGCGCGGCTTCTCCGGCGATGATCGGGATCAATTGGATGCCGGACGAACCGGTGCCTATGACGCCAACGGTCTGTCCGGTGAAATCAACAATGTGGTCTGGCCACGTTGCCGTCGAATAGCACTTTCCGCGGAAGTCGTCGATGCCGTTGTATTCGGTCGCTTTGGGGACCGACAGGCAACCTGTCGCCATGACGCAGAACCTGGCAGAAACTGGCGAGCCGCGATCCGTACAAACCGTCCAGACTGCAGACGCTTCTTCAAAAACAGCAGAGGTGACGCGAGTGTCGAACTGAATGTTGCGGCGGAGGTCGAAACGGTCGGCGACGTAGTTGAGGTAGCGCAGGATTTCCGGCTGACCGGCATAACGCTCCGACCACTGCCATTCCCGCTCGAGTTCCTCGGAGAAGGAGTAAGAGTACTCCACGCTCTCTACGTCACAGCGTGCGCCAGGGTAGCGGTTCCAGAACCATGTGCCGCCGACGCCATGACCGGCCTCGAAGATGCGTGCGGAAAGACCGAGGCCGCGCAGGCGATGAAGCATGTACAGGCCGGCGAATCCGGCGCCCACAATCACGGCGTCTAGAACCTTGGGCGCTGCCGCGTGGACTGTATCATTTGTTGACAGAGGCTGCATGAGAGACCTCCTTGGGCAGCTTTCCAACAAGGATCTGCCGCCGCCAAGACTGCGGCGACTACAATCGCAGCCTTCCAGTCTTTCGGGAGTATATCACCGGAGTGGCATTACTACAATCACTTAGTAAGGTCGTGTCCGCTCCGCCCGGCGGCAAGAGCGAACCGTGTGACGTATTCCGGAGTAAGCAGTGGAGCGGCCAAACCGACCCTGTGATACGATTGCGACACAGACGCACTGTTTGCGAGGTATCGCAATGCTGGGTACGGTGCTAGGGCACTTTCGGATTCTCTCCAAGCTCGGGGAAGGCGGCATGGGCGCCGTGTATCGGGCCTACGATGAGCGGCTTGAACGGGAGGTTGCCGTCAAGGTGCTTGCCGCGGGGGCGACAGGCGACGACAATGCCCGGCGACGGTTCCGCAAGGAAGCGCTAGCTCTTTCGCAGTTGAATCACCCAAACATCGCGACCGTCTTTGACTTCGATTCTCAGAACGGAGTCGATTTCCTGGTACTCGAGCTAATTCCTGGGAGCACGCTCCAGCAGGCGATTGCGGAGGGCCCAATTTCCGGCGCTCCCTTCCACTCGTTGGCGTCGCAACTGGTGCAGGGCCTGGAAGCGGCGCATGAACGCGGCATCGTGCATCGCGATCTAAAGCCCGCGAATTTACAGATAACGCCGGAAGGTCGCCTGAAGATACTGGATTTCGGCCTTGCGGTTTTGCGTGGCGGATCCTCGACCTCGGCCACCGTCACCATGACCAACCCCACCGTCATCGCCGGCACGCTTCCCTACATGGCACCGGAGCAGCTACGGGGAGCAGCGGTGGATTCGCGGGCGGACATCTACGCTGCTGGGGCCGTTCTGTACGAAATGCTGACAGGACGACGTGCCTACCCTCAGAGGACGGCTTCCGAAATCATCGCCGGCGTTCTGCACAGCCGGGTAGTAGTTCCTCCCGGGCGAGTCGGAAAGATTGTGGCGCGGTGTTTGGAGAAGGAGCCGGGCGCGCGCTATCAGAGCGTCCGGGAATTGCGTCTCGACCTAAGCCGGCTTCAGACGCCTACGAGTTCTAATCGAAACGTTGCGAGACGATCAAGCGCCGGGCGGGGAGTGGCCGTCCTGCCGCTGCAGAGTCTGTCGAGCGAGTCCGATCAAGCGGACTTTGCCGAGGGTCTTACGGAAGCGCTGATCTCAGACCTGGCGCGCGTGACAAGCATACGCGTGATTTCCCGCTACTCCGTAATGCAGTACAAAGACGGCCGGACACCGCTGGCAAGGATCGCACGCGCGCTGCGTGTGGATTCGATTGTTCTAGGGTCGGTACTGCGCTCGGGTAATCGAATGCGAATTACGGTCCAACTCATCGACCCGGCAACGGAACGTCATCGCTGGGCCGAAGTCTATGAACGCGAAGTGAGCGATGTACTCAAGGTTCAGGCGGAGATCACACGGGCCATCAGCGCAGAAATTCAGGTTCGTCTTTCGGCAACAGAGGAGGAGGGTTTAGCAAATCGACGCACGGTAAATCCAGTTGCTTACGAGCGCTACTTACGGGGAAGGATCCTCTGCAGCCGGCTAAATGGGGAAAGCAATCTGGCGGGGATCGCGTTGCTGCAACAAGGCATCGAGATCGATCCGAGCTTCGCGCCGGCGCATGCCACGCTCGCGCTGGCTTGTGTCGAACGGTTATTCCTGTATGAGCCCGGGCAGGCAATTTGGGTGCAGCGGGCGCGCACGGAGACGGAAATCGCGATGCGACTGGATCCGCGATCGGCTGAGGCGCACGTTGCGCGAGGACGCCTTCTGTGGACCTTGCAGAACAATTTCCCTCATCTCGAGGCAATTCGCGAATTTCGCGAAGCATCCCACATCAACCCAAGCCTCGACGAAGCATTCACGCACCTCGCGGTCATCTACAATCACATCGGGTTGTTCGATGAGGGTATCCGCGCCGCTCAGCGCGCCACGGCTATAAACCCGAGCGGTATACAGGCGAATGGTCACCTGGTGATGGCGATGCTGTGGAATGGCAGGTATGCAGAGGCCGTGGCGACCGCCGCGACGCTACCGCGAGGGGAGGTTCTTCCGTCCTTTGCCGGATCCCAACAGGCGTGGGCGCTGGCCAGACTGGGTAGGAAGGAAGAGGCCCTACAGATCCTGGAAGGAGCGAAGCGGCTGGATCCTTCAGACACCGGCGGATTTCTGTCCGCCTTTCAGGCATTGCTGTACGCCGAAGCAGGCGATGAGCACGGAGCTGAGGAGAAGATCCAGACGGCGAGTGCCAAAAAAGCCTTCGGCCATTTTCATCACGCCGCGTTTTTCATTGCTTGTGCGTACGCTCAGCTGGGACGACCGGTCGAAGCTCTCGAATGGTCGGCCTACACAGCCGAGCACGGTTTCCCCTGCTATCCACTATTTGCGACGGAGCCGGGTCTGGATCCGGTGCGCGAGGACGTGAGGTTCGCCTCGTGGCTAGCAAGCTTGAAACGCGAGTGGGAGGAGTTTCGGCTTGCTCTGTTTCCGCAGGAAACGAAGGGCGCCAGGGGAAAGAATGGGCGCGCGGCACGAAGTTCGATTACATCTACCATGGATCTGTGACGGGTTCATGCGCGGCACTGCCCCAGTCCGCTTCGCTTTGTGCATTTGTACCAGTCGTCAAGCGCGATCTGTGAACGTCCCTCCGCCACTGCACGAGGGTGTCGAAGGTGTCGGGTCAGGGCTTCCCCCTGACTCAGGCGGTTGGCCCAGGAGACGCCGCAACAGAAGAAATATTGGGGGGGCGGGAATGACCGACAAATTCCGAGAGTTGGACGTTGTTGTCCGCGGCGACCATTTCTGCAGCCTTTTCGCCGACCATGATGGAAGCCGCGTTTGTGTTGCCACTGACGACGTTGGGCATGACGCTGGCATCGGCCACGCGCAGCCTGCTCACCCCCATTACGCGCAGCCGCGGGTCAACCACGCTGCCTATGCGGCAGGTGCAAGTCAGGTGATACACCGTGATCGAGAAGTGGAGAGCGAGATCTTCGAGCAGTGCATTGCTGGGCGGTGCACCCTGCTGGTATCCGTGTTTTTGCGCAAGAGGCGGCGGGACCATCCAGGGACCGAGTCGGCCAGGGACGGGCCAATGTGCCACGATATCCAAAGCCCGGCCCAATACGGCCACCATGACCTTCAAGTCGTGTGGATCCGAGTAATAGTTCATACGGATCGCCGGCGCCACCAGCGGATCGGAGCTTTCCAGAACGATTTCTCCCTCACTGTGGGGAAGTACCGGATTCGCAAGCAGAATGAGGCTCTCTGCATCCGGCGCTAGCCGCCGGGACATGTCATCGAAGAACCGATCCCCGTCAATATTGAGGCATCTAAATGTGTCGGGTGAGGCCCCCGATGCAAAGCAAGCGATCTGCGCGTCGTGGCTGTGAAGATCGCCAAGGCCAGTTGAGTACCACGCGGCGGCATCGTACAAAGATGAGGAGATCAGGCTGCGTCCGGTGGTTGTCCATTCGGTTATGCGTCGCACAGCCTCCGCTTTCAGGGCCTGGAGATCCGGACGCAAGTTCACGTCGTCACGGGGATCCGCGGGCAGAGGACCAGCGGGCTGACGGAGGGCGTCAGGTCCTAACGAGAGCCCGAGTTCATGGAGGGAGATTCCGACGCCTGGCGCGGCGAAGAACAGAGGAACCTGGACGTGATCCTTCAAATGCTTGCCGACGTGCGGTGAATCAACAAGACAAGGGATGCCTGCCGCTTCGAGATCCCTTTGCGGCCCGATGCCCGAAAGCATTAGCAAGTGGGAGAACCGACGGCCCCAGCGCTCAAAATTACTTCCTTGTTCGCGGAGACGACGCCAGTCTCACCGTTTGCCGTCCGATATTGGACACCTGTCGCTTCCAATGAAGAAGACACAACTACGCGCGTCGCCTGGAACCCCGTCAGGATCGTGAGATTCGGCCGCCGTTCCACTTCGCCTTCGAGGAATGCACGGTACGTGCTCGTCCGTTTGCCATGCTTCGTGGTGGTTTGCAGTAGAGACACCACGCCGGTCGCGCCGCCGCGGTCACGTCCGTTGTAGTCACCGCGCGGAATTCCAGCAGCTACCGCAGCCTCGACGAACTCCCGTGGGCCCAGCAGCACGGGCGAGCGCACGGATACTCCCATTGGACCGTGAGGATTGTGCGCCTCAGGATCGATTGGGATCTCATCGCTAGACACGAGCCCCTCGCTTTTGCGGAAGTACGGAAGCACGTCGGCGTAGCCCCAGCCTGTGGCGCCGGCACCCGCCCACGAATCGAAGTCTCGGGGGTGGCCCCGAACGTAAGCCATATAGTTGATTCCGGAAGAACCGCCTAGCATCTTTCCCCGCGGTACAGGCATCCGCCGTCCATTAAGGCCGAGCCCTGCCTTGCCTGGGTCCGCTGTGTAGAGCCAGTCCGTGGCGGGATTCAACTGCATAGACCCGCAGGCAACAGGAATAGATTCGATATCTGGCGGACGCTCACCGGCCTCAATTAGCGCCACTCGGCACAATGGATCTTCAGACAGGCGCGCCGCGATCACTGCGCCCGCCGATCCACCGCCGACTACGACGAAATCGAATACCTCTGACATGTCATGCCTCCTAGACCGTCAATTGATCTAATCCGTCCTCGGAGGGCGAGGGCGACACACGGGAAAGTATATATGACCTGAGTAGTGACTAAAACGTTCGCCCGAGGCCTTAGTTTTTTCCGCCGACTGCGCCTTGAACGACTCAGAGCCCACGACCAGGATGGGTCGCTCACCCGCCGAGGCGCCCGTCGCCTTCGCTACGGGCGGCACCGGCGGGATCAGCTCAGCGATATCCTGCTAGCCGGAACCAACCAAGCATGGGTCCTGCTAGGGCGTTTACACAGAATCGCGGACACGACCCGGAAATCGGGGAGGGCTTTCGCCTTCACTGGCGGCACAAACCTAACCACCGAATTCTGATCCCGGCGGTCCCACACGGCCAAGTCCGAGGCCATCGCGCCATACAGCCGCGCCCAATCGGCCGCCCCACTAGGACCGCTGCTCAATATTGGCGCCCAAGTGCGTGTCTCTCGTTCTAGCCGCATCACAGACAAAGTCTTTCGCGCATGGCCGTTGTCCATCTGCACGAACAGCATCGCAGCCAAGACATCCCCCGACGAAGTAATAGCAATCCCGTTCGATTCGAGAAACGTGCTGGGCGGTGGCGGTGAAGGAATCGGGTAGCGCAGTACTGAGCCGTCCGGCCCTACTTCGACATACGCGCCATCCCCTCTGGTAATGTGCAGATTCTCCGCGCAATTTACACTGATGAACGTCGCGCTAATGCTCTAGGGTTTGATCCCTTGTTGGGGGGTATACAGGCGCACCCAAGCGTTCAAGGCCGTCTATTCATCAATGCGTGACATCAAATTGGCGGCGCGACTCAGTTTCAGGCGTGAGGATGATGGTAGGGCGCGCGGTAGGGGCGCTTGAGGAGTTTGGCCGCTTCGACGTTGCCCTGGATCTGTTCGGTGCGGGCGTCCCAGGTGACTTTGTTTCCGGTTTCGTAGGCAATCGTCGCCAGTTGGACAGTGGCGGTGGAGGTGTAACCGTCCTCGGGGGTGCAGGCGACGGCTTTGGGGTCGCGCTGGCGGACGGCGGTGAGCCATTGTCCAAGCGCCTTGACCTGCATGTCGTCGCCGGTCAGTTTGGCCGCCATTTCGCGCCGCGGTTCACCCTTGGCTTTCGGCATGACGATCCACTTGGAATCGGTGACGAAGACCGTTTCGTTCTCTCCATATAAGAAGATACCGTTGGTAACTTCGGGGGCGTATTCGGTGGCTCCCCAGATGCGGTGGCGCCAGACGACGGGGCAGCGTTCGAATTCGAAGTGGGCGGTGAGGGTGTCGGGAGTTGTGATTTTGCCTTTGAGTTCGTAGAGGCCGCCGATGGCGGTGACGGACTTGGGAGTGGATTCGCCCAGGATGACGCGGGTGGCGTCGATGAGATGAATGCCCCAATCGATGAGGTGCCCGTGTCCATAAGCCTTCTCGAGGCGCCAGGATTTATGGCCGATGGCGGGCGAGTAGGGAAGCTTTGGCGCGGGACCGCACCAGGCGTCCCAGTCGAGGGAAGCGGGCGGATCCTGAGGCGTGGGGTCAGGCGTTCCAGCGGAGTAGTGGATCTGCGCATCGACCTGGACGATGCGGCCGGGCTTGCCGGAATCGATGTAGGCTTTGGCGTCGTGGACGGAATCGCTTTGGCGGCGTTGGAAGCCGATTTGGACGACGTTGCCGGCCTTCTTCCAGGCCTCGACCATGGCGCGGCCTTCGCGGATATCGTAAGCGATAGGTTTCTCGCAGTAGATGGACAGGCCTTTGCGGCAGGCGGCGATGAACGGGAGGGCGTGCCAGTGGGGCGGCGTTCCGATGATGAGCGCTTCGAGACCAGGGTGGTCGAGCATCTCGCGGTAATCCTTATAGAGTTTAGGCGCGACGCCTTGGGATTTCTCGATTTCGGCGGCGGACTCTTTGAGGTGCTGGGAATCGACGTCGGAGAGTGCGACGATTTCGACTCCATTGTTCTTGAGCGCGGCGTTGACGTCGACCATACCGTACCAGCCGCAGCCGATGAGGGCGGTTTTGAGTTTCGCTGGATTGGCTTGGGCCAAGGCGAGGGCGGGAGCGCCTGCGAGGAAGTGACGTCGGGTGAGATACATGGGGGGTAATCCGGACATAATCGTATCGCAGACGGGGCTATATGGTAAAATTCGGCGCATTGGAGGAGGAACCATGGCTTGTTCGCGACGTAATTTCCTGAAGACTACTTTTGCGGCTGGCGCCCTGGCTGGGGCCGGGAGTCTGCCGGTGTTTGGGGCGGCTGGCGGCAAGGCGACGGACTGGGTGACGCTGGGTAAGTCAGGCGTGAAAGTGACACGGCTGGCGTTGGGCACGGGAACCTACTCCGGCAAGGTCCAGCGGGATCTAGGCCAGGACGAATTCACGCGTCAGGTGCGGTACGCGTATGACCACGGCATCCGATTCTTTGAGACAGCCGAGTCCTATGGCGAGATGCATAAGATGTTGGGAGTTGCGTTGAAGGGTTTGCCTCGCGACAGTTACCGGATGATGACTAAGCTGACGACGCGCGAGGGTGTGAATCCGCAGGAAAAGATTGACGAGTTGCGGAAGCTGGCGCAGACGGATTACTTCGATGTGACCCTGCTGCACTATCAACACACGGCTACGTGGCCGACGGATACACAGCGCTGGCAGGACGGGATACTGGAAGCGAAGAACAAGCAGGCGGTGCTGGGGCACGGTGCGTCGGTACACGGACTGCCGGCGTTGCGCCGGTTCCCGGGCAATGAGTGGCTGCAGATCGCGATGATCCGGATGAACCATAACGGGACGAAGATGGACGCCGAGGATTTCAACACGCGTGAGGCGGGCAGTGTGAGCGAAGTAACCACGCACATGAAGCAGGTGAAGAAAGAGGGTATGGGCGTCATCAGCATGAAGCTGGTGGGCGAGGGTGCCTTCACCAACCGCGAAGACCGGCAAAAGGCGATGCGATATGCCTTCCGGACCGCGGGCGTGGATAGCGTCACGGTAGGGTTCAAGAACACGGCAGAGATCGACGAAGCGATTGAGAATTTGAATCTCGCGCTAGCGTAGGGCGGCGTCGCAAAATAAAAAAGAAACTTCCGCCTTGATCCTCCGTATACGGTTGACAAGGAGGGGTGTGCATGTCTTTTCGACTGGCCGCTCGTGGCTTGATCCGTACGCCTGGCTTCACTGTTACGGCTGTGGCCGCGCTGGCACTGGGTATCGGCGCGAATACGGCTATCTTCAGCCTGGTGAACCAGGTTCTGCTGAATCCGCCTGGGATCGTGGAGCCGGAGCGCGTTGTTTCCGTGCGTGCGCGTTACGAGAAGCTGAACATGGCGAGCATCGATATGTCGCCCACCGACTTCGACGACGCCCGTAAAAGCAGTGCCATCTTCGATGCCGTTGCCGCGCAGGGCGAGGGCGATTTCAACTACACGGGCACCACCACTCCGGAACGATTGCAGGGCGCGGCGGTGACGTATCGCTGGTTTGACGTTTTCGGCGCGCGGGCACTGTTGGGACGCACTTTCCAGGCGGAAGAAGATCTGCCAAAGGTAAATCAGGTGGTGGTGCTCTCCTATGCCGGCTGGAAGCGGCTGTTCGGCGGCGACCCCTCGATTGTGGGCCGGACGATGGAGCTGAACTACAAGCCGTACCGGATTGTGGGCGTGATGAGACCCGAATTCCGCTGGCCGCGGCAGGTGGACCTGTGGGCTCCGCTGGGCGACGACCCGAAGGAGTACGCGGAAGACAACCGGTTCAATGAGCACTTGTACACGGTGGCGCGCTTAAAGTCCGGGGTCAGTTTCGAGCAGGCCAACGCGCACATGAATATGTTGAGCGATCATGTTCGCGCGGGTGATGGGAATGGGCGCTTTGCACGGAGTTCCGGCTGGGGCATGTTTGTGATGCCGATTGCGGACCAGGCGGCTGGGGATACGAAGAAGCCACTGCTGGTGCTGCTGGGCGCGGTAGGGTTCGTTTTGCTGATTGCTTGCGCGAACATTGCGGGGTTGATGCTGGCACGGGCTTCAGGCCGGATTCGGGATGTCGCGGTACGGGTGGCTTTGGGCGCGAGCCGATGGGACCTGCTGCGGCAGAGCATGGCCGAGAGTATGCTGCTGGCGTTGCTGGGCGCGGTGGCTGGACTGGGGTTGGCGTACGCGGGCACAACCTTGTTGTTGATGCTGGCGCCGGAGAATGCCGTTGCCGGGATTGAACCACAACTGAGCTTGCCGGTGATGGCGTTTACAGCGCTGATGAGTATCGGAGCAGGGTTCCTGTTTGGACTGGCTCCGGCATGGCAGACGGCGCGGGTGGACCCGCATGAGAACTTGAAGGGCAGCGGCCGGTCGGGAACGCCCAACGCAGCGCGACAGAGGCTGCGTTCGATATTAGTGGTAAGCGAAGTGGCCGTGGCGTTGGTGCTGCTGGTTGGGGCGGGATTGTTTTTGCGCAGCATGGCGCGGCTGGAGGCGGTGAATCCGGGATTCCATCCGGAGGGCGTTGTGACGGCGACGTTCTCACTGCCTGCGTCGCGGTATGGGAAGCCGGAACAACAGATCGCGTTCTACCGGGCGCTGGAGGAAAAGCTCGCGGCGCTACCCGGCGTTACGGCGGCTGCGCTTAGCGTGCCCTTGCCGTTCAGTGGACAGGAGGGATCGTCATCGTTCCGCATCCTCGGCAAGACCGTTCTGCCGGGAGACCCGGGGCCGCATGGCAACATCCGCGTGGCTTCGCCGGACTATTTCCGAGCGCTGGGCATTCCGCTGAAGGCAGGGCGGTATTTCACG
>JBDTMC010000148.1:0-15808 GCA_039934475.1 Bryobacteraceae bacterium | reverse complement strand
GAGGTGGCGAGCCTGTTCCGGGCGGAGGCCTCAGAGAAGGGAGTGCGGCTGCGACACACGTACGCCATGGCCACGCCACGCCATCTTGTTGGCGATCCGCACCGGCTGCGCCAGGTGGTCACGAACCTTCTAGGGAACGCGGTGAAGTTCACCGATGAGGGCTGTATTCTGCTCTCCGTCGTGACGGCCACGGTACCGGGTATGGAAAGCCGCTTACAAATCAAAGTGACGGACACCGGGGTGGGTATCCGGCCAGAACGAATCGAGAGTATTTTCAATCCTTATGAACAAGCGGGAGCAGGCACGGCGCAGCGCTTTGGCGGCACGGGACTGGGCCTTTCGATCTGCCGGCACCTGATTGAGCTGATGAAAGGGTCGATTCATGTGGAGAGCGTGCCTGGGCGGGGCAGCGTCTTCACGATAGATTTGCCGCTGATTCCAGCCTCGGTCTCTGCCATCCGGAATGCCGCGAAGATAGTGGCTGTCGAAGACGTAGTCCACGTCGGCGAAGGGTTGAGGGTACTAGTTGCTGACGACAATCGAGTGAACCAGGCGGTGTGCAAGCGGCTGTTGGAGAAACTAGGCGCGGCAGTGGATGTGGCCGTCAACGGGCGCGAAGCACTAAGCGCTTGTCTCGCGCGGCGGTATGACCTTGTGCTGATGGACTGCATGATGCCGGAGATGGATGGGTACGAGGCGACTCGATTGCTCCGGCAGGCCGAGGGCGGCGCGGGAGTGCGCGTGATCGCGCTCACGGCGGACGCTACTTCAGAAGCCCGGCAGAGGTGTTTTGAAGCAGGCATGGATGGGTTCCTGGTGAAGCCTCTACGGATGGAGGCGCTGAAGGAACTGCTGGCCAATGGCATGGTTTTGCAGGCGGCCTGAGCAGTCCGCGGCACACTTCACGATGGCCTGTTGATGAGAAACGTGGATGTAGATTCGAAGAAGGCACGGAGGGTGGCGGCGGCGTCCTCGGGGAGTGCGGCTTCTGCGAAGGCCTGAGTCATAAGTTGGAGCCAGCGATCGCGGGCAGGTTGCGTGATGGGGAAGGGGTTGTGGCGCATGCGGAGCCGGGGGTGGCCGCGATGCTCCACGTAGCGGGTGGGGCCTCCGAACCGGAAGATGAGGAAATCGCGGAGGCGGATTTCGGCTCCCGCGAGGTCGTGCGCGGGATACATGGGGCCGAGGATCCCGTCGCCGGGAATCTGACGATAAAATGCTGCTACTAAACGGGTAAAGCCGTCCTCACCGATCTGTTCAAACACGCGATCTTCTTCCAACATAAGCCGGACCTCTCTATGACAGGATACAATCCTGGTTTATGGGATTTCCAATTCAGCGAATGCGGCGGCTGCGGTCTTCAGAGGCCATGCGGCGGCTGGTTCGTGAGACGCACCTGACTCCGGCTCAATTTGTTCTACCGTTGTTTGTGGTGCCGGGCGAGGGGATCAAGAAGGAAATCGGCTCGATGCCTGGGAACTACCAGATGTCGGTGGATGAGACTGTAGCCGAGTGCGCGGAAGTCCAGCGGTTGGGAATCGGCGGCGTGATTCTGTTTGGAATTCCCGCGACCAAAGACGAGAGCGCTTCCGGGGGCTACGATCCGAATGGGATTGTGCAGATGGCCATTCGCGCGATTAAGTCCGAAGTGAAGGACTTACTTGTGATTACCGATGTTTGTAACTGCGAGTACACCAGCCACGGGCACTGCGGCAAGATTGTGGATGGGGACGTGGACAACGACGCAACCCTGGAATGGCTGGCAGACGCCGCGCTGACGCATGCGCAATCGGGTGCGGATATTGTGGCTCCTTCGGACATGATGGATGGGCGCGTGGCGGCGATCCGGGCGCGGCTGGATTCGAACGGGTTTGAGAAGATACCGATTCTGGCGTACGCCGCCAAGTTTGCGAGCGCGTTTTACGGACCATTCCGCGAGGCGGCGGAATCCGCGCCGCAGTTTGGGGACCGGCGGACGTATCAGATGGATCCGGCCAACGGGCGTGAAGCGATGCGCGAGATTGAACTGGACCTGGAAGAGGGCGCGGACATGATCATGGTGAAGCCGGCCATGCCCTATCTGGATCTGATTTCGCAGGCGCGGCAGCGGTGGGACGTTCCCATCGCGGCGTATCAGGTGAGCGGCGAGTTCAGCATGATCATGGCGGCCGCGCGCAATGGCTGGATCGATCAAGACCGGGCGATGATGGAATCGCTCATAGGCATCCGGCGGGCGGGCGCCGACTTCGTCCTCACTTACTTCGCCAAACCAGCCGCTCGGCTATTGGGGGCGTGACGGTATTCGGAACACGTGAGGGGCCTGCGACGCTGGCGGCAGTAATCGCCGCGATTGTAGTGTTGTTTGTGTTCACGGGTACGCTGGCAAAAATCTGGAACAGGCAGCGCCTGGACCGGGCGAGCGAGCAGTTCCAGACGGGCGTAGAACTGGCACGGCTGGGGCAACACGAAGAGGCCATCCAGCACTACCTGGCCGCACTTACTCTTTCCCGCGACAACACGCAATACGAACTGGCTTTGGCATTGACGCTAGTGAAGCTAGACCGGCTGACGCAGGCGGAAGCGTATTTGGCGGAGACGCTCGCCGCCGATCCGACGAATGCAGCAGCGAACCTGTCTCTGGCGCGGATCGCGGCGGGACGCAACAACATGAATGACGCCGTGCTTTATTATCATCGGGCGGTGTATGGACTGTGGGCGGATACCCCGGTGGACCATCGACTACAAGCGCGGCTGGAACTGGCCGACTATCTGGTCAGCCGCGGACAGACAAGGGCGGCCGTGGCGGAGTTGGTGGCGGTGGAGTCCGATACGCCCGCGGATCACGCACTCCACATGACTCTGGCCACGCGGTATCTGAAGTACCGCGTTCCGGACCAGGCGGCGGCGCAGTTCCGCGACGCGGCGGCGGAGGAGAAAGACGATCCCAAAGCGTGGACAGGATTGGGGGAAGCGGAGATGGCGGCGGGAAACTATGGCGCCGCGGAGAAAGCGTTTCGGCAGGCCGTGCGATACGACCCAAGAAACAAGGCGCTTCAGGCGCGCCTGTCGCTGGCTGAGGACGTGACGGAGTTGGATCCATCGGTGCGTTTGCTGGGAACGGTAGAGCAGTACAAGCGAAGCCGGGCTCTACTGCAAAGGGCCTCAGCCGCGCTAACGGCGTGCACGCAGGACTTGCCGCGGCTGCCTGCGGAGGCACAGGCGGCGGAAAACGCGTCGCGCGGCTTGCTGGATCATCCGGCACGGCGACCCGTGATCGACGATGTCAATAAGAATCTCGGCGTGGTGGCGGCACTTTGGAAGCAGCGTCTGGCAGTGTGCCCTAAGGCACCGGTAAAAGACGATGCGCTCTCGATGGTGATGGGGAGGCTGGCGCGATGAAGTGGGTGCAACGGTTGAACCCATTCGCCATGGCGGAAGAGCACCGCTTCCTGCTGCTGGCCATTCTGATCGGCATCAGCGGCGGACTGCTGGTGGTGTGCTTTCACGTGGTGATCGAGTTCATCCGGTGGTATCTGCTGGGAATCCCCGTGGGCCATGGCGTGGTGCGGACGATTCTGGCGCCGGCATTCGGTGGCTTGGCGGGAACGGCGCTGATCGTTTATGTCTTTCGCTCAGCGCGCGGCAGCGGTGTGAACCAGACGAAAGCGGCGATTTACATCTCCGACGGTATACTGCCACCGCAGACGATCCTGGGAAAGTTTCTCGCGTGCTCGCTCACCATCGGAACGGGAAACTCGCTCGGGCCTGAGGATCCGGCTCTGCAGATGGGAGCGGCGGCGGCTTCGTGGTTAGGACAGGTGTTCCGGCTGACACGCGATAACATGCGCCGGATTGCTCCCGTCGGTGCGGCAGCAGGACTGGCGGCAGCGTTCAACACGCCGATTACAGCGGTGCTGTTCGTGATGGAAGAAGTGATTGGGAGTTGGAACGCGCAGGTATTGGGTTCGATTGTGTTATCGGCGGTGTCGGCGGTTGTGGTGAGCCGGTGGTTTTTGGGGAACGAGCCGCTGTTCCACGTCCCGCGGTTCACGCTGACGCATCCCTCCGAATTGATCGTGTACGCGATGATCGGGGCCGTCACCGGTCTACTGGCGGCGTTATTCACGCGCACGGCCGGTTGGCTGAAATCGCGGGTGGCGGCGCACCCCGGCAAGGTGACGCTGTATGCTCCGATGGCGGCAGGCCTGGTGGTGGGGTTCGTGGGTCTATGGCTGCCTCAGGTCTTAGGCAGCGGGTATCAGGGGATCGACAGCGCTCTGCACAACCGCTTCACGTGGCAGTTCCTGCTGGCACTGGCAATGGCGAAGATTGTGGTGACTCTGCTTTGCTTCAGCGCGGGCACGCCGGGCGGGATGTTTGCGCCGACGGTGTTTACCGGAGCGATGATCGGCGGCGGCATGGGCGCACTGGCACAGCACTACTGGCCGGCCCCGGTGAGCGCTCCGAGCGCGTACGTGCTGGTGGGGATTGGAACGTTCTTCGCGGGGATCTTCCGCGCCCCGATGACAAGCGTGTTCATGGTGTTCGAAGTCAGTGCGAGCTATGTGATCATTGTCCCGGTGATGGTGGCGAACATTGTGTCGTACCTGGTGTCGCGGCGGTTGCAGCCGGAGGCGTTCGCCGATCTGATAGCGCGCCACGAGGGGTTGGATTTGCCTTCGCTGGAGCATGAGCGCGAGCAACGGGCGTTGCGAGTGGAAGACGCGATGCAGCCGCCGCCGTGGCCTGTGCTGGGGGCGGAGTCGCCTGGGCCTGAGGCTCTGGAACTGGCCGCCCGTCTGGGGTGGGGCGGCGTACTGGTGCGGGAGGGAAAGGGCGCCTGGGGATGGGTGGATTCCGGGCAGTTGGGCGAAGGGACTTTGGGCGAGACCGCAGTGCCTGTGAGTGCCCCACGGCTGTACCGCGACCTGTCTTTGGATACGGCGTTGCGGCGATTCGGACCGTTTCCGGCGCTGCCTGTAGTGAGCCGGGCCAACGCTGACTTGCTGGTAGGCGTTTTGACTTTGGCCGATATCCGCCGCACTTACGGCATCGCTGGCGAAACCGGGAGCCCAATGACGTATGGCAACCGGAATGGAGCGCCGGGCAGTGAGAGTTCACCCGCTTCCCAGGCATAGCCTGGGGCTGAGAGCTCGGCGGTGAAGGATTTGAGTTCGTCCACCGAGTAGGTGCGGAGGTGGGAGACGAAGCCGTCCCAGGCAATCAGCAGCGGCAGGATGGGGATGAGGTAGGTGAAGAGCAACGCCAGGGGGCGGACTGGGCGGACGCGCGGCGTCAGGACGAGCACCAATAACGGGACGATAACCGTGAGCAGAAGGGCGACGGGATGGCGGCGGGTGGCTTCGAAAACATGCCGGGCGTCAACGGCAAGGATGTCAGTCGAGGATGGGTAGAGATCAGTTCGAACAACCGCGAGAGGGGGCTGGTTAAGTGCGGCCAGAACTTCGGGTAATGGGCCACCGGAGCCGGAGCAAAGGTCAATGACGCGCGGAACCGGACTTGCGGCGAGGGCGCGCTGTAGTAGCGGGGCCCACGCTACGCCGACGGGCAGCATCTTCCAGGAGGCCGCGAGGTAGGCGGTCATTGCATTGCGCAGGACCGCCGGGAACCAGGGCAGGTCTTCGAATTCAAAGAGATGGATTCGCATAACCTAAGTCATTCACAGACCTGAAATTCTCATATGTTACATTGAAAAACAGGTCCATGACGAAAACACATAATGTCGAAGAATTGCAGGCAATTGCGAAATCGGTTCGCCGGCACATCATCGAGATGATCGGCGCGGCCAAGTCGGGACATCCCGGCGGGTCGCTGTCGGCGGTAGAGATTCTGGTAACGCTCTACTACGACGTGATGCGCCACGATCCGAGCAATCCCAAATGGCCGGACCGCGACCGGTTCCTGTTGTCGAAGGGACATGCGGCGCCGGTTCTGTATTCGATACTGGCAATGTGCGGGTACACCCCATTGGACCAGTTGAACACGCTGCGGCAACTGGGTTCGATTTACCAGGGGCATCCGGACATGCGGTTTATCCCCTCGCTGGAAGGGTCCACCGGCTCCCTCGGCCTGGGCCTGTCGCTGGGCACCGGGATGGCGCTGGCGGCGCGCCTGGACAAGAGCCCGACGCGAGTGTACGTGGTGCTGGGCGATGGCGAAATTCAGGAAGGCCAGATTTGGGAGGCAGCGATGTTCGGCGCCTTCCATGGCGTGGATAACATCGTCGCGATTTTGGACTATAACCGCATCCAGTTGGATGGCTTTGTAAAAGACATCATGGAACTGGAGCCGATTGTAGACAAGTGGAAAGCGTTCGGGTGGCACGTGGTGGAAGTGAACGGGCACGATATCACGGCGCTACAGAATGCGTTTACAGAGGCTGCGGCGACCAAGAGCAAGCCGACGATCCTCATTGCGCACACGGTAAAGGGTAAGGGCGTTTCGTTCATGGAGAACAATCCGAAGTTCCATGGAACCGCGCCCAACGCGGCGGAGATGGAAGCGGCGCTGAAGGAGCTGGCATAAATGGCTACCGAAACCAAGTACGAACTGAAGATGGGGCCGGCCACGCGGGAGTCCTTTGGACGGACGCTGGCAGAACTGGGACACGAGAATCCGAACGTCGTGGTGTTGGACGCGGATCTGTCTAAGTCCACTTACACACATACATTCGCCAAAGCGTTTCCGGATCGCTTCTTTGAATGCGGCATTGCCGAAGCGAACATGGTGGCGATCGGCAGCGGGTTGGCGGCCAGCGGGAAGATCGCGTTCGCCTCCAGTTTCTCCGCGTTTCTGCTGAACAAAGGCTTCGAGCAACTGCGGATTACAGCCGCCTATGGCCGGACTCCCCTAAAGATTGTAGGTACGCACAGCGGTATTTCCATTGGCGAGGACGGGCCTTCCCAGATGTCGGTGGAGGATTTGTCATTGGGCTGTTCCCTGGTCGGTTTCACAGTGTTTTCGCCGGCGGACGATCCCTCAATGGCGGCGATAGTGCGACTGGCTGCGGCACATGACGGACCGGTATTTATCCGTGCGGGACGCGTGAAGTGCCCGATCATTTATTCAGCCGATCACAAATTTGAGATCGGAAAGGCAGAGCAGTTGCTTGACGGCTCGGATGTCACTTTGATCGCGACGGGCCTGTTGGTAGCCGAGGCCATACGCGCGGCGGATTCGCTGGCGGTCGAGGGAATTTCCGCGCGCGTCCTGGACTTCCATACAATCAAGCCGTTGGACCGTGACGCTATCGCGAAAGCGGCTGCGGACACGGGTGCGATTGTGGTTTGCGAAGAGCACCTGGTGGACGCCGGCCTGGGCATCCGGGTGGCGCAGGTGGTTGCGGAGACGAATCCGTGCGTGATGGAGTTTGTCGGCGTAGAGAATACCTACGCCGAGTCAGGCACTCCGGACGAATTGCTGGATAAATACGGGCTGCGGGCCGTAAACGTTGTCGCGGCGGCCAAGCGAGTCATCGCTCGCAAGAAGTAAGTCGCCGCGATTACTTGGCCGGGGTCTTAGGCGGCTCCGGCATCTTCTCTTTGGAAAATCTCGGCAGCGGTTCTTCGCGGTTGGCGACATGCCATACGGCAGCCGCGATGGCAATACTCGACTTCAAGGCGTCTTCGGGAATGATGCGTTCATAGGTATCGAGATTGGTGTGCCAGGTGGCGCTGCCGTACTCGATGGGATCTTGCATCATGCCGATACCGGCTAGACCGGCGGCGTTGAACGATGTGCTGTCGGTGCCGCCAGGATTGCGGGATTTGGACGCGGTGGCTCCCATCACGCCGAGGTCTTCGAAAGGCGCGAGGGCTTCGCGCACGACGGTAGCGGATTCGGGTGGGCCAAAGACTCCAGCGCCGCGAGCGCGGCCGGTGCCGGAATCGATATTGAAATACGCAACTAAGGAACTGAATTCTGGCTTCGGATCTTCAAACGCTCCGAAGTGTTCCTTCACGTAGGCTTTAGAGCCGAGCAACCCTTGCTCTTCACCGGACCATAGGGCGACACGAATCGTACGGCGGGGCTTGAGCCCCAGCGACTGGATGATGCGAGCGGCTTCCATCATGGTGGCGCAACCGATGGCGTTATCGGTAGCTCCCGTGGCGGAGTGCCAGGAATCGAGGTGGCCGCCGAGCATGACGACTTCCGAGGATTTGTCGCTGCCGGGTATTTCGGCGACAACGTTGTAGCTGGTGTCGCCATCGGGATACGTCTGGTTGACGATGTCGAATTGTGCCTGCACGTCGAGAGCGTCAGCAAGCAGGCGTTCGATGCGGCCGTAGTCTTCATTGCGCAGGACGACAGTGGGGACGGCTTTAGCAACATCGAACGTACGGTTATTGAAGGCGCGGATCTGGCCCAGTTCGCGGCCGGCGTCATTCAGGCGTATCAATGACTGGTTTGCCGCCAGCCAGGCGTTCAGCATCTCCTCGCGTTCGTTGGCCGTCAGTTTACCCTCCGGCGTTGTGGGAGGACCGCCGCGGCCAGGGAACATCGGCGCGGGATTGGTTGGGTCGACACGCGCCTTGATTTCCGAGTCCTCCATGCGCTTGTTCACCGGGTTGAAAGCCACCGGGATCACTGCGGCCTTCCCGAGCATGACGATCTTTCCTTTGACACGATCTTTATTTGCGTCCAGCCAGTTGGTGAGTTCTTCTTTGCTCGGTTGCTGTGGCGGGATCAGTTGCACGATGCTGCCGGAGATTGCACCGTTGGTGGACGGGGTCCAGGCGAGAACCTCGAACGTGAGATTGTCTTTGACGGGCGAGATCAGATAGCCGGCGGCGCGCTGGTTGAGCCAGCCGGGATGGCCGAACTTCCAAGGTTCAAGATGGGCGTTCTGGAGACCCCACTCGGTCATTTGCGCAGCGGCCCATTTGGCGGCATCGACGTGGTTGGGAGAGCCGGTGAGGCGCGGACCATAACGATCCGTGAGCATGTGCAGGGTGCGCATGATGCGCGAATGCTCGGTGGCTTCGCGGCGGATCTTCCAGTTGGCATTGTCGTCGATGACCTCGGCGGCGGGGGCGAGGGACACGGTGAGGAGAGCGACGGCGAGGAGTTTCTGCATTTGAGAAATAGGATACAGCCAATGGCTCCTATTTGGCCGGAGCCTTAGTGGGCGGGGGCATCGTCTCTGGGGAAAACCTGGGCAAGGGTTCATCGCGATTGGCGATGTGCCAAACTGCCGCGGCTATGGCGATACTCGATTTCACGGCATCGTCTGGGATGATGCGCTCGTAGGTATCGAGGTTGCTGTGCCAACTGGCGGCGAAATATTCGATGGGGTCCTGCATCATAATGATTCCGGCTAGCCCCGCGCCGTTGAACGAAAAACTATCCGTGCCGACGGCGTCACGGGATTTCGATGCGGTTGCGCCTAACAAGCCCAAGTCCTCAAAAGGGGCGAGGGCTTCACGAACTACGGTGGCGGCTTCGGCCGGCCCGAAGACTGCTGCGCCTCGGACGCGTCCGGTACCGAGATCGGCATTGAAGTAGGCCACCAGTGAGGGGAACTCGGGCCGCGGATCTTCAAAGGTGCCGAAGTGCTCTTTGACGTAGGCTAGCGATCCGAGCAAACCCTGCTCTTCGCCGGACCATAGCGCGACGCGGATGGTGCGGCGGGGCTTGAGGCCAAGCGACTGAATGATCCGGGCGGCTTCCATCATAGTGGCGCAGCCGATGGCGTTGTCTGTAGCTCCCGTGGCAGGGTGCCAGGAATCGAGGTGGGCGCCGAGCATCACAACCTCAGCGGCCTTATCGCTACCTGGGATCTCAGCCACCACGTTGTAACTGGTTTCGCCTTCGGGGTAACTTCGGTTGACGATGTCGAATTGCGCCTGTACGTCGAGGGCGTCGGCAAGCAGGCGCTGGATGCGGCCGTAGTCTTCGTTACGAAGCGCCACGGCGGGTACTGACCTGGAGACGTCGAAAGTCGAGTTGTGAAGGGCGCGGATCTGGCCGAGTTCGCGAGCGGCATCGACGATGCGCAGAAGGGCCCGATTCGTTACCAGCCATGTATTCAGCATCTGCTCGCGATCGTCGGCAGTGAGGTTTCCAGTGGGTGCGGTGGCCGATCTGGCGCGACCCGGAAACATCGGCGCGGGGTTGATTGGATCGACGCGAGCCTTCATTTCGGAGTCGTCCACGCGCTTGGTGACAGGGTTGAATGCGATGGGGATGACCGCCGCCTTGCCGAGCATGACGATCTTGCCTTTGACACGATCGTTGTTGGCGTCCAGCCAGGCAGTGAGTTCCTCTTTCGTCGATTCCAGGGGCGGAGTAAGTTGCACGATACTGGCGGCAACCGCGCCATTGGTGGAGGGTGTCCAGGCGAGGACTTCGAGCGTGAGATTATCTTTGACAGGCGAGATCAAATAGCCGGAGGCCCGCTGGTTGGCCCAGCCCGGATGGCCGACCTTCCAGGGTTCCAGGTGCGCGTTCTTGAGACCCCAATCAGTCATTTGAACGGCAGCCCAATTGGCGGCGTCGACGTGGTTGGACGAGCCAGTCAGGCGGGGGCCATAGCGATCCGTGAGCACGTGCAGGATGCGCATGATCTGGGAATGGTTAGTGGCTTCGCGGCGGATCTTCCAATTGGCACTGTCGTCGATGATCTCGGCGGCTGGAGAAAGAGAGACGCCGAGGAGAACGACCGCGAGGAGTTTCTGCATGTGAGGAATAGGATACAGCCAAAAGGCGATGCACACAGATTCCAGATAATGTTTAGAGGGAGCCTTCCACGATGCCGATCACTCGCCGCAATCTGCTTCGCATGGCCGCTGGCGCATTGCCCGGCGCCGGCAGGGCAGTTCCTACGCGGCGTCCGAACATTCTCTTTCTGTTCACTGACGATCAGAGGTTCAATACCTTGCACGCGCTGAATAATAGCGGGATCCACACGCCGAACATGGACAGACTGGTTCGGCGGGGAGTGACGTTCACCAAGGCTTGCATCATGGGCGGGACTATTGGCGCCGTCTGCGCACCAAGCCGGGCGATGCTGATGACTGGACAATCACTGTTCCACGTCACAGACAGTATCGTGAATCCACGCGCGGGGGCAGACTCGGTGGCGCGCCCGTTCGTGATGTTTCCGGAGTTGCTGCGGCAGAACGGCTATCGAACGTTCGGAACCGGTAAGTGGCATAACGGCGAGGCACTCTACGCGCGCTGTTTCAGCGACGGCGGAAGTATCTTCTTCGGCGGCATGTCGGATCACCTGCAGGTTCCTGTGGCTGACTTCGACAGGTCGGGCAAGTATCCCGAGGATGCTCGCCGCACGGGGGCCAAATTCTCAAGTGAACTATTCAGCGACGCGGCCGTGAATTTCCTGGAGCACTACAAGGGTGACGACCCGTTCTGCCTATACGTTGCTTATACCGCGCCACACGATCCACGCATGGCGCCGGCGAAGTACGCGAACCTCTATCCGTGGCAGAAGATCCCGCTGCCAAAGAACTTCCTGCCGCGGCATCCGTTCGACAACGGGGAACTAGAAATCAGGGATGAGCAACTAGGTCCGTTTCCGCGCACCCCGGACAGCGTCAGACAGAGTATTGCCGGGTACTACGCCATGATCACCGAGGTGGATGAACAAATGGGCCGCGTTCTGCAGGCGTTGGAGAAGAGTGGACGCGCCGATGACACCATCGTGGTCTTCGCCTCCGACAATGGGCTTGCGCTGGGGCAACACGGGTTGATGGGCAAGCAGAACCTCTACGACCACAGTATCCGTGTGCCCTTAGTAATTGGCGGGCCGGGGTTGCCGCGAGGGAAACGTGTCGACTCGTTGTGTTATCTGATGGACCTGTTCCCCACATTTTGCGACATGACAGGTCTGAGGACGCCGGAATCGGTTGAGGGAAAAAGCCTGATGCCGGCCATCACCGGTAAGCACAAGCACGTACGCGATTCGGTGTTTCTCGCTTACAAGGACTTTCAGCGGGCGGTGCGTACCGACGCTTGGAAGCTGATTCTATACAACGTCGCAGGCAGGGAGACGACACAGCTCTTTGACATGCGACACGATGCTCTGGAGGAGAGAAACCTGGCCGGAGACCCGGCGCAGGCCGCCCGGATTCGGGAACTCCGCGCGTTGTTGAAGAAATGGATGGCGGAGACGCAGGACCGCGCCGATCTCGACAAGCCGAATTGGGGACGGGGCTAAGCGTCAGCGGCACGGAGCGTCGAAGCGGAGAAGCAGAAACGCCGGGCGGCCGTGGGAGTCGGAGAGGCGTTGCTCACACGATGGCGTAGCGATGGCGCGCAGCTGAGCGTTGCGGCCCGCTTGCACTTCATGCCCGTCCGGGCGGGTGACGATGACGGCGCCAAGGGTTAGCGACTCGCGGAGCTTCGGTGGGTCCGCAATCGAGATCGGGAGACGGCCGGCGGAGAGGAGCAAGAGCGGATGAGCGATGCCCCAGTCCACCGCGACAACTTCTGTGGGTTGAAGCTGTTGCAGGGTTCGGGTAAGCGGCTCCATGGCGTCCGACCACAGCGGGGCCGGGCCGGCGGTCTCGGCCAGTTGAACATAGCGAGCGGTGACGGCAACGTTGGAGAGAACGAGCAGGGCGCCGATGGCGATCGCGACCCGCCGTTCGAGGCCGGCCAATGCCAACGCAATCAGGACCTGCGCCGCGGGCCACAGAAGCACGATGTGATGGGCGCCCCAGCCACCACCAGATAGACACATGAACAGCCACGAGGTAAAGGCAACCAGCGTCAGGACCAGGGCCAAACGGCGGTAGGGACCACGGATGAGGAGGAAGGCGAGGGCGACCAGCGCGGCAACGGCGGCGAGGCTGCGCCGCGGCAATGGGGAGTTACCCTCAGTGACGAGATAACCGAACAGAGCGGAGCCATCGAGAGTATCTCGGGCTACGGACGCTTTGTAAGTCAGATGTTCCGCGGAGAGCTTGCCGTTATCGCGGAAGGTGGCCAGGTTGTGAGTGGCGTTGTACCAGAGAAATGGTGAGGCGCCGGCACAGAAGGTGAGAGCGCAGACGGCGAGGCGGCGGCGGGGGATGGCGAAGAGGAGCACCGGCGCGGCAGGAATCAGGATCCAGACTGCGATCGCTTTGTTCCAAAGGAGTAAGCCAAGGAGGAATGTGGCCCACGCGGGACGCTGCCGTAGTAGGAGCAGAACGGCCGCGCAGGTGAGGAAGAGTTGCAGGGCGACGGGCCCCCAATCGAAGGTGGTGGTGAGCAGGAACGAGGGATCAGTGGCCAACAGGAGCGCCCCGGCGGCGGCGGCACGTTTACCGGAGATGCCTTTTAGAATCCCGGCGAAGATCATGACGGTGGCGGCGGCGAGCAGGAGCGGCGGTATCCGAAGCGACCAGACCGAAGGTTGCCAGACGGCGAATACCGGCCACATCAGCCAGGATTTCAACGCGCCGACGTAGGACATCAGCATGACAGGCACATTCCCGGCGCGGGCTGCGATCGGGATCTGGCCATAGATCCCGGGCGCGAAGAGAGCTTCGTCTCCCTGGATTCCCAGGCGCGGGATCAGCGTCAGGGCGGGCAGAATCAGAAGAGCGAGTGCGAGCCAAAGGCGCCAGTGTTGAAGCATCCGTGGGGTCAGAATAGCGGATTTTGCCGCCCCGCGCGTACGTAGAAATTTCCCACAAGTCGATGTTGCATTCGCGGCCTTTAAGGTATAGGATCTTGATGGAGGACAATTCAGATGAGATTGTCTTTTATAGTTCCGGCGCTTGTGGCGATGATGTTGATCGCGCCGCAGGTAAGTAGCGCGCAAGCCCAGACACCCAGACTTTTGTCCGTTGATCCTATGACCGGCAAAGCAGGTGACGCCCTCACAGTCACCGGCGAAAACCTCGATAAGGCTTACGTGGCGGAACTGTATTTCACGGATGGCAAGAACGACATCAAGATACCGATGTCGGAACAGACAGCCACCGGGATCAAGTTCACGGTTCCTCCATCGGCTAAGGCCGGCCGCTACAGCCTCATGGTGCTGACGGCAGGCAAAGAACCGAAACTGATTGAACAACCAGTGAAGGTCACAATCGAGTAACCCCGACGGTCTACAATAGAAAAGCGAGGCGGGTGGCGGACCAGTGTACGTTCCGTGTCCCGGAACTTTTAGGAGGTCAGGGAGCGGAATGCCCGAGTTCGACTACGACCTGCTGGTGATCGGCTCTGGTCCGGCTGGTCAGCGTGCCGCTATCCAAGGCGCCAAGCTCGACAAACGCGTCGCGCTGGTGGAGCGGAAAACGGTTCTGGGTGGCGTCAGCGTCAACACCGGCACTATACCCAGTAAGACGCTGCGCGAAGCTGTCCTGGACCTTTCTGGTTATCGCGAGCGCGAATTCTACGGCGCTTCCTATACTGTCAAGCAGAACATCACCATGCAGGATCTGCTGGTGCGCATGGATAAGGTGATCCGGCACGAGATTGACGTTACGCGGCACCAGTTGATGCGCAACCAGGTAGAACTGCTGGCGGCGACGGCGACATTCAGCGGACCGCACTCATTGATCCTCGACTTTGTGGACGGGCGCGGGAGGCGGGAAGTCACCTCAGACGCGATTGTGGTGGCGACGGGAACCGAAGCGACCAAAGACGAGCACATTCCCTTCGATGGCCGGCGCATTCTGCTGAGCGACGATTTGCTTAGTCTGGACCGCTTGCCGAAGACGCTGACCGTTGTCGGTGCGGGCGTGGTGGGCTGTGAGTATGCGAGCATGTTCGCCGCGCTTGGGGTACGGGTGACGCTGATCGACAAACGGCCGCGGTTGTTGCCCTTTGTGGACGCCGAAATTGTTGACGCGCTGGCGTACCATCTGCGTGAGAACCGCGTGACTCTGCGCTTGGGCGAAGAGGTAAGCGGTATCGAGACGATTGAGGACGAACACGGGGAGCGGGTTCGCATTGTTTTGGCCAGCGGCAAGCAGGTGATCACCGAAAAAGCGCTGTACAGCATCGGCCGTACTGGCGCCACCGGCCGCTTGAACCTGCCGGCGGCGGGTCTGGAACCGGATGACCGTGGACGGTTGTCCGTGAACGAGCACTATCAGACCGTGGTTCCGAACATCTACGCGGTGGGCGATCTGATCGGTTTCCCGAGTTTGGCTTCAACGTCGATGGAACAAGGCCGGCTGGCTGCGTGCCATGCGTTCAACATCCCGGCAACCAGCGTGCCGGCGCTTTTTCCCTACGGCATTTACACCATTCCGGAAATCTCGATGGTGGGCAAGAACGAAGAAGAACTCACTCAGGAAGGTGTGGCTTACGAGATTGGCAAAGCACGCTACCGGGAAATTGCGCGCGGACAGATCATCGGCGACACCACCGGGCTGATGAAGTTGATTTTCCACCAGGACTCACTGAAATTACTCAGCGTGCATATCATTGGCGAGGGCGCCAGTGAGTTAATCCACATTGGCCAGGCGGTGATCGCCTATGGCGGCCGCGTGGATTACTTTGTGCACACTGTGTTCAACTATCCAACTCTGGCGGAATGCTACAAGACAGCGGCGTTCGATGGGATCAATCGATTGTCCACGGCGGCCAAGGCTCTGGCTTACTAAAAGCGGGCCGGGATGTCAGCGGCGTTGTAAGACGGCTTGGGAAACTTCGGGTCGAGGTCATGCAGCGTTTTCACGAGGATTTCGCTGATGGCCGCATTACGCACCCATTTCTGATTCGCCGGGACGACATACCAAGGCGCGTGCTTGGAGTTGGTGTGAGCAATGGCGTCTTCGTAGGCTTCGTGATACTCCAACGAATAGAGCCGGACGTGTCGATCTTTGCG
>JBDTMC010000147.1:0-15916 GCA_039934475.1 Bryobacteraceae bacterium | reverse complement strand
GTTCGCCTGGTTCCGCGATGTGCTGACGCGGATCGCCATGCACCCGATCAATCGGGTTGAAGAATTACTGCCGCACAACTGGAAGATCCTCCCCTCGGCTACGAATCAAGCCTGACATCGAGATGAAGATCCGCACTCGCTCACCCAGATGCAAGGGCGGTTCATCGGCCGCTTATCCTAATCCTAGGTCTTCTTACCTACGATGCAGAAGCATCGGTCGGTGGTTGCCTGGATTGTGGACGTCATCGGCTTTCCGAAGAAGGGTCGACATTCGGTGGTAGTTACCCGCCAGTCTTGCGGAGAAGTTGAACTTTTCAGACCAAACCGGCGATCGCGCTGGACCAGATTCGTGCAGCCGCCGCGGTGCAGCTGCCCCGAAGGGTTGTACTTTCACCGCTCTTACCAACTCAGTTCTGCCACTCCTAGCGGAAGCTGCAATCGATCCCTTCTTCGCTGATGTACTCGCGTCGCCGTGCGTCCTGCGCGGGCGTGTCCAGAATCGAAGCATCGCAGGCTGGCGAACGCAGGAAAGCATACCTTAGTACAGCTCCCATGAGTTCTGGCATTATGCGCGCGGCCTCAGCTCTGCGCATCGATTCCGGCGCGGCCGGATTCCGCGATGCGACGCGAAACCAGTAAACGGCATTCTCTTCGTCTTTCGCTGTGCCCTGACCGAGCTGGTACATTCGCGAAAGGTTCAATTGGCCGCCGAACTCACCCTGAGTCGCACTCTTCAGAATCCACTGAAACGCCTCGTCGTGGTTCTGTTTTATGCCCCGCCCCTCGTACAGTGCCTGCCCGTAGTTGTTCTGGGCCACTCGGTTGCCTTGGACAGCCGCCACGCCGAACCAGCAAGCCGCCTGCGCCGGATTCTTGTCGAGGACCGCGATCATGCCGCGCTTCAGAGCAAACGGATGCTCGACGTGGTACCGGTTCCCCGCATCACAGTCCATACTGCCGACGGATTCGGCGTACCGGTAATAGTTGGTCCCGTCGATTTGAATGTGATCCGGGTTTAGCACATTTACGATCACGGCCGCCCAGGAGCCCTGGGCATTGGATGCGAGAGCTCCCGTCACACGCCCGGATGTGTAGGCTCCCTGTAGGAACGGATCGCCGTCGGGCAATGCCTGTTGTGGGGTGCCAGCCGATGTTGGCAGCAGGCGAACGATAGAGACTCGATTGCCCTGCGTAGTTACCCGGATCGGATGCCTTGTTTGCCCGCCGAAGTAGTAGTTGCCTGTCGTCGCGAAGTACTCGCCGTCGAGCGGGGTGGCGTAGGTCGGGGTTGGAGGTGGCCTGGCCGGGAGCGTGGGCACGACCCTTAGCGTAGTACTTGAGACGGTGACACCCCCGGCCGGAGGCGCCTCCCTCGCCGGCGGAGGCAAGCCGGAGGGCAGTCTCGACGTGACCGCCATGCGTTGTCTCTCGGCATCGCTGCCGGGGACTGTATTCAGGGCAGCGCCCCAAGCGGCCTCAAACGATGCCTTGCCGAGTCCGCAGCACGGATGATAGACCCAGTCGATCACACCATTTACGACGCGGTTGCCGTCCGGCGACAGTTGTCCGTGAACGATTGCTCTGCCGGGATAGCGGCCGAAGTCGGTGCGCTCCATCAGTATTTCCCCGGCGTCAAACTTCTGCACAACCCAGATCGCACCAGCCCCCCGATTGCCGTAATGCAGCTTGTTAAGCGGAGGCCCGTCGTCGAGTCTCAGGGTCGTGCAGTGCTGCGCGCACCAGTGGATCACTTCAGGAGGTCTCACGGTCGGCTGCGCGAATGTGACTATCGATAGCACGCAGCTGAGCAATTTGGCTCTGCCGAGCATAGCTCATCTTCGCGGAAACATGGAAAGAAGGTCAATGCCCGCTTTCGCTTCTTCACACAAATACATCGGGTGCACTCTCCTTGCGGTTCGCGACGCGGACTTCGCCGGTGCCGGGACTGCCTCTTCGATGAAATTCGACGACACCAACCCCGAGGCGCGGACAGTGCGCCTGCTCGCCGACCGCGCCTTGCAACGCGCCGCCGGGGTCCAACATGCTGCAAGGTCAACCACTTACCGCAATGACCTGGCAGTTGGCAGTGATTTCCGGCTGGCTTGTGGTCGGATTTCTCCTAGCACTCCGGCTCTTCAAATGGCGATAAAACGAAACCGAAGGCCAGCCTCCGTGTTAGTAACAGCAGGAGAATGGCTCAATGACCAAAACAAAAACAATAATTGCAACAGCGTTAGGAGCGGCTCTGTTATTCACCACGGCCCAGGAATCGGCCTTCGCGCAGCGTTCGCGCAGTCGCAGCGGTAGCTACACGAACCGTAGGGGTACAGGGACATGGAGCAAGACAACAACTGCTGGCAACGGCCAGCGCAACAGCACTTACAGTGCCACCGGTGCTGGCGGTAAAACTGTTAGTAAGGACCGCACCGTAACCCGCACCGGCCAAGGCCAAGGCACATTTGACAGCTCGTCAACCGGTCCCAACGGGCGCACCGCCACCAAATCCGGCACCATCACCAAGACTGCCGATGGCCGCGACGTGAACGGTACCTACACTTCCAAGGCCGGCAACACCGGAAGCTTCGATAAGTCCGTTAGCAAAGGCGATGGCACCCGCACCGCCGACACTTCGGTAACAGGCGCCAACGGTAAATCGGCCGATAAATCCACGACTTACGCCAAGACCGCCGACGGCTACACGAAGTCCACCACCGTCACCGGTCCCAACGGGAAAACAGCAACCCACGAAAAAACCGTCGACGTCGACAAGAAATAACGTTCCTCTCACCGGGCAGACCAGCCCCACGGTCTGCCCCAGTGCCTCGCCGAAAGCATCTATTTTCCCCTTACCCTCAAGCACTTATCAATTCACCCGAAACAATTGCGCCGCCACGCATGATCTAATACCCGCGCGAGAGTACTCGTCCGCCTTCATTCAAACGTCGGCAGGTGAGTCCCACAGTTCTTTGACAATCAAGCCCGTCCGCGGCCAATTCAACCGACCGGAAATCTTTCAACACTTTCAACACCGTCGATTTTTTGAAAATATCGGTAACCGCTTAACTATCAACGCTTTACAAATAAGTCCAGTTAAATTCTTTCAACACTTCAACACGATTTTTTGATGAACCAACACGCCGCCCGGCACCCATAGTAGAATTGTGCGGCATGGAAACGAATACGGCGAGACGGACTTTTGTTCGGGTGGCTGCGGCGGCGATCGCCACGGCGCGATTTCCCATCCTCGGGGCCAATGATCGGGTGCAGGTCGGCATTGTCGGCCTCGGTGGGCGGGGTACCGATCACATGGAGTACTACTCCAACCTGCCGGGAGACGCGCGTATTGTTGCCGTCTGCGACGTCAATCAGGCCGCCCGCGAGCGTGCCGTCTCCTTCGTGCAGAAGAAGAGTGGACAGAAGCCCGCCGAGTATCCGGACATGCGCGCCATGTTCGAATCCAAGGACGTCGACGCGGTGTCCATCGCAACGCCCAACCACTGGCACGCCCTGGCCACCATCTGGGCCTGCCAGGCCGGTAAAGACGTCTACGTAGAGAAGCCCGCTACGCACAACCTCTACGAGGCGCGCAAAGTAGTGGAGGCGGCGCGGAAGTACAAACGGATGGTCCAGGTTGGATCGCAGAGCCGGTCCATGCCGCATAAGATCCGCGCCATCCAGTTACTCCGCGAAGGTGCCATTGGCCAGATCTATCACGCCCGCGGCATCGGCGATCGCCGCCGGTTCTCCATCGGTCACGCGCCGGAGGAGCCCGTGCCCGCCGGCCTCAACTGGGACACCTTCCTCGGCCCGGCGCAGATACGGCCGTACACCAAAAACCGCTTTGCCTATAACTGGCACTGGTTCTGGGAGACGGGCAACGGCGATATCGGCAATCAGGGTGTCCATGAGATGGACATCGCCCTATGGGGACTGAATCGGACGGACTGGCCGGTTTCGGTGAGTTCCTCGGGCGGCAAGTTTATCTGGAAGGACGACCAGGAGACGCCTAACACGCAGCAGACTTCGTTCGATTTCGGCGAGGCGCAGATGACGTTCGATGTCCGCAATCTGCCCACTGCTCCGGAGAGCCTCGACGCGGTCATCAAGCCCAACTATGTCGGCAACATCTTCTTCGGTGAGCTCGGGTTCATGACGCTCGATCACACCGGCTTCCAGGTCTACAAAAGCTCGGCCGGCAGCATCAGTGGCGATGCAGCCCGCGGTGCCGGCGCCGGTGGCAAAGAGCGGTATGAGAAGGCGATGGAAGGCAAGCCCGACCCCGGCGATACTGAGCCGCACATGAAGAACTTCCTCGACCAAGTGAAGTCCCGCGACTATACCAAGCTGAATGCGGAGATCGCCATCGGCGCGCGCGCCGCCGCCTTCTGCCACCTCGCGAACATCAGCTATCGCGTCGGCCGCACCGTGCGCATGGATCGTTCGCGTGGACGCTTCCTCGGCGACGACGAAGCGAACATGTTAGTCACTCGCGACTATCGCGCTCCGTTCGTCGTACCGGAACAGGTGTAAGTGGGTTCAAGCGTGGAAGGCGATGCCTGCGAAGCTGACCACGCTCTCTTCGTCGATGTTCCACTGCTCGTAGCGGCGCAGCGTTCCGCGCGCCTGCGGCACGGCGCGTAGAAACGTATAGATCGGCGCGGAACCGCACCACTTCAAGTCGTCCTGGTTCTGCTGCACCAGATCCCAAAAACCGTGCGAGTCGCCGGCGTTGAGCCGCTCGATACGTTCGCGGTCGCGGCCGCCAACAGTAAGCATCTCGCCTCGCTCGGCTAAGGCGGCGTACCCGTCGCCGTAGCGGCGGCCCATGTGAGCCATGTCGATACCAAGAACCCACATCAGCCGATTCCCTTCCCTCGCCGCCACCTCTCCCAGCGCGCCGAGAAACCTCTCCACCTCCTCGTCATCTTCGGGCTTCCCACCTTCGTATATGCTCTCAGCATACGAACCGCACAGGATCGGCACCGTCTTCACCTCGGGTCCAAAAAGGTGTTGCAGAAAGAGAACCTGAAACTCGATGGAGTGCTCCACGGCGTGGCAATAGTCTTCCATCAGGACCGCGCCGGGTGCCTTCGACGCCAGCTCATCGACAAGCGCGATATCGGTGCGTGACGCGCCCATCGGCGTCGCATAACTCTTGCGCGTAAGGCCGAACTTCGACGGTGCCCCATAGTGCGAGGTACCCAGCACGACGAAGGTTCGATCGGCGTATTCGGATGTCAGCGCGCTATAGGCTGCACGGTAAGACTGCCATCCGCCCTCGGGGCTGACATGCGGCGCGGCTATGCCCAGCAAGTTGCCGTTCGCTGCATGCGGCGGCTCGCCATCCAACCATTGATTGAGTGTCTCGCGCAAAGGGTCAATCTCATCCGGATACCCGGAGCCGCTGTGCGCCGGTTCGCGAACGGGCGATTCGGCGAACTCGCGCTGCCGTAATTCGCGTAACTCCGCATAGGTTTCGTTTTCAAAGAAGCCCGCGGCGTCCAGGGTCTGTAAGAGATGTTCTTCCAGTGAGCCCACCTGAAGATCGCCGGTGATGCGAACCAAAAGCTCGCGCAATTCCAGATCGGTGTGCGACCCGTCCATGATCTGCAAACAGGGGATGAGACTGGGCGGAATAATCAGCGTCGCGTCGGAGTAATGATACGGATCTCGAATCAGCAAACCCGGTCGATCGGGTACGGGGGATGGCATGAAATCGAGGTTCATTCGCAGTCGCGGCAGCGCTTGGGACATGAACCCAGGATATACAATGAGGGATGATTTCGATGCACCCTGATTTAACGGGCCAGGTAGTTCTAATTACAGGCGCGACCGGTGGCCTGGGCGAGACGGTTACTCGCGTGTTTCTTCAGGCAGGAGCCACGGTGGGCGGCGTCGCGCGGTCGTGGACAGGTAAGGAAAAGCCGCCAGGCTTCTTGCCTCTCGAAGCAGATCTTACCCAGCCGGACGCGGCGAAGAGGGTCGTCGGCAACCTCGTGGAATCGACCGGACGGCTGGATGTGATTGTCCACGTCATGGGTGGGTTTGCCGGCGGCCAGCCAGTTCAAGAGACCACCGACGACACATGGAATAGCATGATGGCGATGAATCTCAATGCGGCCTTCTTCGTCTTTCGCGCCGGGCTCGCGCACATGGTTTCCACGGGAAAGGGCCGCATCATCGCCATCGGCTCGCGCGCCGGTGTGGATCAGGGAGCGAACCTCTCGGCCTACAACGTCTCCAAAGCCGGCTTGAATGCCCTGGTGCGGACCGCGGCCGCCGAAGTCAAAGACAGCGCGATCACCGTGAACGCGGTGCTGCCCAGTACCATCGATACGGCGGCGAACCGCAGCGCGATGCCGTCGGCCGATGTTTCCAAATGGGTGACGCCGGAATCCATTGCGGCCTCCCTTCTATGGCTGGCGTCAGACGCCTCCAAAGACATCAACGGAGCACTGATCCCGATTTACGGTCGCGTATAACTTATGAAACCAGCCAAGCTCACCGAAGAAGAACTCACCACGGCACTGGCCGATCTGACGGGTTGGACTGTCGTCAACGGCAGACTGCACCGCGACTACAAATTCCCCGATTTTGTTCATGCTTTCGGTTTTATGGCGACCGCCGCCATCGCTATCGAAGCCCTGAACCATCACCCAGAGTGGTTTAACATATACAACCGGGTGACCATTAATCTGACAACGCACGACGCCGGTGGCATTACCGCAAAGGACATCGAATTGGCGGGAAAGCTCGAAGCCCTCGCCAAACGCCTGCAATGAAGACGATCGCCCTCTTTCTTATGGCCGCGGCAATCTGTGCCGCACAGCCCGAAAATCCACCCAATTCCTCCTTCGACGATGCGATCAATGAGGCGGTCCGTAAAGATCAGATTCCGGGTGCCGTCCTCCTCTTCGGCCAGAGCGGGCGGACTCCGTACGTGAAGGCATACGGTAATCGTGCGCTGGTGCCGGCGCGCGAGGCGATGACGGTGGATACCATCTTCGACGCCGCGTCATTAACCAAAGTGATAGCCACCACTTCCTGCGTCATGAAGCTGTTCGAGCAGGGAAAGCTGAGGCTGAACGATAAGGCCACGGATTATTTGCCGGAGTTTCAAGGCGGCAAAAGCGACATCACGCTGCGCCACATGCTGACCCATTTCTCCGGCTTGCGGCCCTTTGTGGCGCTGAAACCCACGGAGACGGGCTATGAAACGGGCCTCAACCGCATGCTCGCCGACAAGGCAGTGAATCTGCCCGGCGAGAGGTTTGTTTATAGCGACACGAATTTCATCCTACTGGCTGAGATCGTGCGTCGAATTACGGGCAAGACAGTGGCTGAATACGCGCGCGAGCAGGTGTTTGAACCGTTGGGAATGACCGATACGATGTTCTTGCCACCGGCGTCCCTACGGTCTCGCATCGCGCCCACGGAACTGGAAGACCGCGTTCCTCTGCGCGGCGTGGTGCACGATGAGAGGTCGCGGGCGATGGGCGGGGTGGCTGGACATGCCGGCCTTTTCACTACCGCCACTGACCTGGCGAAATTTGCCGATATGATGCTCGGCCTCGGAGAACGCAACGGCGTTCGCATCTTTCAGCCAGAGACCGTGCGCAAGTTCACCACGCCACAAACCCCGCCCGATCAGCCGATTCTACGCGGCCTGGGCTGGGATATCGATTCGCCGTATTCCTCCAATCGCGGCGAATTATTTCCCATCGGCTCGTATGGGCACACCGGATTTACCGGAACATCCATCTGGATCGATCCGCGAAGCCACAGCTATGTGATTATTCTGGCGAACAGCGTCCACCCCCATCGTCGCCCCGCGATTACCGGGCTTCGGGGGCGCATCGCCACCATTGCCGCGGCCCAGGTGGGCGCCAATCCGGCAGACGTATTGATTACCGGCTACCACGAGACGATGGTGGGCGCCGGTGCGCGCCGCACCGTGGCTCGCAATGCCCGCACCCTGACTGGGCTCGATGTGCTTGTGGAAGAGAAATTCGCCAGATTGAAGGGCCTACGCGTGGGCTTGATTACCAACCACACCGGCCTCAGTAGAGAAGGCAAACGGAACATCGATTTGATGTTGGCGGCGGGAATTAAAGTGACTGCGCTTTTGTCACCGGAGCACGGCATAGCCGGTCGCGAAGATCAGGAAAACGTATCGGGCAGTGTGGATCGCGCCAGCGGCATCCGCGTGATCAGTCTCTATGAGGGCAAGAACCGGCGGCCAAGCGAAGAGACCCTGCGGCTGATGGACGTGCTGGTATTTGATATTCAGGACGTGGGCGCACGATTCTACACATACATTTCCACCATGAAATATGCGTTGGAAGAAGCCGCCAAGCATAACGTCCGTTTCTTTGTTTTGGACCGGCCGAATCCAATCACAGGCGTGAAGGTGGAAGGGCCGATGCTGCAACCGGAATTGGAGTCGTTTATCGGGTGTTTTCCTATGCCGATTCGCCATGGAATGACAATTGGCGAGTTGGCCGGAATGATGAACGACAAGCTCTCGCCGCGGGCGAACCTTACCGTGGTCCCGATGAAGGATTGGAACCGTGGGGATTGGCTGGATTCGACTGGTTTGACCTGGGTGGACCCATCGCCCAACATGCGCAGCCTGGAGGCCGCGCTGCTGTACCCCGGAGTGGCCATGCTGGAGGCGTCGAAGAACTACTCGGTAGGCCGAGGAACAGACGCGCCGTTTGAACAGATTGGCGCGGATTGGATGAACGGCCCGGAAATGGCCGCGTATCTCAATCGGCGAATGATTCCTGGAGTCCGGTTTTATGCCACGCGCTTCACGCCGGCGACGTCGAATTTTGCCAATCAGACGATTGAAGGCGTCCACCTCTTGATCACGGACCGCGAGGCGTTCGACAGCACCCGGCTAGGACTGGAGCTGGCAGCGGCGATCGGCAAACTGTATCCGGGGCGAATCGTCTGGGCGACGAATGAGAAGCTGATCGGCAATCGCCAGGTACTGATGGAGATTGAATCGGGAGCAGATCCCCGGGCGATGGTTGAAAAAATTACCGACGATCTTCAGGCATTCCTGCAGCAGCGGGACAAGTACCTGATTTATCGCTAATTAAAAAAAAGGGACGGACACGGCGCCAGTCCCCGAAAGACTCGATCCACGACGGTCGCTTCCGTGTGAGCTAGACCGCAGCGGCCTTCGAGTTATTGTTGGACTTGTTTTTGCTGCCGGGCGGCCGCCCGCGCTTCTTCACTGCAGTTGACATCCAAGCTGGAGGACGGCCCCGGCGTTTGCCCCGGCCCCGGGCCAACCGTTCCAGACTGAGGATTGCCTCTTCAATTTGCTCCCGTTCCTGACGGAGTTCGGTAAGCATTTTCGCTACATCCATTGATTTGCTCCCAAGTTGCGACTGACTGATGATCGAGACTTCGTTCTGAAAATAGAACAGTAACGAGTTGCGATCTTTTAGTACACTCCTCTTTTTTAGTCGATTAGCAAAGGAAGATCAAGGATTTCTGTTCTGATATCAGAACAGAACCGTCGCAACAAATACCAGTACCGCTAATCGAGGAGATTCCGCAAGTACTATGAACGGCTCGTGGAATCCTTCCTTTTCCAATAATGATAAAACGGAATCCCGGCAAAAATTAACACTAATCCCATGCCCGATTCGCGGGGCGACTTGATGAACGTGGAGACGAGTAGCGCGATGGCCACGAGAACAAACAGGACCGGCACCACAGGATAGCCGAGAGCGCGATAGGGGCGGGGCATATCGGGGCGTTTAATGCGCAACACGATGACGGAAGCTGTCGCCATACCGTAGAGAATCCAACTCGCGAAGATCACATAGTTGAACAACTGATCATACTGCCCGCTGAGAACCAGGAGCGCCGACCAGACGGTAAGCAGCAGAATTGAAACCGACGGCGTGCGATGTTGCGGATGAACACGCGCCACGGCGGCGAAGAAGCGACGGTCCCTGGCCATAGCATAGGGTACGCGAGAACCGGTCAAAATAGACCCATTGAGAGCGGCAAGGATAGAAATCATGGCTCCGATGGCGACGATACTGGCGGCGCCGGGGCCGAAAATATGGCGCATCATCTCCGAGGGAACTCGGTCACTGGCGGCCACTTCAGACGCGGTGAGGACATAGAAATAGGCAGCGTTGGCGAGTAGATAGAGCACCATCACTAAAAGCGTTCCGGCAATGAGGGAAAGGGGCAAATTGCGCTGCGGATTTTCGATTTCCGAAGACACCATACTGACGTTGTTCCAGCCGTCATAGGCCCAGAGAACGGCTACCAGAGCGGCAAAAAAGCCGACGATGCCTCCTGGAGCGGGGTGGGATGTAGCGTAATTTGCGACGGTTCCCATAGGCGCCGTGAGCCCCACGACGATGAGTCCAATGATGAGTACCACCTTGATTACGGTAACCACCACCTGCACATCGCCGCCCACCTTCACGCCGAAATAGTTAACCAAACCGAGAACGAGAATGACGGCCATCGCCATCAATTGGCCGTAGCGGATGTCGAGAGGCGCTCCATGTGCGCCAAGCGGCAGAGGGATGGTATAGAAAACATTCTCCAGGCTGGGGCGGAAATTTGCTAAATAGAGAAAAAATCCAGTGGCCAGCGTGGCAATGGAGCCAGTCTTGGCAACCCATGTTTGCGTCCAGCCATAGACAAAGCCCCAAAAGGGCCCGTAGGCTTCGCGGAGATAGACGTATTCACCACCGGCTTCCGGCATGGCGCTGGCTAGCTCTGCGTAGGTGAGAGCGCCGGCGAGGGAAAGCAATCCGCCGAAGACCCACACGAAGAAGACCATTTTAGGAGTGCCGACGTTCAGCACCATCGTCTTGGGCACGAGCAGAATTCCGCTGCCGATGACGGTGCCGACGACGATCGCCACAGCGCTCCAGACACCCAGAGCGCGTTTGAGACCATATTCCTGCATTAAATATTCTCCAGATACGGACAAGGGCGATGGGCCGAGGGAGGCTCATGCATCGCGTTGGACGAAGGACGCCAGCAAACCGACGGCGAAGGTGACGCTGGTTCCAATGAGAACGTACCAGGTCCAAGCGATCGGAGTGAAGAACTTCACATAGAGCATGACGGTGAGGCCAGCGACCATGGCTACCATCGCTGCGCGCTCCCCGACCCGTTTGGTGAGCATACCCAATAGAAAGATGCCCAGCAAGCCGCCGTAGAGGATAGAAGCGATGGAAAGGCCAGCTTCGAGGACGGAACCCCAGTGCCGGGCGACGAGGCCGACGCCAAATAGAATAGCGCCCCAGACCACGGTGATCCATTTGGCGAGGGCGACATAATGAGCCTCCGATTTTTCGCGGCCCGCGCGCTGCATCATTGGCTTGTAGAAATCCATAATGCTGGTGGAAGACAGTGAATTCAGGGCGGCGCTGAGATTCGACATGGCGGCGGCGAGGATGGCGGCAATGACCAATCCCGCGATGCCAGGCGGCAAAAACTTCCAAATGAACTGCGGATAAATGCGGTCAGGGGGATGCGGCGCCACGAGGTTGTTGTCACCGTAGTAGACGAAGAGCGTTGCCCCTATGACAAGGAAAAGAAAGAACTGAAAGAACACGACGAGCCAACTTCCGAAGAGAGCGAGACGGCTGTCCCTTTCCGAGCGGGCGGCAAGCAGACGTTGGACCATCAATTGCTCAGTGCCATGACTGGCGGTGGTGAGGAAGGCTCCGCCGATAAAGCCACCCCAAAAGCTGTAGGGTCTACTGAAAAATTCGGATGTGAGGGCGAATCTAAAATCGAAGATTTGCCACTTATGGGCGGCGCCGGCGACGGCAGCGACGTGATCCCAGCCGCCGGGTATTTGGCCGAGGATGACGAAGAAGCTAAGAAGTGCGCCGCCGATGTAGAGAAACATCTGGATGACATCTGTCCAAATGACGGCGGTCATGCCACCTTCAAACGTGTAAAACAGCGTCAGGGCGACAATGAGAAGGATCGACGCAATCTCCCCGGTTCCGAGTATGATGGCAATGACGATTGAGATGGCAAAGACTCGGACTCCCTCTGCCAGGGCCCGCAGTAGGAGAAAAGTACCAGCCGTTAGTTTGCGAATATTGGGACCAAAGCGTACCTGCATTAGCTCATATGCGGTGAACATCTCTCCGCGAAAGTAGTGCGGCAGGAATACAATGGAGATGGTCAGGCGGGCTAACAGGTAGCCGAAGACCACTTGCAGGAATCCGAAGTTACCGTTGAAGGCGAGGGCGGGAGTGCCGATGACGGTAAGAGTGCTGGTCTCAGCCGAAACGATCGAAAAAGCGATCGCCCACCACGGTGTGTTGCGGCCGCCAAGGAAGTAGTCACGAAGGGTTTTGTGCGAGTCCCGGAAGCGCGAACCAAACCAGGTGATCCCCGCAAGGTAGAACAGGATCACAGTGAGATCGAAAAGGCGCATGAGAACGGGCGATTCTAGCATACCTGGAACGAGGGGTGTTGGAACGGCACGTTGCATCGGTGGGAACACTCCGGGATCTGCGTGCATCTAAAGGTTCAAGAGGTTGCGGGCTTGAATACGATTTGGGTATACTCCGCAATTGCACGTTCATCCGATCGAGAGACAACGTACGCGTCTGTGCCCAGCGGTAGTGGTGCAGTCAGGAGGCTAGAGTGCTGGTGAAATCATCCAAATTGATTATGGCGTTTGCCTTGACGTCGGTTCTGGGCCTAACGGTCTGGGCGCAGGCGCCGCAGAAGAATTACAAGGATCGGGCGGAATACGACCTGTACTCTTCGATCCTCAAAGAAGCGAATCCGACGCAGAAGCTCGCGTTGTTGAACCAATGGAAGGAAAAGTACGCGACTACCGACTTCAAGGAAGAGCGGATGCAGCTGTACCTTGATACCTACCGCGGCTTGAACCAGGGCGCGAAGGTTCTGGAGACGGCCAAAGAGATGGTGGCAGCCGACCCGAAGAGCGCCTCGGGCCTGCTCTGGATCAACCTGATGACAGTAGCGATGGGCGACGCATCCCCCGCCGCGCTGGACACGGGTGAGCAAGGCGCGAACAGCCTGCTGGCGAGTCTTGATACGATTTTTGCGGCGGAAAAGAAGCCGGCTGCGCTGAACGACGACCAGTGGAAGAAGGAGCGCTCGAATATCGAAGCGATTGCTCACACGACATTGGGATGGGTGAACTGGCAGCGCAAGAAGATGCCAGATGCCGAGGCGGAATTCAAGAAGGTGATTGGGATCGATCCTACCAAGGCCCAGGTTTCCTACTGGATGGGCACAGTTGTGCTGGCCCAACGGAACCCCGAAACTCAGGCGCAGGCGCTGTACTACTTCGCGAGGGCGGCTAACTACGAAGGCGCGAACGCGCTGGACCCAGCTACGCGCAAACAGATTCAGACCTACCTGGAGAAGATCTATACGAACTTCCATGGGGACAAGAGCGGACTGGACGAGATTATCGCTCGAGCCAAGACCGACCCGATGCCGCCGGCTGACTTCAAGATCAAGAGCTCTGCAGCGCTGGCCGCGGAGAAGGAAGAAGAGTTCAAGAAGTCGAACCCAATGCTGGCGCTGTGGATGAGCATCAAGAAAGAGCTGGCTGGACCGAACGGACCGCAATACTTTACGGATTCCGTGAAGGACCATGCGATCCCCGGCGGCGCGAACGGCGTCACCAAGTTCAAGGCGACTGTGATCTCAATGACTCCGGCTACGCGGCCGAAGGAAGTGGTGGTAGCAATTGCCGACGCAACAACGCCTGAAGCAACGCTGAAGTTTGAAACCCCCTTGGCAAGCAAGGCTGATCCGGGGACAGTGATTGAGTTTGAAGGCACGCCGGTGGCATTTGCACCGGATCCGTTTAACGTAACCTTCGATGTGGAGAAAGAGAAGCTCTCCGGTTGGCCCGCTGCCGCGCCTGCCGCGAAGAAGTCCGCCGGAGCCGCCAGGAAGGGCGTTTCGAAAAAGAAGTAGCCGCGCCGAAAGGCTGCCCCCCTTGGGGTGATTTAGAGAGAACGCATTACGGGCACCATGGGCGGTGCCCGTAACTGTTTTTATGCGAAGACAACTCACCCGTCTTTGCGCGCTCGCCTTATTCTCTGCGGCAGCGTGGGTAGTGAAGATGCCCGAAGCTCCGTTTCAGTACCAGATGTTTGCACGTGAACCCCGACGCCGGAAATGAAGGCCAATGCGTTGCGCCGTGAAGGCTAGGAGCAGGTATTGTGGGGCGCGCCGGGTGAGGTAGCAAGGACGAAACTGTAGACGACCTTCTCATAGAGGCTCCCCTGGACATTGTGCGTCTGCGAGGCCTGGAAATAGCGCAGGAAGCGGCTTGCCGCACGCGGTACGAGGGGGCCAGGATTGCGGACCATTCCCAGTAGCATTACGGCAGCCAGCAGGATTGCCGCGGTGCTCATGTATTTCCCCAATGCTTTAGTCACCCTGATTGGACGATGGGAGCGAGAAAGAGTTAGGCCGCTAAAGAATTCCCGGCCTTGCCAGCACACTCTGGCCATATACTCTTGATTAATAGCACTGGGAGCGAGTAGTACTTCGGGGACGAAGGGATTTGGATTGCGTTCGCGTAAGCTGGTGAATTGAACTACCTGGCGCACCTTTATCTCTCCGATGGAACCTCCGAATCCCTGCTCGGGAATCTGTTGGCCGACTTCCTGAAGGCGCCGGCATCGGCGATCGCCGACGCGCGGCTGCGGGAAGGCGTGGAACTGCATCGAAAGATCGACCGCTTTACGGATAGCCATCGGATCTTTGCGCGCAGCGTGGCGCGTTGCAGCGCGGCGAGGCGGCGGGCGGCGCCGGTATTGATCGATATCTTCTACGATCATTTTCTGGCGCGGGATTGGGTTGAGTATGCGCCAACGCATTTGTTGGACTTCCTGGAACAGTGCCGGGTGCGGATGCTGGAGCGGTGGCATCTGCTGCCCGACCGAGCACGCCTTTCGATGGAGCGCCTGATGCCACTCCACTGGATGGCCCGGTATGCGGAGGTGGAGGGAATCGCCGTGGTAGTGGACCGAGTGGCACTGCGAGTCCGGACAGACATCGGCCTAGCGGGCGGCGTTGAGGAGCTTGTCAACAACTATGAAGGGCTGGGGGAGGATTTTCGGGAATTCTTCGTAGAGTTAGTGTCGTACGTTGAGACGCAGCGAACCGCGAAGACGTGGTAGCCGACGACGAACTAAGCCGCCTGATCGATGACGCAGCGAAAACTCACGTTCGTGGTGGCCGTGTCGGAGACATTGCCGGTGCGGGCGGCGACGCGGTAGCGGGTACCGTCGAGTTATTTTCCAAAGATCCGTTGCCGCATCTGGCCCGCCCGTTCGATGAGACGCTGCCAAACGCCGGGTCCCATGGCGAGTGGTGCCCGCTCGGCCTTTGGCGTAGACTGCAGACCGGCGAGGGGGTCGGGGCGTGTTCCCGGGGCGGTGCTGATCAGACGCACGCGGTTCGCCTGGAAGGCATAGGTCTTCTTGACCAGGGCTCCCTCTTTGTTTTGCACCAGCAGGGTGAAGGTGGGGACGTCACCCATCTTCACTTCCACCGGGAAGTAGCCAATGACGTTGCGATCGATATACGAAGTCTCGTAGCGGTGCCGGCGTTCGCTCCACATGAAGACGCGGAAGCTGTCGAACTGATAGTCCTTCAGCTTGCCGGCGATGGTGGTCCAAAGCCAGTGGTTGTGGACCTCATCGCGGTCGCGAACTTCGCCTAACGGGAAATAGGAGGTGATGCGTTTGCCTTCAGCGTATTGGGCCACCTGGTCGGGGATCGCCATATTGAGGGCGCGGCTTAGAACCCAACCGGCCTTGCCTTCCTTGGTTCGCACGAGGGACCAGTCTTCAAATTCGATGGGGGGCGGCTCGGGTTCCGGGTCGGCTTTGGGTTCCGGGGC
>JBDTMC010000146.1:0-16012 GCA_039934475.1 Bryobacteraceae bacterium | reverse complement strand
TAGGGTTCTTTGGCTTCTACTTCTATTCTGTTATCCAGTCCTGCCGCAAGAAAAGGCGACCTGGATAGGACTCACTCAGCAAGGTAAGCGACTGCTACGGGAAGGCTACAGAGCCGACGCCGAGGCGGCTTTCTTAGCTGCAATTGACTCCGCCGGGCACGTGGGGCCGAGAAGCTTACCTGTCGCGAAATGCCTGGCGGTACTGGGATCGCTCTACTACGAGGATGGTCGCTATGCGGAGTCCGAGATCCAATTAAAGCGGTCGGTGGAGATTCTGGACGAGATTCATAGCCCTGAAGACGCCGAGTTCGGGCTTGTGGTCAATAATTTAGCAGTGTTGTACGGGGCAATGGGACGCACAGCGGAAGCGGAGAGGCAGTGCCAGCGCGCCATTCATCTCTTTGAAAATGCCGGTGAGGCGGGTCGCATCCAGATGACCTACGCACTGAATACCCTCGGGACGATTCGGCAGTCGCAAGGTCAATACAAAGAGGCGGAAGACCTTTTTCGGGGTGCATTGAAGCTCGTCGAAGCCTCGCCGCGGAAGGACCAACTGGACGCCGCGCTCGTACTCGACAATCTTGGCGCGCTTTACTGTAGTTTGGGCCGGTTTGGCGAGAGCGAAGCTTCGCACCGCCGCGCTCTAGACCTCGGCGAAAAAGCTTTGCCGGTGGGAAACCGGGCGATCGCCAGGTCTCTCAACTATCTTGCCGTGACTTACCTGAAAGCTGGCAATGCGCGGCAGGCCGAGCCTCTCCTTCAGCGAGCCGTAGTCATAAATGAGAAGGTGCTACCTTCGGATCATCCGGATTTGGCCCGGAACCGCAATAATCTTGCCTTGGCCTATCTGGAGTTGGGTCGCAGCGGGGAGGCAGAACCACTGCTGCGACTTGCCCTGAACAGTGTGGATCGCGTACTTGGGCCAATGCATCCGGCTACGATGGGGATTCTGGGCAACTTGGGAGAGGTTTATGAGCGACAGGAGCGGTCGAACGCCGCCATTTTCATGTTACAGCGGCTGCTAGCCGTTCAGGAGAAGGTCCTTGCTCGCGACGACATAGATATCGCGGTTACTTTGAACCGGCTTGGAGTGCGATATCAACTTGTCGGCCGCAACTCCGACGCGGAACGCAGCCTCCGCCGCTCGATTGAGATCGTTGATTCCCAATCATCGAAAGACTTTAAGCGGGGGCTGGTATCCGGGTTGTTCTATCTGGCCGACGTGTATCTGAAAGAGAAAAGCTATTCGAAAGCTGGCCCAGTCTATGAGCGTTTACTTTCGGTTCAAGACCGCGACGACCCCAGACGTGACGGCGTGCTCGAAAACTATGCCACTGTGCTGAAGAAGACGAAGCGGAACGCAGAGGCATCGCGACTGAGGAAGGAAATCAAGGCACTTCGCGAGCCGCAGGCGCCCAAGTCAGCCCTTCCGGCCGAAGTGGCGACCCACAATGATCTTAAGCAGTGAATGGCCGGTGTTGTAAGGGACGCCGACATCCGACGCCGAAATTGAATTTCCAATCCGGCATTCGAAGGCGTGTAGACATCCGGTCGTACTGTAATACTCAAACCTTCCGATATGGCTTGTCAACGCTCATTGAGGCGCGCACCCTCCGCCGATGCCTTATTGGTATTCTCAGTGGCGGCGTCGGATCGCATCGGTCCCCAACCCCCTTCCGTCGGGTTGAAATTGTCTCCACCGCTTGGAGAGCGCGTTTGATGTCGTTCAACGGCGGTGACGTTTAGAACCGCGGACCACTGGTAAACCAGAAAAACATCTCAATGAACGCCAGCGCGGTGATCGCCACACAGATACCCGCGGCCACCCGCCACGCTTTTTCCTTCCAACCACCGAAGGCGTTCGGCGTTCCTGAGATGTAAGCCAGAATGAACCCCGCAAGGCCGCCGCCAATGTGCGCCGCATGATCCGCGCCGAGGAAGATACCGATGATGGTGACGTAAATCGCCCAGCGGATGTACATCCCGCGCATCATCCCGCCAATGCCGTAGCGGTCTTTGAAGCCAAGACCGATCATCGCTCCGATGAGGCCGAACAGACCGGCTGACGCTCCGGCCGAAATACCGGGCATGATGACGGCACTGGCGTAAAATCCGCACACGGTTGCCATGAAGTAAAAGACGATGTAGCGGGAGGTGCCGAAGAATTCCTCCACCTGAGCTCCCAGGTCGAGCAGCACCCACATGTTCATGATGATGTGGAGCAGGTTGAGATGGAGAAACCCGGCCGTCACCAGCCTCCACCACTGGCCGGCGGCAATCGCCTCGCGCAGCTTGGCTCCGAATTGGATCAGTGTCCGGCCGTCAATACTGCCCAAGCCGCCGCCACTGTAGATCATCATGGCCAGGTAGAGGCCCACGTTGATCGTCATAATGATGACCGTGGTGAAATGAGCCTGCGGGATCAGCCCACCCAACATCGTTCCGCCACTGGAAGGGCTGCGATCGACGCGCTTAGGCTCCTGCCGGACTTCGCAATAGGGACAGACACGGTCGTCTGTGGTGATGAAAGCCCGGCAATTCGGGCACATACGGCGTTTATCCACTACCTTCCATTCTACAGAATGGCGGTCCGGAAGGACTTTGATACACTCCAGAGAGGAAACGCATTCGAATGATTCTCGCCCGTGTAGTGGGCTCGGTAGTCGCCACCCGCAAAGATCCGCGCCTGGAAGGCAAGAAGCTGCTCGTTATCAAACCGGTGACTCCGGACGGCAAGGACGAGGCCGGCTATCTGGTTACCGTCGATACAGTGGGCGCCGGGGTTCGCGAAACCGTGCTTGTTGTTACCGGCAGCAGCGCCCGCATGGCGGAAGGTTGCAAGGACCATCCCGTGGATGGCGTCATTGTCGGCATCGTGGACACGGTCTCTATGGACGATCCTCCGCTAAACGCGAAGAAGAAATAGCGGGCCATGTACCTGGGACGCGTCGTCGGCAGAGTCACATCCACCGTGAAACATCCTGCCCTTGAGGGACATCGCCTGCTTGTCGTGCAACCGGTGACACCGGAGGGGCAACCCACGGGAAAGCAGGTGATCTGCACCGATTGTACGGGAGCGGGCGCGGGAGAACTGGTCTATTGCTGCCGCGGTAAAGAAGCGAGTTTCCCTTTTCTGCCGGCGGAAGTTCCCACGGACAACAACATCGTCGCCATCGTCGATGAACTCCAGGTGCAGAGGTAATGCATGCTGATTTCCCGCGTCATCGGTGAAGTGGTCGCCACGCAGAAGGATGCCAGCCACGAAGGCTCCAAGGCGCTGCTGGTGCAGCCGTTGAACCTGGATGGCAGCGACCGCGGCGATGCCGTCGTCGCCCTGGATTCGGTCGGCGCCGGAATTGGAGACCTGGTGCTGCTGGTTACCGACGGCTTCAGCGCCATGACTGCCGTGGGCCGTCCGAACTCACCGATAGACATGGGTGTGCTCGGGATCATCGATGTCGTCGACCTGCTACCGGAGTTCGCTCCGTCCCCGGCGTTGGCCGGAAACAAGAAAATAGCTCGCTAACCCGGCGACAAGAAGTAACTTCACCACTTCCATCGTCGAGTAGATGTTATGGATGCTCTGTAGCCGCGCGCGTTCGCTGCTCAGTTCGTGCACCGGGACAAAGTCCAACAGGCGGCTGGCCGCCGAGATCTGTGGCGTCACCAGCCAGTGCATAATGCCGACCAGAACGGTAATCGCCAGCGCGAGGAATACCGGAAAGCGGCCGGATGACGTTCCAAACAGCACCATCAGGAAGATGATCAGTGCGGTGGCGAACTGCGCCACACCCCACACGTCGAACAACGTTCGATTGGCTTCGGACGCCTGATAGCGCAGAATCTGGCGAACCGGCTCGGCTCCTGCCGTCTTGATGTAACCGGCAAGCGCATCGGGTGGCTTCGTCACGGCGCGGTTGGCAACGCGAAAATTCTCCGTGACGACGAAGATTAGGAGCAGGCTGGCTCCCAGCCAGACTCCCAACAGCAGACTTAGTAACCGTCGAACGTTCATGATAAACGTCCAGTGTATCGCAGGGCCGCAATGTGACAGAATCGACGGAAGATGAGTCCCCTCAGCCGCCGAACTCTGCTCGCCGGAGGCGCCGCCTCCCTGGCCTTGGCCGATACCACTCCCATACGCCTGCCGGCGAAGGTGCGGCTGGGCATTATCGGGCTGGTGGGTCACACCTCTGAGATCACCGCGCCGCTGGCTTCCCTGCCCGACGTCGAACTGGTGGCCGTAGCTGACCCGGATCGCGCCGGGTGCACCAGACTCACCGCGGGGGCGCACTTTCCGGCTGCCGTCATTTACGACGACTACCGCGCGATGCTCGACCGCGAGAAGCTGGACATGGTAGGCGTTTGCAACGATAACGGAGCGCGTGCGGCCGCCGTGCTCGCCTGTGCCCAACGCAAGGTCCACGTGATCGCAGAGAAGCCACTGGCGGTGAACCGTGCCGATTTCGAGCGTATTCGCGCGGCCGTGGCCGCCAATGGCATTAAGCTCTCGATGCTGCTGCCGATGCGCTTTGCACCCCAATTCGCTGCCATGCGGCGCATTGTGCAGAATGGTGAAATCGGTGAAGTCGCGCAAATCGAATCCCAGAAATCCTACCGCACGCAGAACTGGGAAAAATGGAAGAGCCGCTACGCCAGCTATGGCTCCACCATCCTCTGGATCGGCCCGCATTCGGTGGACTTGATGCGGCACATCGGCGGCCGCGAAATGGTGGAGGCCGTATCCTTCCAGTCCCACATCGGCGCGGCGCAACTGGGCGAGATGGAGAACTCAACCGGCACCCTGTTTCGCCTCGACAATGGCGGCGTGGGCGTGATGCGGCTGGATTACCTGCGGCCCGACGCCGCGCCAACGCATGAGGATGACCGCTTGCGCATAGCCGGCACCAACGGGGTTCTGGAATACCAGGCCTCTACCGGACTGACACTGATCACCAATACGCGGAAACCGGAAGTGATCCGCGATCTGCCGGCGCAGAAGCCGCTGTTCGTGGATTTTCTGGAATCGGTCTATCTCGGTGCTTCGCCGGCGCTCGACCTGGCCTCGATCTACCGGGTTAACGAAATTGTCCTGGCGGCGGACGAATCAGCGCGTCATCCGCGAATCGTAAAGGCTTGAGGGGTCCTTAAGAAAAGCGGCCTTTCGGCCGATATATTCGTAGTGATCTCACTGAAACGGCACCTCGAATCCCAGCCTCCACAAGCAACCGAAAAAGCGGCACCCCTGGATTGTTATCGATCGTTACTGCAAGCAGCCGCAACCTGTGGAAACCACGCGTGTCCACCCGTCGGCGGTGAAATGTACGCAGGCCTGTTACAGCTTCACGAACAGCTGGCTCATTCCGGAAGCGCGAAGAAACTGGCTGAAATCAACGGCGAAGCAGAGCGGGAATTGCAGCAATGGAGCGAACGCAGCGCCGACTACCTGAAGCTGAAAGCGAGTGAAGTCAAGGAATTGATGTTGCTGCTGGCCCGGACAGCGGAGACCGTGGCTGCTCGGGATCAGACCTACGGCCAGGAATTCTCCGGGTTTAGCGAACAGTTGGAGGCGGTTGCCGACCTTGAGGATTTATCCAAAATCCGCGTGTCGCTAAAGCGCAGCGTGAGCGATCTCAACAACTGCGTGGAACGTCTGAACCGCGACAGCCAGCAGGCCGTGGCGCAATTGAAGGCCGAACTCTCCACTGCCCAGGCGCGGCTGGAGCAATCCGAGAAAATTGCGGTCAGCGATGCGCTTACCGGCCTCGCCAACCGGCGCAAAGTGGAACTGGAACTGGAAGCGCGCTGCGGCGAGCGGAAGCAACATTGCGTCATTCTGCTGGATCTAAACGAGTTCAAACAGATCAACGATAAATACGGGCATTCGGCCGGCGACGACGTTTTGAAGCAGTTTGCCGATGAATTGAAGGCCGTATTCCGCCCTACGGACACGGTGGGGCGATGGGGTGGGGACGAATTTGTAGTGATTCTGGATTGCGATCTGGCCAAGGCGAAGTCGCAGCTGCCGCGGCTGGCGGAATGGGTCTTCGGGGAATACAACATCCACGACCAGGGTGGCATGAGGAAAGTGAAGATTTCGGCGGCGGTGGGAATCGCCGAGGCGGCGGGGGGAGAGGCTCCCCACGCTTTAGTGGCGCGCGCCGACGCCGCGATGTATCGCGACAAAGGCAATCGTGAGGGGGCGCGGCGATAACCGGGGCACGGAATGATCTCCATTCAGAAATATCTGCAGATGCTGCCGCCGGGCGCGGAACGCACGCGGGGATCGGAGGAACTCTGTCAGTCCCTGGCGGCCCTTTGTTCGCGGCTAATGGAGTATTCGGCGGTACAAATGGCCGCCCAGAAGCACCCGGCGCTGTCGGGTATTAGTGTCCAATTGTCGAACCTTCGCAGACGGCTGGAAGAAACTGCGGAGCCGGCTAAAATTGCCGGGCTCGGCGATGAGGCAGCCGAGATCTTCCGTGAATATCGGGAGACACGGGCTTCGCTCGAAAAGCTGAATACCGAAGAACTGCAGCGCATGGTGACTATGTTGAATGCCACGGTGGCGGTGCTTTCGGCGGGGAGTGAACGCTCCCTTACGCGGCTGAAGCAACTGGCGAGCGACCTGCAACAAGCATCGGCCATCCAGGACATCGTTGCTTTGCGCAGCCGCCTTTCCGATTGTCTGCAATACATTAGAACCGAGACCGAACTGGAGAGAAGCTCGCATTCGCGCGAGATGGCGCAGATCGAACAGACCCGTCAAAAGGTTCAGGAGAGTGTGGCGCTGGCACGGTCCGGGACGGGCAGCCGGGTGGAAGCGGAAGCCAGCTTGTCGGAGAATCTGAAATCGCCTTCGATGTACGTAGTGGTGGTGGTCCTGACGCGCGTGCGCACCGTTGCCACACGCTTCGGCGCGTCGGTGGCCGATCGGTTCGTGCAGCTTTTCACGCACGATCTGGTAGAACTGCTACCTTCGCCGAAGTCGGTGTTCCGGTGGTCTGAGCAAACGTTGGTTGTCCAGGTGGATTACTCCGGCCAGCGATCTCATCTTAAGGCAGAGGTGCAAAGCCAGCTGGCCTCGATCCCGAACACGCGGCGCATGGAGATCGGGCAGCGTGCGGCCATACTGCTGAACACTCACCAATGGACGCTGTTCCCGCTGGCGGAATGCAAGAGCCCGGAAGATGCCGCGAAGCGTATTGAAATGGTGGGGGGATTGGGATGACGGTGCTCGACGAGCAGGCAGGCAGGTCGGAACAGCGGCTGCGCGCGGGAATCCTGGAACTGATGGCCCGTGGCGAGAGTCTGGAGCGACTTCTCACGCTTCTCACTGAGCGCGTTCGCCTTTGCTGCGACGTTTCCGCCTTCTGTCTGCTCCGCGTGCGCGGGGGACACCTGGAGCATACGGCGGCGTGCGATCTTCCCACTCCCCTCGCCAGCGCCATCCTCTGCTTATGCCTGGACGGCGAAGAGAGCATGGCGTTGCTGAACAGCCCCCCGGCTGGGGATCTGCGAACGGACGCCGAATGGTCGCGGATGGCTGACGCAGTTCGTCAGAGCGGGCTGTGCGGCTTCTGGTCCTCGCCTATCTGTTCGGCGGCTGGCGAGATGCTGGGAATCCTGTTTGCGTTCCTGCCACTGCTGCGCGAGCCTTTGCCTGAGGAACAGGAAGCAATGCGCACGGCCGAACATCTGATCAGCCTGGTTATTGAACAGCGCAACATGATGGACGAGTTGCGGTATCAGGCCACCCACGATCTGCAAACCGGACTCGGCAACCGGCGCTTTTTGAGTGAGCGGCTCGCCGCAACCATTGAGACCGCCGCTGTCACGGGTGAAATGGTGGGGCTCCTGCGGTTAGACCTCGACCGGTTTCAGGTAGTGAACGATCTGTTAGGCCACGACACGGGGGATCGCTTGTTGGAGCAGGTAGCGCGGCGGATGGAAAAGTGCGTTCGGCATACGGACACGGTAGCCCGGACTGGAGGCGATGAGTTTACGCTCCTGCTGCCCGGCCTGCGCTCGGTGGCGGTGGCCCAAACCGTGGCCGCCAAGCTACTCGAAGAGGTGGGCCGCCCGATTCATGTGAAGGGGCACGAGCTAACGATCACCGCCAGCATCGGGGTGAGTGTTTACCCGCGCGACGCGTCGACGCCAGAGGGGCTGCAATCGGCAGCCGAGGACGCGATGATGTCGTGCAAGAAGAATACACGCAACGCGGTGGCGATGTTCGATCCGGCCCATAGCAGCGCGGCGCGCCAGAAGAGCCTCATCGAAAGCAGCCTGCGTGGCGCGCTGGTTCGCCAGGAGATGCAGTTGAATTACCAGCCTCTGGTGGACATAAGGACGGGAGCGATTGTCGGCGCCGAGGCCTTGGTGCGATGGATCCATCCGGAGATCGGTACTGTTTCGCCAGGGGTTTTCATCCCCCTGGCCGAGGAGACTGGTCTCATTCATCCTCTTGGCGAATGGATCTTCCGGCAGGCGTGCCTCACGGCTTGTGAATGGACCACCCGTTACGGTTGGACAGGAAAGACCGGCATCAACGTATCGGGGATGCAATTCGGCCGCCCTGAGTTCCTTGACCTGGTCTCGGCGGTGTTGGCGGAGACGCGTGTCAATCCGCGTCAAATCACGATTGAGGTTACGGAAACAGCCTTCTTGGACGATCTTTCCGAGGCGGCATCGCGGATGCGCCGGCTGAATGAGCTGGGCATTGGCATTTCCATGGATGACTTCGGAACCGGGTACGCCTCACTGTCTTACCTGCAAAGTCTGCCGTTTGAGTCCGTGAAGATTGATTTATCCTTCGTCCGGGAAATCACTTCGCTCACCGATCGGCCACCGGTCATCACCAACATGATCGCGATGATCCATGCGCTAGGGAAACGGGCCGTCGCCGAGGGGGTAGAAACGGAGCAACAACTGGGCGCGCTGACGGCGATGGGCTGCGACGTCGTGCAAGGGTATCTACTGGGGCGTCCGCTTCCGGGCGAAGCCTTTATCGCCAAGCATTTGATTACACAGCGACTCACGCTGGCGTAATTCGGGAACACGGCGGCCCCCTTTCTCGTACCTCAATAAGGGTGCTACGCTCAAATCGCACCCATGACCACAACTGCTATGAACAGCCTTGAAACTCCTACAATCTCCCAAGTCGCGGAACTGCTCGCTCATAACGGATACGACGTCCAGGACGCCGCCTCCGGGGTGTTGCTAGTTCGCGAACTTGAAACGAGCGTCGCCTTTCAGGTCGCGCTTCAGGGCAGCATTCTCTTCATGACGTTGAATCTGACGTCGGTACCAACGGCCTCGATCACCGTGGGAATGATGCGCCAAATGCTGGACGCGCACAACGGCATTTCCACCTCAGCGTTCCAGTTGTATGACATCCAGGGCGGCCAAACGGCCATTACCCTCAACAACTTCTGCACACTGCAGGATATGGGTCCGGAAGACAGAGACGATATCCTCAGCTCAGCCAGCTACCTCATGGTGGATCTGGTGGCTGCGCGGGACCTGCTGCAGCCCGCTCAAGCCAGCTAGAATTCAGATAGGACGAGATTAAGGATAAAACCATGGGATTCCTGTCCGATATATTCAACCGCGGCGGCCGCGTGGTGCGCGGCCAAGTGAATCAGAGCATTGACGTGGTGGAAGACGCCACCTTCGAAGCCACTGTCAAGCAGACCGTGCGCGACATGAAGGAGGAGTTGGCCAAAACCATCAACGCCTCCGCTTCGGCGATGAGCAATCACAATCGCCTGGAAGCCGAATACCAGAAGTACATCACGCAGTCCCAGGAATGGCTGGGGCGGGCCAATCAGGCCCTCGACGCTGGCAATGAAGACTTGGCCAAGAAGGCGCTGGCGCGCAAGGCCGAAAGCGACCAGCAGGTGAACTCCATGAAGGCGGGCGTGGAATCGGCGCGCGCGGCCAGCGAGACCCTGAAGTCGAAGGTCAATGAGATCAAACGCAAGATCGACGAGGCGGAACGGACTGCCACCACGCTGGTGGCGCGCCGCAACGCAGCTATGGCGCAGCGTAAAGTGGCCGAAGCGCTTTCAGGCGTGGGCCAGGCCGACGATGCCTTTGCCGCGCTGAAGAGCTTTGAGGAGAACGTCTCAAAGGAAGAGGCCAGGGCGAAGGCATTCGATCAACTTGCCAGTTCCGGCACCGACGCCGGCCTGGAGGCCGAATTCGCCGCGCTGGGCGGCCACACCGTGGACAACGAATTGGCGGCTTTAAAGGCGGCACGGCAGACTGCGGCGTTGCCGGCAGCGCCGCCGATGAAGCAGCTTTCGGCCCCCGAAGTATAGAGTATTGACCGCCGCGGGGCGGGCCAGGCTCGCCCCGGGCAACTCGCCATGCTGACAACTTTCCTGATCGCCGTTCTCGGCATCGCGCTGGCCGCGGTGCTGTATAAGATGTTCAAATCAACGCCAAAACCCGCTCTCGCTGAAGCGCCTGCCCGCCCCGCGCTTGGCTCCTCGGCCGACCTCTGGAGCGCCAAGCCCGGCGACGTCATATCCATCGTCGGAGCCGCCGCCGACTTCTCCGACCTCGACTTTACCGTCGACCGGCGTAGCGCGTATGACGCCAACGGGCGCCGCTGGACGGACTTGAGCGGGGATTTCCGCGGCGATCGCGTCTACCTCGAAGTCCATCGCGGCGCGGACGTCGAAGTCATGGGGCTTCTCGATCCGCGCAAACTGACTCTCGTCGATGTCGGTCTCAGCGAGGACCGCCTCGCTCAACTCGACCAGGCACAGGACCCCTCGCAAACCATCGGTTTCGAAGGCAAGCTTTGGAGCTACGATTCCAGCCATGAAATCGGCTACTTCGAAAACGAGCAAGGCGAAGGCGAGGGTCTGTACCGCTGGTTGTTTCGCGAGCCCAATGGCACGCGCTTTCTCTGCATCGAGAAATGGGAAGGACAGCCCTTCGATGTCCGGCTGGCCGTTCGCGTAAAACCAAGCGACATCACCGTCTTCCGCGCCGCGTAAGGGGCGGCACGAAATGTCTTCGTATCAAAAGCAGTACCCGGATTTTCATTTGCCGGAGCCGCGTCCAGGCGGGCGAGCGCCGGTCGACCCCGCCGTACAGGCCGCGGCACGGAAAAAGACCCTCGGCATTCTAGCCATTGTCTTGATCGCGCTGATCGCGGTGATTGCGATGGCCGGATTGGACAATCTACCGCGCCGGTTGCAAGATTCCGTGAAAACGGCGCAGAGCCGGTTCCAAACGGAAAAGAGCCAGTTCCAGGAAAACGCGGGCTTCATTCAGAAGGCGCTCCGTGACGAGCCGGATCTCTTCCGCACGAAAGTCGGCGATTGGAATAACCGCCTCACGGCCGATCAATCGAAGCTCTCCGCCGCTGAGAGCGAGCTCGGCACGCTAGCCGCGCTGGTGACGGCCAACAAGCGCAGCGATGAGGACAAGGTGGAGCAGGGTCTGAAGCAGTTTGAGAGCGACAGCCGTTACGCCGCAAAGAATGTAGAGGACATGCGGGTGGAGGCGGCGCGTTGGATAGGGTACAAACGCGAACTGCCGGCGCGGCTAACGGCCATGGCGCGCGCGCACGACGCGATCGACGCCTTCGATATCCCGAGCACTACGCCGACGGCCCGCAAGGCGCTGGTGGATTGGCCGGCCAAGAAGGCGGATCTCGATGGGCGGCTGACGGCGCTTGCAGGCCTCAAGACCGAAGCGGACACCCTTTGGACGGCGACGGCCGCTGAACGCGCCAAGGCTGTTCAGGCCAAGCCCGAGGGTCTCGACTACGCCGGACTGTTCCAGACCGGTGACCGCCTGGATGCGATTCAAGTCCAGCTGCGCGATGGTGCGAGCGGCGTAAACACGCTGGCATCCCAACTCTACGACAGCTGGGACAAGCTGCTGATGGAAGTGGACGACGACAATCGCCAGCACGTCCGTCTGGTTCGGACCCACTTCGCCGACGCGTCTCTCACCAATGGCACGGTGACCAAGGAAGAGAAGGTAGAGCCGCTCGATTCCAACGTCGCCAAACAGCGCGATCGCAATGCAGGCCTGGTGATTGAACGCAAGCCCGCAGGCAAGTACGACTCGGAAGCCGAGCACACCGCGCAGGCCCCGGCGTATGCTTACATCGCGCCTCCGGGCCAATCGAACTCTTATGGTGCCTGGAACAACGGCATTTGGACGTGGCTGCCGCAATACCTCATCATGCGCGAGCTGCTGCAGCCGCGCTATGACCGGCCGATTACGGCGGGGGACTGGCGAAGTTACGACACGGCCCGCCGCAGCGGCAGCACGTGGTATGGTCCCGGCGACGCCTTCAATCGCAGCCGCTCCACCTGGAGCAGCCGCGACAGCCGTCCTTACACCGGACGCGATGGCGGCGGCTTCTACCACGAACGCTCTTCTAAACCTACCTTTGGCGACCGCAGTTTCGGCGGCTCCAAGTATGAGAGCCGTGGTAGTTACTCTGGATCGAAGTATCAATCGCGCGGCAGCTTTGGTTCGCGCTCCTATTCTCGCGGTTCGTTTGGAGGCGGCGGCCGAGGCCGCCGGTAACGCTACGTGGCGCTCTTCGGCATAGAACTCATTCCCATCCTGCTCGCGCTGGCGCACGTCGCGCTCGGCGTTGTTGTCCTGATTCTGGCGAAGCTGTGCCGCGACATCGTTTCACCGTATCCGACAGAGGTGGAGCTTACTTCGCACGATAACCCGGCGTTTGGCATGGCCGTGGCCGGTTACTACGCTGCCACTGTGATCGTGTTCCTGGGCGCCACGCGCGCCCAGGGTCTACCGCTTGACGCCGGATCGATGGCTGTTCTCCAAGCACTCGGGCTGGACCTGGCATGGGCGGTGGGCGGCATCATTGCTCTCAATCTGACGCGCGTGTTCATGGACCGCGTCCTCATCACGCAGTGCAACAACTCGCAGGAGATCACGGAGAAACGCAATCTGGCTGCCGGTGCGGTGGAGTTCGGCTGCTACATCGCCAGCGGCCTGGTGCTATCTGGCGCTATCGGCGCCAAAGGCGGCACGCTGGTAACGACGGTGGTGTTCTTCGTCATCAGCTTGCTGACGCTGGTAATCCTCGGCCGCGGATACCTCGCCTTCGCCGGATATAACGTGGCGGCAGAGGTCCGCAAGGGCAACTTCTCGGCTGGCGTTCCTTTCGGTCTTACCTTGATAGCCCTGTCCATCCTCATGCTGAAGGCGACCAGCGGCGAGTTTATCAGTTGGGGTGTTAACCTCGGCTACTTCGCCGCCGACGCCATTTCGGGATTCCTGCTGTTGATGCTGCTGCGCTGGGTGACGGATCTGGCGCTGTTGCCGCACGCGAAGATTGAAGAAGAAGTGGTTCGCGATCACAACGTCAATGCAGGCCTCGTCGAAGGTGTGTTGGCCATCGGAATCGCCACCATTATCCTGTTCCTTCTGTAGTGCTAAAACCTTCACGCGACGGCGGATTTAGCGTGGACGTGGCTTTCCGGGAAATGGCGTAACGTCGCCACCGGCGACGCGATCAGCCAAGCCGTCGAGAGCATTGCGCCGAGGGCACAAATCACCAGCGTTGGACGTGTGCCGATAGTCGATCCCAACACTCCTCCCAGCAGCGCGCCCATCGGCCAAAACCCCTTGAACGCCAAGTGCAGGCAGGCATTCACTCGTCCCAGCATCTGCGGCGGGGCCAGCCTCTGGCGCAGCGTCAACTCGTGGACGTGATAGACCGGATGGGCAACGTCGCCGAACAACTGAGCGGTTCCCAGATAGAGCGCGGCCATCCACGCGGGACCGTGCGCCAGTGGAATCAACAGGGTCATGAGGCCTGATAGCAGCGAGCATCCGATGAGAATCATGCCTACGGGTATACGACGGGAAAGGCGCTCCGAAACAGAAGCCCCAATCAAGTTGCCCACACCGCCCATGGCCACAATGATGCCGAACGAGGCGGCATTAAGGTGCAGTTCTCCAAAAGCATACGGGACGTAGAGGGTGGAAAAGAACCCGATAAACAAGGCAAAGGTGAGGGCACGCAGAAACAGTGCGCGCAGTACGCCATCACTGAGGATGTACCGCAGCGCCACCAGAAAGCCAGGGTCGCCCAAACTCTCCTCGTGCACTACAGGCACCGCTTCCTTCGTCCGAATCGAACCAATCGAGATGGCAGACACAAGAAAGGAGAGAGAGTCGAGCAGGATGGCTCGCGGCGCTGTAAGTACCTGGATGAGAAATCCGGTCATTGCCGGACCCAACACTTCGGCGGCGGCCGCGCTCAGCGCCAGCTTGCTGTTGCCTTCGAGTAACTGCTGCTGCGGCACCAGGGAAGGAAGGTAGGACTGGTAGGCGACGTCGAAGAAGATCGTGAGGACACCGGATACAAAAACGACGGCGTAGAGCTGCCACATCTGCAACTCTCCGTAGGCCGCGGCAACGGGGACCGACAACAGTACGAGGGCTCGTCCGACATCGGCCATGATCATGATGGGACGGCGGCGCCTCCTGTCGGCGGCACGGCCCGCCATGGCGCCGGCAAAGAGCGCCGACACACCATGCAGAGAGACCAGGACGCCCATCTGCATAGGGGTCGCGTGCAAGGCGACGAACGCCGTGATCGGGATGCCTTCCCTTGTGATGCGCGAACCTATTTCTGAAATGGTCTGCCCGGCCCAGAGCTTTTGAAACTCCAGGTGGCGCCAGAGAGAGAGCGACACCCGGTCAGTATCCCACGGTATTAGGAGAACAACTCTATTCGCCGCTTTGTTGGAGCAATTTCGCTACCAGGGCTGTCCATCCCGTTTGGTGACTGGCGCCGATACCTGCTCCGTTGTCGCCGTGGAAGTACTCATAGAACAGGATGTAGTCGCGGAAATGCTCATCCTGCTGGAATTTGTTCGAGCCGCCAAAAACGGGCCGCTCGCCACCGGGCCCGCGCAGGAATAGCCGCCCCACGCGCCGCGATAACTCAGCTGCAACGCCGCCGAGGTTCATCTTGTTTCCCGATCCTGTCGGGAATTCCACCTGAAAGGTGTCGCCAAAATGGTGGTTCAACTTCTGCAGCGATTCGATCATGAGGAAGTTTAAAGGGAGCCAGATAGGACCGCGCCAGTTGGAATTTCCGCCGAAAAGATCGGAGCGCGACTCGGCCGGCTCGTAATCCACGCGATAATCGCGCCCGTTCATACGCAGCACATACGGGCTGTCCTGATGATACCGGGACAGCGACCGCAGGCCGTACGGCGAAAGGAACTCAGTCTCATCGAGCATGCGGCGGATCAGCCTCCGCAATCGCTCTTTGGGAACCACGCTGAGCAACCGCCGCTCGCCGACTCCTTCCCTGCTGAGCGAGGCGGCGTTTTTGCAGAGATCCTGCCGGTTGTCAATGAACCACTGCATTCGCTTGCGGAACCCGGGAAGCTTCGCAAGCAATTCCGGCTCCAGGGTATCGACACCGAAAATTGGAATCAGTCCCACCATCGAGCGCACTTTGACGAAGAGCGATTTGCCGCTGGGCATGCGTACCCGGTCGAAGTAGAACCCCTCCTCTTCATCCCATAAGCCCTCCGACCCAATGGAATTCATCGCTTCCGTGATGTAAAGGAAATGTTCGAAGAACTTACTGGCTATATCCTCGTAGACCGGATCCACCTGCGCCAACTCCAATGCGATGCGCAGCATATTCAGGCAATACATCGCCATCCAACTGGTAGCATCGCTCTGTTCGACGGCGCCGCCGCCGGGAAGAGGTTCGTTGCGATCGAAGACCCCAATGTTATCCAGCCCCAGAAAGCCGCCCTCAAAGATGTTGTTACCCAGGACGTCCTTTCGATTCACCCACCAGGTAAAGTTCATCAGCAGTTTGTGGAAGATGCTCTCCAGAAACGCGATGTCCTTTACGCCACTCACCTTCCCGTCGATTTTATAGACGCGCCAACACGCCCAGGCATGCACGTCGGCGGAGTTGCCGGACACGCCCCTGCGTTCCCGGCAGATCGCGTTCACGCGGCGCAAG
>JBDTMC010000145.1:0-16064 GCA_039934475.1 Bryobacteraceae bacterium | reverse complement strand
GGTGCTTCCTTTCTCGCTCGAAATTGACCAGGCATTTATAGCGGCTATTCTCACCGTTATGGCTTATTCCATGACCGATACCGTGGTGGTGTTTGACCGTATCCGCGAATTTGTAGGCGTGCATCACCATGCACACGATCAGAAAAACCGACGCTGCCGCGCACTGCATGCCCGTCAGCGACTCCTTCCAGAAGCCGAACCAGCGTCCGTAGACCAGTTCGATATGAACCCAATAGACGATGAGCGAGGTAGTTCCCAACTGGCGGATCCAACTCCATTCCCGGACGGCCGGCTGGAGATTCCAGAGATAGGCGGCAGCGGCAATTACCAGAATGACGCCAAGTTTGATGACGATCAGCGCCGGGCTATTGAGCCAGAATTCGGATTTGTCGTAGAACGAGTACGGCAGGTTGCCGAAGTACTGCCCGATGAAGATCAAGCCGAAACCAGAGACCGCCGACCATTGCATAATTCGCGGGAGCGCTTCCTTGTCCAGAATCCGCAATAGGGTTCCGGCGGAGACGCCAAATGCGACGAAGGCGGCCCAGGGGAAGAAGCTGAACTGGTTGTAGTCGGGGACAAAATAGCTGGCCACAAACGGGTGCATCCAAGTCACACCGGCCATGGAAACCAGCGGCGAAACGGCTGCGATGGCGAGCCCGGCGAGTCCGGCGGCTCGAACACGCGCGGAGGCCGGGATGGCCGCAAAGAGGGCCATGACAGCCACGGCGAGCGCCATGCTGTTGAGGATGTCTACTTTGAACACATCCGTCCAGTTGGTCCACGGATATCCAAACAAACAGAGTTGTAAGCGGAAGAGGATCGCAATGACGGCTAGGTAGCGGGCGCGTCCAAACGTGGCGAGCACACGCCCCAAAGGGCCTACGCCCTGCTTTTCCCGGCTCTCCATGAGGAAGGCCAGGGTCACGCCAGTGAGGAACAGGAAGACAGCGGGGGTGATGCCACCGATGAACTGCGACAGCACATAGGGGCCGGAATCGCGCAGGTTCTTCGTGGTGAAGGAGTGGAAAACATGCCCTTGCAACATGATTACTGCTGCAAGACCGCGGGTCCAATCGAGGAAACCGAGACGGCTACTGCCTGACTTTGGTACTGCTAATGCCATTGATATGTTTTGGGGGGTGAGCTAGCGCTGTGGGTATTCCTTTTTCACACCCTTTGGCAGCTTAAGTTTTAGACTCTCCACGTCGAGGTTTGGATTCAGCTTCATGTCGCTGTAGGTGACGAGGAAATAGTCCTTCGATGGCTGCACCACCTTTTGCTGCACGGGATGGCCCGCTTCGGCGATCCACAATTCGACGCGAGTGAAATGTTCGCGGGCCTCAGGGGCCTTCGGGATGAGTTCCAAATGCGCAGTCTTGTGCCCATCAACGGCATCTTCGCCCAGATACTTTAGGTTGTAGCCATTTTTAAGGTCGGCCACAGCGGTTCCAAAACCGAGCAGTAGGGCCTGATCTACAAGAGCACCTTGCTTGCCAAAATCGTATTCCTGGACCGTATTGATCTTCGGGTAGTAGATTTGCCACTTCTTATTGGCGTAGGCGACCGACTTCACGTCTGGCTGTTTGAAGTCAATCAGCATCCGAAGATCCTTGAGGCTGGGCCGGCGGACAAGGATAATGCCTTCCTCGACAGAGCTTTCGTTGAGGACAGACGTAAAGGTAGTCTTCTTCAACGTGGCCGACAGGGATCGGAACTCCCGCGCGGACTGGTCCATCCGCGCAAGCACGGACTCCAGGTCGGCGGCAAGGACGGATGAGAGGAGGCAAACGGCCAACCCGGCCGACCTAAACACAGTTAACATGTCGATGAATCTCCGTAGGAGCCGTCATGGCTTGGTGTACGCCATGTATCCGCGGATTTCTTGTTCGGCGTCGAATATCGGCTCCAAACGCACCAAGTCGAGCCGTTTTTGGGAGCGAAACATGGATTTGGCGCGCTCAAAACGTTCTTCGCCGCTCAAACCAGACATTAGATCCGGTTCCAACCAAAACACGTTTGAGCCATTCTCAGCAGGCAGCATAACGATACTGCCGCCGCGGGGCTGATCGCGAAACAGCTCCCTCGGCGTGAGGAAGATGAAAGCCAGAATGAGCGCCACCATGACGTCATACTGCCAGCTGGCGCGCTTGTAGTCCCAAAGAATAAACCGCTTCATTGCAATATCATGTCGTTTTCGATTTTATCACGCCGATTCGGCCGGTCCTTGCAGATCTAGATGCTCCGGCTGTGGGTATCGTTACCGGTTATGATGCGTATTCGAGGACGAGACAAGTGACATCATCGGCCTGAGGCGCGCCCGCGGTGAAGTCCTGGAGCGCGCTCATGAGGCGCTTTACTGTTTCACCGGAGGGTGTAAGAGCGTTCTCTCGCAGCAGGTTGCGGATGCGGCGCACTTCGAAATACTCGCCTGCGTCATTCTGGGCTTCGCACAATCCATCGGTGAACACCACGAGTTTGTCACCGGGCTGGAGGCGGCTTTCGCGGACCACGAACTCGGCCGAGTCGATCATGCCTACGGGGAGCCCGGTGGATTCCAGGGTTTCGATCTTCCCCTGACGGCGGACGAGGAGAGGCGGGCAATGGCCGGCGTTGGTCCAGCGGAGCAGCCCCGTGGGATCTAACGCACAGCAGAAGATAGTGGCGTACTTTTCGCCTCCCGTGCGCTCATTGAGGAAACGGTTGATGCGGGCCATCGTATCTTCCATCGGCAATGACGATTCACTAGCCAACAGGAAGGCGCCTTGCAACAATGACGCCAGCAGAGCGGAACTAACACCCTTGCCGCAAACGTCGGCGACGACGGCCCACCAGCCATCCGTGGTGCGCTTCACGTCCACGTAGTCGCCGCCCACCTGATGGGAAGGCATACTGCGGGCCGCGGCTCGGAACCAGCCATCCTGCGGCAAATCCCGGGGCAGGAGGCCGGCCTGAATCTCACGCGCCACGGACAGTTCCTCTTCCAAATGGAGTTTCTGGCGCTCCTCTTCCAGCAGACGGGCATTTTCCAGAATCGTGGACGCCTCCAGCGCCAGTGTCTGCAGGAGTTCGCGGTTCCCCGCTGCCAAGTCGGCTGCGCCAAGACGGGAGTCGAGGTATATCAGACCTTCGGTGAGCCGGGAAAGATCCTGCGTCTGATCCTGGTGATTGGACCGAATCCGGACCAGTGGCACGCACACAACGCTGCGCAGTTCGAGATTGGCGACACTGTGATCGGGATTCGAGCCGTGACCGGGGTCGGGATCGAAGTTCATGGTCAGCAAATCGCGGCGATGTTGGAGGGAACGCTGGATAAGCTGCATCGGAACGCGGAGGTCGGCCACCGGAAGTTCCTGGCCAGAGGCGTCGCGGGCAACGCGAATTTTCAGATCCTGGCCGTCCCGGAGCAGCAGGAAGCCGCGTTCGGTGGAAGTGATGGTGAGGGCGGCATCGACCACCGCCGCCAGAACCTCATCCACGGAAAGCGAGCTCTGCAGAACACGCGCAATCTCGACCACGGCGCGCAGATTGGCGAGGTTGCCGCCGCCGGCCGGACGCCCGGTTTCAAACCGATCGAGAAGCCGGCCGAGTTCCCCTTCCTCGACCGTGAAGATGAGTTGATAGCTGTCCGGAACGCCAAGTTCGATCTTGTCGTTGTCGCGCAGCGGGTGGCGGGTGACACGCTCTCCGTTGACAAAGACACCGTGCGTGCTGGCCGTGTCTTCAATGACAAGGTCGCCCCGTTCCGCCACGATGCGGCAGTGGGTACGCGAGATGCGATTGTCACGGACAACGAGGTGATTGCCCGGCTGGCGGCCGATGAGGAACGGCAAGGGACGAAGAGCGACCCGCGTCCGGTTGCCCGATGGATTGACGACAACGAGGCCGGCCTGGCGACCGAGGTTCATTCCTTGCGGTGGCGGCCGCGGGGCTCCGCTTCCACCGGATCTGCGACGGCCGCGGCGACTTGCACCTGTTGCGCCCGCAACATCTGGCAATGGGAGCAGTAACCGCCGATTTCGGTACGGGCAATCAGGATTTGGAAGCCAAAATGGGCTTCCACCTGACGGCGTAGTTTCTGCAATGGCTCGCCGAAAAACTCCTCGACACGGCCGCAGCGGAGGCAAATGATGTGGGCATGCTCCTGCTTCATTCGTGTCTCGTAGTAGTGCTGGTCGCCCCCGTAGTGCATGAGGTCCAGTTCGTCCACCAAACCGCCTGCCTTGAGCATCTTGAGGGTGCGGTAGACCGTCACCCGATTGAGTTTAGGGTCTACCTTTTGAGCCAGTTCAAAGAGGCGTTCCGCATCCAGGTGCTCGCCCGATTTATCGATGAGTTCGAGGAGGATTTGCCGCTGGCGGGTGAGACGAATGCCGCGTGCTTTCAGCGAACTTTTGGTGCCAGTGGTTGCCATCGCCGCTTCACCCTTGAATGTACCACGGGCGGGCGGCAATGCCGCTGTCATTCAAGCCTCGTTGCCCGCCATACCTGCTTATGCGAGGATTCTCATCAAGGAGATTGCGACGGACCCGCACGACCAGACACTCGCCCGGCTGCGTGAAAGGATCGTTGCGTTCGCGGCATCCCGTTATACGAGGGAGGCGGCGGAGGATCTGGCGCAGGAGGTTCTCGTGGTGCTTCACGAAAAATATGGCGAGGTGACGCGGCTGGAGGAACTGTTCCCGCTGTCGTTGCAGATCCTGCGCTTCAAAATCGTCGCTATGCGGCGGAAAGCGTACCGGCATGGGGAGCACACACAAGTGTCCGTCGACGATCTGCCGCTGGCGGGGGATGGGCCGGATCCGGAAGAGATGATGGCGCGCCAGGAAACGCTGGAACGACTGACAGCCGCGATTGCGACGCTGGGCGAGCGGTGCCGGGAGATTTTCCGGCTGAAACTACAGGGGCTCAGCTTTCCCGAAATTCAGAAGCAGATGCGGGCCGAATCCTTAAACACGATCTATACCTGGGATCATCGCTGCCGGAAACAGCTGCTTAGCGCGATGGGTGGAAGGTGGGAGAAATGAACCGGCCCGAAGCGGAGAAACTATTGGGCGGATATGCCACCGGGACGCTGACCGAGGCGGAGAAGGCCGAACTGTTCAGTGCCGCGCTGGATCATCAGGAACTGTTTGACGCCTTGGCAGACGAGGAAATGCTGCGCGAGATCCTGGCCGACCCCGGGGCGAGACAGCGGCTGCTGGCGGCGCTGCCGGAGCCGCAACGAGTGAGTTGGTGGGGGTGGCTGCGACGGCCGGCAGCGCTGGGCTTGGCGGCAAGTTTGGCGGGCGCGCTGGTGGTGGGTGTCGCGCTGTGGATGTATTCCAGCCGCGCCGATCGGCCGGTAGTAGAGATGGCTGACGTACGGACCGCGCCGGTTCCCGCGCCGCCGGAAAACAGGCCACAGGCCAAAGCCGTTGTACAGGCGCCTCCGAAAGTGTCCAAGAGACAAGAAGCGAAACCGATTGCGCCTCGGGAGGAGAAGGTAGAACTCGCGCAACCGGATCAACTGGCGCTGCGGGCGCGCTCCGAGGCAAGCGCCGAGAACCGGCTTACCGATCAAAGTGCGGAGGTAAAGCAGAAGGCACGCGAAGTGCGCGGCGTCATCGGAGGGGTTGTGGGAGGAGTACCCGCGTTTACGCCAGCGGCACCGCCCACCGCGTTATACCGTATAGCCAAAGAGGCCGCGCGCGCCGTTCCTATCGCAAATCTGGAACGGATGGATTCCGGTCAGGCTCGCTTGACGGTAACTTCGCCGGCGGGCGGAGTGCTTTACGTGGCCGCTCGGAAAGGCAGCACGGTTGACCTGCTAACGGCGCAGCAATCGATAGCCGGTCCATCGGGAACGACAGAGGCTCGTTATGAATTCCCTCTCGCGGGAGTTGACGCGGTGGATTTATATGTTCTTCCAGTCGCTATTAGTAACCCGCTGACACTGCCCGCGAACGGTTCCGGCGGCGGCTATTACCGGCGCGTCTATCCAGACGAAAAAACTCTTCCTAAACCGTGAAAGGGCGCCGCCGCGCGCGGCATATCCCCGGCGTAGGAGGACATCATGATTCGATTCCATTTCGCGGGATGGGCGAGCAGCCTGGCCGCCGCATCCATACTCACACTGTCTGGGGCTCTGATCGCCGCGCCAATCCCACCCACGTCGGGATCCCTGGCGCGCCTTGACGGCCAGGGCCTGTGCCCGTTAAAACATACCGATGTCAACGCCGAGATCAGCGGGTTTCTCGCTCGTGTCACGGTAACGCAAGAGTTTGAAAACCCTTATGGCGAGACCATTGAGGCGGTCTACGCCTTTCCGCTGCCCGCGGACAGCGCGGTTGACGACATGACCATGCTGATTGGCGACCGGACAGTAAAGGCAGTCATCAAACCACGGGAGGAGGCGCAACGGATCTACGATGCGGCGCGCAATCACGGCCAGGCCGCGGCGCTGCTCGATCAGGAGCGGCCAAACCTGTTTACTCAATCGGTGGCTAACATACTGCCAGGTTCCAAGGTGAAGATAGTCATCAGTTATGTGGAGACGTTGAAATACGACGAGGGAAGCTACGAGTTTACTTTCCCTACGGTAGTGGGACCGCGATACGTTCCCAATACGGTACCCGACGCCTCCCGGATCACGCCGCCGGTTGCGGGAAAGGGCACACGCGCCGGACACGATATTTCGATTCAGATGAAGCTGGACGCCGGCGTGGCCATCGAAGGCCTGCAATCGCCGACGCACGAGGTGTCCATCGAGAGGTCCGGCACGCATGAGGCGGTGATTCGGCTCAACCGCAAGTCGGAGATCCCGAACAAGGACTTTGTGCTGCGCTACGCTGTGGCCGGGAAGAAGATCCAGGACGCCGTACTGACTTATCGAAAAGGCAACGACGGCTTCTTCGCGATGATCCTGCAACCGCCGGAGCGGGTAACGGTTGAGGATGTCACTCCGAAGGAACTGATTTTCGTAATCGACACCTCCGGCTCCATGAGCGGGTTTCCCATCGAGAAGGCCAAGGAGACGATGGATCTGGCGCTGAATGGCCTGTACCCTCGCGATACCTTCAATCTCATTACCTTCTCTGGCGATACCGTGATCCTGTTTCCCGAACCTGTACCGGCCACCGCGGAGAACCTCGCCAGTGCGCGGCAGTTTCTGCGCAGCCGCAGCGGGCGGGGCGGCACAGAAATGATGAAAGCGATACGTGCGGCGCTTGATCCTTCCGATCACGCCGACAAGGTTCGCATCGTCTGCTTTATGACCGATGGGTATGTGGGCAACGATATGGAGATTGTGGCGGAGGTGAAGAAGCACACCAACGCGCGGGTGTTTTCCTTCGGCATCGGCAGTTCGGTGAACCGATTTCTACTCGACAACATGGCACGCGAGGGGCGCGGCGAGGTGGAGTACGTTGGGTTGAACGATGACGGCTCCGCGGCGGCGCGCCGGTTTCATGAGCGCGTTCGCAACCCGCTGCTGACGGACGTGAGCGTGGACTTTGGAGGCTTGCCCGTGCAGGAGGTCTACCCGCGGCGGACGCCCGATCTGTTCAGCGCGAAACCGGTGGTTGTGTTTGGGAAATATAGCCACGCCGCAAACGGGATCGTGCGCTTGCAAGGAAGGATGTCGGGACGCAGCGTGACACGCGAGATCCGCGTGGCCCTACCCGAAGCTGCGGCGGCGCACGATGTCCTGGGTACTTTGTGGGCGAGGGCACGCATCGACGATTTGATGTCACAGGACTGGGCCGGCGCACAAAGCGGGCAGCCGAGGCCGGACATCAAGGCGGCTGTGACCGCGCTCGGCTTGCACTACCGGCTGATGACGCAGTACACGTCGTTTGTGGCGGTGGAAGACAGGGTGATCAGCGAGGGTGGCACGACGCGCAGGGTACAGGTGCCGGTGGAGATGCCGGAGGGAGTCAGCCACGAAGGCATCTTTGGAGATGTCCGCCTGGAGGCGAGAGCGCCGATGGGCCGCTATGCCGGATCCGCCTCGCTGGCGTACAACGGTGTTGTTGGGGGTGTCATTGGCGGAGTCGCCGATCGAAGCCGTCCCTCTGCACCTCCAGCGCCGGCACTCGTGAAAACAAAGCGGGTGGAGGACAAGACGGTCGCCACCACGAAGTTGCACCCGGCGCTGGCGTCCCGGCTGGCAGCATCTTTGGGAGCGGGGGGAGCGGGCACGGGCGCCGTGGTCCGGGTGGAAGTGTGGTTGGTGGACGTCACGCCTGAGGCCTTGGAGCAGTTGCGCCGCGCCGGATTGACGCTCGACGCGCCGGGAAAACTGGCCAAGGTGCGTACGGGAAGCATTGCTCTCAACAAGCTGGCATCGCTGGCGAAGCTTGACGTGGTGCAATGGATCACTACGCCCGGCCAACGGTAGAACACGACGGGGGAGAGGCGGCTACGGGCTGCCTCTCCTATCGCTAAATTACGGCAACTGCTACCCTGGAAGGTGTTGGGCCTGGACCGCAACACCAACCAAAGAAGATGATGGAACCGACCGAAGAAACCGCCGCTGAACTGTCCACGCAGGTGACTGAAGGTGGCGAACCCGACGCTCCTCCCGTGCAGGAGCCTGATGCGCAACCCGTCCCCATTAGCGATCCCCCGGTGGACCCGGAACCAGATCCCAGGCCTGAGCCTGACCCAGAGCCAGAGCTCGAGGCCGACCCAGAACCTGACCCGGAGTCGGAGGCTGACCCTGAACCAGAGCCAACGGCGCAGGCGGAGCTGCCTGCGGAAGAGACGATGTCGGCCGACGATCTCATCTTCGATGAGCAGCAACCGGCCGTGGCTGACGACGACGCCAGCCTGAAGGCAGTCCTGGAAGCGGTAATTTACGTCTCTGAGGAACCTCTCGCGTTAGGCCAGATCGCAGGCGCAATCGACCGGCCTGTGGAAAAGGTTAAGCAGGTTCTGGACGAGCTGATCAAGGAATACGAACGTCCAGAGCGGGGTCTCACAATCCGGGAAGTGGCCGGCGGTTACAAAATGGGCACGAAGCCCGAACACCATGAGGCGGTGCGGGCCTTCGTCAAAGCCCTCAAACCTCCACTGAAACTTTCGCTGGCGGCGTTGGAGACTCTCGCGGTAATCGCTTATAAGCAGCCAATAACGTCGCCGGAGATCCTGGAGATCCGCGGCGTACAGGGCGCCGGTGTGTTGAAGACGCTGCTCGACCGGAAGCTGATCACGACGGCGGGGCGGAAGAACGTGATCGGCAAGCCGATCCTGTACCGCACCACCAAAGAATTTCTGCTGCAATTTGGATTGAAGGACTTGAGTGAATTGCCGACGCTGAAGGAGTTCGAAGAGCTGCGGCGGCTGGCGCTGACCGATGCCGAAGAGGCAGCGATGGATGCTCCGGCCCAGAGCAACGAAGGGCCGCAAGCGGAACCGGTGGATGAAGCGGCACTGTCGGCGGCGGCCGCAACCATGGATAAGACTCCAGAGCCACCAGTAGCAGACGCGGAGCCGGATAAACCCGCAGAAGAACCCGAAGCACCAAAGGAATAAATGTCCGAAGAACGGTTACAAAAGATTCTGTCGCGCGCCGGTGTCGCCAGCCGGCGGAAGTCGGAGAGTCTCATCACCGAAGGCCGTGTGATGGTGAATGGGTCTGTGATCACCGAGCTGGGATCGAAGGCGGATCTGGATCGCGATCACATTAAAGTAGACGGCAAACTGCTTCAGAAGCCGAAGAAGCTGGTGTACATCGCGCTCCACAAGCCGAAGAACTGTGTGACGACGGCGCATGATCCGCAACGGCGCGAGACCGTGATGGACCTGGTGCTGGGAATCAAAGAGCGCGTCTACCCCGTAGGGCGCCTGGATTACGCCAGTGAGGGCCTGCTGTTGCTAACCAACGATGGCGACTTCGCCAATCGGGTCACCTCTGCCGCTACACACTTGCAGAAAACGTACATGGTGAAGACCAACGGTTACCTGTCGGAGGACCAGGAAGCGAGCTTCCGCCGCGGGATCCCGTTGCATGGCCGCAAGACGGCGCCAGCTGGCTTGAAGGTTCTGCGGCGCGCGGAGAATCCCTGGTACGAAGTGAAGTTGATCGAAGGCCGGCAAAACCAGATCCGCGAGATGTTCAAGCACTTTGGCCGGCTGGTGGAGAAGCTGCGGCGCACGCGCATCGGTTTTCTGGAATTGGGCGTGCTGAAGGCGACTGAGTTCCGGTATCTATCCGATTCTGAAATCCGGCGCTTCCGCCGCCTGCTGAAGCTGGACGATCCGGAGGAGGGTGCCTGATGAATGACGCCGCCTCAATTGCCGCCATTTTGAAGACATCGAAGACGATTGCCGTGGTAGGCCTTTCGAGCAGCCGGTACCGGGCCAGCAACGGCGTGTCGCGCTACATGCAAAGCGCTGGTTATCGCATCATTCCGGTGAATCCGGGTGAAACTGAAGTGCTGGGTGAAAAGGCGTATCCGACTCTGGAGTCCATTCCCGAGAAGGTCGATATTGTGAATGTGTTTCGGCGGCCGGAGTATGTGCCGGAGATCGTCGATTCGGCGATCCGCATCGGAGCCCGCTCCCTGTGGCTGCAGGAAGAAGTCATCCACGAGGAGGCGGCCGGACGGGCTGAGCAGAGCGGACTGGCGGTGGTGATGAACCGTTGCCTCCTGAAGGAGCACCAGCGGCTGTCCCAGAGCGGCGAACTGTAGGACCCGCGATGCCGTTTGCGCTGCTGTTTTTGCTGGCGGCTGGGACGCCCCTACGGACGGAGCGCCTGGCAATCCCCGCGGAGGTAGCGATTTACCTGAATTTAACAAAGGCTGCCGCGAGTGAATTTATACGGGTCGTCGGCGGCAGTTCCGGTACCGGTCACGTGCGACTAGGAGAGCAAGTTGTACCCCCTTCCTCTGGTACGGACCGACCGGAATGGGATCTAAGTGGCGTCTTCCGATTCGGGGTGCCGAACGAGATTCGCGCCGAAGGCACGGCCGCTCCTTTTTGGCTTGTCCACGGTCCGCGCGTTTTCATCGAAAGCCAGCGTGCCACCAGGGATGGAATTGAGATCGTGATCCGCAACGCACTCGAGAACACGGCCAATGTGGACATCGAGTTACAGCTTTGCACACCTGGTTCCAGACGCGCCGAATGGAGTGCGGAGAAGTCTGTTACAGTTCCGCCTGGCTCAAGCATGGCGTTGAGTTTTCCTACAACAGTGGGAGCTGGAACTTGGAGGCTGAACACCCTCGCGACAAAACATACGGAAGCGATGGAGGACGAGTACCAGGTGGAAGAGGTGAGCGAGGTTACGGTACCGGCCGCCGAATCGACCGGAGCAGCAGGTCTGAAACGCAATTAGTCCTGTTAAATCAGTGAGCTATGAGATTCCGTAACGGCTATCTCCTATTGACTCTTTGTGCTACACTTTTTGGTAGAGCCACCGGTGTGGCGGTCCCGAAAATTGCAACGAGAGCCGGTTCTTGAGCGTCTACTGAGCGGGAGAGGTAACCCTCCACAGTCGAATTGGGAGAAGTTCAGGTAATTTCAAACATGGCCGATCAACAGCGACATCCTGATGATTTCACCAGCCCGGATCGCCATTTGGACCGGATGCTGGCGGTGGAGGAATCCAGTCCCTTCTTCCTGGTCTCTCTATATCGGAATCTACGGGATCTGATCAACCCGGTCAAATTGCCGCCGCTGGAATTGACCTCGCGCCCGTTGAATGTTTCCCAGCGGGAAGAGCCATCAATGGTGGTGTCTTTGTACCGCAACGTGATGGACCTGATCAATCCGCCGAAGTTGCCGCCTCTGGAACTGACCTCGCGGCCCGCGGATGCTCACGGTTTGATCACCGAGACAGAAGAGACTCCTGTACTGGTATCACTCTTCCGGAACATCAAAGACCTGATCAATCCGCCGAAGCTTCCTCCACTGGAAGTGACTTCAAAGCCGGTTGCGGTGAGAGACATTTGGGCTTCCGACGGACGCAAGTACGGCCGCGCCGGATTGGGTTCGATTCTGTTCCACGTCCTGGGTCTGATCCTTTTGTTGACCCTTGCCTCCAGTAAGGTTGTACAGAACGCGATGAAGCCGCCATCGACGGCGGTCTTTATTCCGGATCTGGCACCGTACGAACCGAAGATGGCGACAAAGAAGCAGACGATGGGTGGCGGCGGTGGTGGCGGCGATCGCTCTCCGTTACCGGCGGCCAAAGGCAAGTTGCCGAAGATGGCCCCGAAGCAGTTCACCCCTCCGATGCAGGTTCAATTGAACCCCGATCCGAAGCTGACCATGGAACCGACCATCATTGGTCCTCCCGATGTGAAGCTTCCGAACGTGAACATGGCGCAGTACGGTGACCCGTTTGCTAAGGTTGGTCCTCCCTCGAACGGCACTGGCACGGGCGGCGGCATTGGATCCGGCTCCGGTGGCGGTGTAGGTTCTGGCCGCGGTGGCGGTTTTGGACCCGGTGAAGGCGGCGGGTTTGGCGGCGGCGTTTACCGGATTGGCGGCGGCGTTTCCGCGCCAGTGCCGATCTTCAAGGTAGAGCCGGAGTACTCCGAAGAAGCGCGCAAGGCGAAGTTCCAGGGAACGGTTTTGCTCTCCATCGTGGTAGATGAAACGGGCAAGACGCGCGACATCAAAGTGCTGCGCACTTTGGGACTGGGGCTAGACGAGAAGGCGATTGAGGCAGTGATGAAATGGCGGTTCCGGCCAGCATACAAGGATGGCAAACCTGTTCCTGTGGCTGCCAACGTGGAAGTGAACTTCCGTCTGCTGTAGTTTCTGAATTCAGTGCGTGGAAAAGCGGCGCTGTCGTAGCGCCGCTTTTTTATTTGTCTTTCGCGAATCGCGCGATAATGGTTGTTCGATGTTTGCAGCCATCCGTGAACAGCTTGACACGATCTTTCGCGAAGATCCGGCCGCCAAGAGCGTGCTGGAGATTGTTCTGTGTTACCCCGGATTCCATGCCATCCTGATGCACCGCCTGTCGCACCGGCTGTTCCGGGCCGGGCTGCCGATTGTGCCGCGGTTCCTCTCGCAAATCAGCCGCTTCCTTACGGGCATTGAGATCCACCCTGGCGCGACGATTGGGCGGCGGTTCTTCATTGACCATGGCATGGGTGTGGTAATCGGCGAAACCACCGAGATCGGCGACGACGTGCTGATTTACCAGGGCGTGACCCTGGGCGGAACCGGCAAGGATTGCGGTAAGCGGCATCCAACGATCGGGAATAGCGTCGTGCTGGGCACGGGCGCAAAGGTCCTCGGCAACATCCGCATCGGCGATCGCGTGAAAGTGGGAGCGGGCTCGGTGGTGGTGTATTCCGTTCCTGACGATTCCACGGTTGTGGGCGTCCCAGGGCGCATCGTTCGATCGCGCGGCGAAGCCGTTGGACAGTTGGATCACGGCCTGCTGCCGGATCCCGAAGGACAAGCGAGGGACGAGTTGGCGAAACGCATCGAGCAGTTGGAAGCAGCCTTGCGCGGCATGGCTGATGAACGGCTGGAGAAACGGTTCGGCTAATGCTGGCGGCACTTGCGGTTCTGACGGTCACGTTTTGGGTGCAGCCGGCGAAGACAGCGGGCGACGAGCAGCTGGCCGCCTGGGCGCTGGCGGATTGGGCTCGGGCCTCGGGCGGAACTCTGGTGTGGAAGCGTGTGGACAAGCCGGAAGAGGCGCGAATCCGGATTCGGTGGGTGGATGCCGACCAGGGTCTGTACGGGGAAGCGCGCGGCGGCGATGTCTATATCAGCCTGGGGATGGCGCCGGGCGGCGATCCGTTGCTGCGCGACACTGTCGTGTATCTGACGTGCGTCCATGAGTCCGGCCACGCGCTAGGGCTTAGGCATACCGCCGAGTTTGCCGATATCATGTACAACTTCCAGCACGGCGGCGATCTGCGCGAATACTTCGCGCGCTATCGGCGGCGGCTGAAGAAGCGCGAGGAAATCGAAGCCAATTCGGTGCTCTCCCTGGGCGACAGGGCGGCACTGGCGACCGTTCTGCCGTCGTTCGCTCCTTGAAGATTAAGCGAGTAGCGGGAAGCAGCCGCGCTCGGATACTCCGCTGTCAGCGACGGACCCAACCACCACAGGCAAGATGACATTGGGCGCGCGCGGTGTGGCTAACTGCACCGGAATGTAGTTGCTGCTGAGGGACGCTCCCGGCTTGCTCAAGGTCACAACGGAGAGCGTGCGACCCACCATCGATTGGCGGAACGCAAGATTCTTTTGCGCCGCGAGAGCCCTCAGAATTGCCGTGCGGTCGCGGCGGGTACGAATGGGCACATGATCGGTTGCGGCGAAGGCTTCGGTTCCGGGTCGCTCGGAGTATGTGAATACGTGGAGGTAGGTGAATGGCAGAGCTTCGATGAAGGCGCGGCTTTCTTCGAACTCGGCATCGGTTTCACCGGGGAATCCGGTCATCACGTCGGCGCCGATGGCGGCATCGGGCATGAGGCGGCGTGCGAGGCGGAGGCGATCTTCGTAGTGGCGGACGCGGTACTTGCGGCGCATACGCCGGAGCACGGAGTCGCTGCCGGATTGCAGAGGCGCGTGGACGTGCCTGGCGAAGCGCGGCGATTCGGCCATCAGTTCGAAGAGGTCATCGCTCCAGTCCATTGGCTCAATCGAACTGAGGCGGATGCGCTGGATTTCGGTCTCGTCCAGCAAGCGGCGCAACAACACAGTCAATCGCAAGTTGACGCCCTGTTCCCTGCCCCAGCGGCCGAGATTGATCCCGCTGAGAACAACTTCGGGGTAACGAGCGGCGAGGTTGGTTACCTGGGCCACCACGTCATCAGGCGAGGCGCTGCGGCTGCGTCCGCGGACACTGGGGATGATGCAGAAGGAACAGCGATTGCCGCAGCCGTCCTGGACCTTGAGATTGGGGCGGGAGCGGTCGCCGCCGGCATCGTCCACGGGGGCGGCAAGGAAATCCTGGCGGGCGTAAATGTCGCCAACGTGGATTTCGCCGTGATAGTCGGTTTCTGGACGCGTGAACGAATCGCCGATAAGGTCGGGGATCGCGGTCTTGTGGGAATTGCCGACTACCCAGCGGACCCCGGGCAAGGCTGCCAGCTCCTCCGGAGCGCGCTGAGCATAGCAGCCTGTGATCAGGATGCGGGCTTCCGGATTCTGGCGATGAACCTGGCGCACCGCCTTGCGAACGTCTTCGTCGGCGGCGGCGGTAACCGTGCAGGTGTTGAGGATTACCAGTTCGGCACCGGCGGCGTCAGGCGCGCCCGCAAAGCCGCGTAGGGCAAGCTGAGATTCCAAGGCGGCGCCGTCGGCTTGCGAGGCACGGCAGCCAAAATTCTGTATGAGAAAGCGGGGCACCCTTACATTCAGTCTACCAGCCGGGAATTGGGTTAAAGTATTCGGGGTTGTGGTCGATAGATGGGCATGGCGTCGGATCGTGTTTTATCTCAGGAGGAGATCGACAGTGTATTCCGGAATCTGCGAGAGGCAGCCGGCGAGGACGACCCGCGTAAAAAGGCGCAGCCGTACGACTTCAGCCGTCCGGACCGCATCGCCAAAGATCAGCTCCGCGCCATCCATCTGCTGCATGATAACTTCGCCCGGAACCTGGCTTCCAGCCTGTCGGCCTATCTGCGTGCCTATGTAATGGTGAACCTGGTCTCGGTGGAGCAGTTGTCGTTCATGGAGTTTTCGCAGTGCCTGCCGTCGCCCACTTGCCTGGTCTCACTCAGCATGAAGCCGTTTGACGGTAGCGCGGTATTGGAATTGAACCCGCAACTGGTGTTTCCTATCCTGGAAACTCTACTGGGTGGTACCGGACGGCCTGTGGGGAAGATCACGCGTGAAATTACGGAAATCGAGCAGAGTATCCTCGATGGCTTGTTCCGCATCATCCTGCATGATCTGCAGGATGCCTGGCACACAGTCACAAAAATCGAATTCAAAGTAGAGTCGCACGAAACCGAACCGCAACTTCTGCAGATTCTGGCTCCCAATGAAGCGGTGGTCGCCATTGGTGTTGAGATCCGGATCGGCGAGACGTCGGGAATGATGAACCTGGGCATTCCGTCGATCATCATCAAGATGCTGCGGCAGAAGTTCGACCAGCAGTG
>JBDTMC010000144.1:0-16074 GCA_039934475.1 Bryobacteraceae bacterium | reverse complement strand
AGGCAACGCGCTCAAGTTTGCCAAATCGGTCGCCGATGCCACGGGTGCCGAAATTCTCCATACCGATGAGAATCGCCGCTTGGTGGAACTCCTCTTTACCGGCTCCGTGCACGCGCAAATCGCCATGGCCCGCCAGGAGAAGTACGGCCGTCCCGGCGCCAAGCCCCACATCTCCCCTGCCACTATCTACGAGGACCTGCGAAACCGCGATTTCACGATCAACGCCATCGCGCTCTCCCTCAATCGCGCCTCGCGAGGGCTCCTGCTCGATCCCACCAACGGCGCTTCCGACCTCGAACGCCACGAGCTCCGCACCGTCTCCAGTTATACCTTCTACGACGATCCGATCCGTCTGCTCCGTCTTCTCCGTCTCCGCACCCGCTTCTCCTACACTGTCGCGGAACGAACTCAATCCCAATACAACAACGCCCGCGAAGCCGGCGTCGAAAAACATATCTCGGCCCCAGCTCTATTGGCCGAACTTCGCCATATCGCCTCTGAGCCGAATCCCGCTGAAGTCCTGCGCGTTCTCGACGAAGAGAAACTCCTTTCCCTCTATTCGCCACTGCTCGCCGGCCCTCGCCTCAACATGGCTGGCCTGCAAAAGATTCAGAAGGCGAAGAGCTTCCTACCCTTCGGTACTCCCTACCCGATGGACGACCTCGCCCTGCTCCTGGTCGGCCTGGCCGAAAAGCTAACTCCCAAGGAACGCGCCCAACTGGCCTCTTCCACCGGCATGGATACGCCCGAACTGCTCGCTTGGCAGAAACTGGAAGCTCGTGCCAAAAAGCTGGAAAGCGCTATCGTCTCCGCCAAACTCCAGAAACCCTCGCGCGTTTGGCAGGTCTTATCCGCCGCCCCCGGCGAAGACGTGGTCTTGCTGTTGTCCCGTACCGCGCAGCGCCTGGCGCAGGATCGCATCAAAAACTTCCTCCAGAAGTATCTTCCAATGTCGCTCGAAGTCACAGACCGAGACGTGGAGGAAGCCGGCGGCGTGCCCGGATCGAAGAAATGGGATGCCATTCGCCTCCAGGTGATTGCCGCCCGCCTGGATGCCCGACCCAAGAAGGTGGTTCCCCCGCCTCCGCCGGACGTTGTCCCTGAGCCGGTCCCCGTGGCAGTCGGCGGCCCTCGCGCCCGTGGTACCGCGCGCTAACGGATAGCATTCAGTAAATTCCCTCACGCCCGCCCCCAACTGCCGAAACCGAGCCGCGACCGTGAGGGAGCCGGACAACCTGCTCACCGCGACCGTGAGGGAGCCCGACTAACGCCCCGACACCATCTTCCCATCCACCTCCGCCATCCCTTTCTGCGCCGCTGCCAACCTCCGCTGGCTCTCCTCGGAAGAGGGCGTCCAGTGCTGCCACCGCGCCGCGTCTTTTTGCAGAATCAGGCGCGCCCAGCCGTAATGCTTGTTCGTCAGCAGCATTCTCGCATGCAGGTTATCGGTGTCTGACACCGCTAGTGTGGCCGCCAAGGTTGGATGTGGGGCTTCCAGCAGGCGCTGGCCTGCCTTCTCGTTCTCCACAATCAGTTTCCCTGCTCCGTCCCGGTCTCCGCGCCGCAGTGCCTCTTCCGCTTGCCTGTTCCCTTCCTGCAGCCGCGTCACAGTCTCCGCATACCAGCCTTCCGTCGTCACATCGGCCTTCGGTGCGCTGCCTGTCTTTGGCTCGCTGCACGCTGTCAACAGGGCGAGGACCATTACGCAAAGGAATCGGATCACCCCTTCATCCTACAGCCTCATCGACGTTTGACCCTCTTCGCCACACCCGCCGGTCCAACCGACACAGTAATTCACCCCCATCACATCGCTTTTCAAGCAATTGCAGCCCGTTGGTGCCAACCCCCACTCAGTAAAGAAGGATAATAAGACGTGAAATACGTTGTACCCAACGGCAATCTGTCCAACTATTAGCAGTCCGTGGCGCCAGTGGTCAAGCTCGAAAAATGGGGCTGGCATGATTTTCCGACTCCCGTAAGCTACTGTAAATACAGAAGTTCCCAAGGGAGGAAATTCGTGCCTGTACCAATTTTTCCGGCACACGGCGTTGCACCACGGGGCTGCTAGGGACCCAATGCCTTTGCGGCGGCTACCGGCGCTGTAGTGTCCGTCGGGAATGAAGGCGCGACGCAAATGTGGACTCTGGATCTGGCCGCGGACGGTACGCTGCCGGTCGCCGGCTGCGCGCTGCTCGGAAATACGATCGGCCCTCCCGGTCCCGTGGAACTCCCGACGGTCGGCTGGGCCACCGCCACCGCCACGGTATGGCTCGCCCGGTGATTACTTCAGGGCGGGGGAGACGATGTTGATGCCTTGCACCAATCGATCCGTCACCGCGCTGCCGTCCTTCGCCACAATCTGTCCGAGCAGAATCGCGTCGCCGCTCACATCGGGGATCACACCGCTGCTCCACGACGCATAGACCGAACCCAGCCGGCACGACGCAGGAACAACAAATCCGCCCAACGGACGAACCGGATTCACCTGGATAATGGCGAACGTCACCGCGCACGGACCACTATATGTGTCGGAGTTGTAGGTAATGATCCAATTGTAAGTGGATCCAGCAGTCACTTGCGTTAATGGATAAGAGATCCCCAGCGTGGCCGTCTGCGAGCCTTGGATACATCCGGTGCACGGTATCACCCTTGCGGCATCCACCCAGGTCAGCATGACAGCCGAAACCGAGAGGCCTTGATTTGTGGCGGAACTGGCGGTCGCCGCCGGCTCCGTTTGCACCGAGAGAGTTTGAACGTTCTGGCTTGGCGACAACGTCGCCAGGTATTGAAGACCAGCGGCAACGGCGGTCTTCACACGCGGATCGTCGGACCGGTCGCCGCCGCGTACATCTGAAGCGAACGCTAGGGCCACGGCGGATAGCACAACCGAGAGAGCAAATCGGCGCATCTCTTCTCCTTAACTAACTCTGTGACGGCCGCCGTCTCAATATCTTCGGAAGCGCGTAACCCCCGAAGATTAACATCAATAACAACTATGATCAACGCTAAGTAGTACAGAACACGGGTCATCCATGCCCCTGCTTAGTCCTATGGGGCCCAGTACGTTCAGGATGACCGTCTTCATGGCGTTGATCGCTGTTGCTCGACGGCCGACTACGCGTGCTCCAGTTGCTGGCCTAGTTCTGTATCCAACGTACTAACTGGGTCGATAAACATCCACGCCAGCATACCCACCATATAAACCGCCGCCGAAATGTAGAACGTCAACGTCCAGTTCTGATTGGTGGTGCTGAGGATGTACCCGACTACGATCGGCGACACGGCGCCGCCCAGGTTGCCCATCATGTTCATCGATCCGGAAAGCGTTCCCGCGAAGCGTCCTCCCACCTCCATGCAAGCTCCCCACGCCGGAGGCATCACCAGGTCGTTGCAGAAGCTCGCCGCGCCCATCGCAGCCATGGCCCAGATCGGATCGGTCTGCCGCGAAGACACAATCAGCATGACTCCTGCCGAGAAGCAGCCCACGCAAGCCATGAAGCGTCGCGCCTTCCTTGAGTCGCCAAACAGCTTCGTCAGCCACGGCAGCATCATCCCGCTAAAGAAACATCCAATGCCGCCGCAGAAGAGCGGAAATCCCGCCAGAATCGCGCGCAGCGCGCCCAGATCCATATGGCGTGCGTCCTGAAGATACGTCGGCAGCCACGTGATGTAGAAATACCAGCCGTAGGAGATGCAGAAATACTGCAGCCACATCAGCCACACCGTCGGCGAAGCCACGAATCTTCCCCACGGTACGCTCCCATGACCGCTGATCTTCGCGTTCGGTCCGCCCAGCAGTTCCAACTCCGCTTCGTTCACCGACGGGTGATCCTTCGGATGGTCGCGGAACCAGCGCCAGAAGAAGAACACCCAAATCACTCCCAGGCTGCCGAACATCAGGAACGCCGTGCGCCAGTTGAAGAACTTGATAATCGGCAGCACCAGCAGCGGCGTGAAAGCCCCGCCCCACCGCGCGCTCAGCCACATGATCCCTTGCGCCCGCACTCGTTCTTCCCGCGGCAGCCAGATAGTGAAGGTCTTCGTCAGGTTGGGAAAGCAGCCCGCTTCGCCCGCGCCGAACAACAACTGCACCACCACCAGCGAGACCTGATTAAAAGCGAATGCCGTAAATGCGGTGAAGAAGCTCCACCAGATTACAATCCGAATCAAAACCTTGCGTGGTCCCAGCCAGTCGCCCAGGAACCCGCCCGGAATTTCAAACAACGCGTATGCCCACGCGAAAGCTGAGAGCGCCACGCCCATCTGTATCGGCGTGAGGCCCAGGTCTTTGCGAATATACGGGCCCGCTTGCGATAAGCAGACGCGGTCAAAGTATGTGATGACAGCCAGCGTGACCGCGAAGACGATCACCCAGTTGCGGGCGTGCGTTGGTGCCATCGTGGTCCGCTTCATAGGGGACGTTTCCGTAGCCATTGAAGCGTATCAGATCACGGATCGCAGACCCTATGCAACCTTGGTCCGCGAGAGGCTCTGCAGGATGCCCTTCCACTTCCGGATAATCAGCTCCGCAAGGTTTAACGCCACCGCCAGCGCCAGCAGCAACGGCCACAGCCTCAGCGTGGAGGCAATGCTGCGTCCGTTCGCGTCGAACACCTCGCTAGGCTTCGGATTAAATCGCCCGCCAGTGAACTCGGCGATCTGCTTCAGCAGCAGCTCATTTGCTCCGTAGTCCACCATCTCGTCTTCCTGCCGGTAGTACCCGATCTCAGGAAACGCCTGCGATTCCGCCAGCGGCCGGATGCGGAACAGGCCCTTCCGTGTACCCAAGGCCACGCGCCCGCGGAACGCGCCCGCCGCCACCTTCTTCACCTCAATCGCCTTCTGGAACCCTTCCGGCCCAATTACGAAAATAGCCGGCACCGTCTTCGGTTCGGGAATTTGCCGCTCCAGGCGATAGTCCACAACCAGTTCGCCGTTGGCGCTATCGAATTCCGCGCTCGCTTCGCCCGCCTGGGCGTGCGGCAGCAGGTCGCGCAGCAGGTTCGACCAGAACCGGTCATACCCGCCCCACGTCACCCAGTTCGCTCCCCAGCGCGCCTTCGCATCCGACGCAAACACGGCGGAGCGGCCCAAACCGTATTGCCAGCGCGTCAGCAGCGGATCCTTCTCCATATTCAGAATCGTGTCCGCCGTGGGCTTGGCAATGAACTTCACATAGCCCTTCAGTGGCGGAGCCTGGTCCATACCCACTCCCGCCAGAATCTCCGACTGATGCAACACCGTCGGCTGCAGCGGCTTCTCCACCGCCGTCGTCCCCGTGTGCTCCATCACGTCGCGCAGCAGAATCTGCTCCAACCCCGCGGGGTCCGTCAGGAAATAGCTCTTCCCCTTGGCGAACGCCGCTACTTTCTCCAGATAGGCCCGATTCACGTCCTGCCCCAAGCCCACCGTCGAAATCGTAACTTTCTTCTCCGACGCTTCTTTCGCAAGCGCGATGCTGTCGCCTTCTTCGCTGATTCCGTCCGTCAACAGCACGATGTGCTTGAACGTGCCAGTCGCGACGCTGATCTTCCGGAACGCCTCCGAAAGCGCTGGCGCGATCTGCGTGCCGCCGTCGGGCGTAATCCCCGCCACCAGCCTCTTGATCAACGTACGGTCCTCCGCGCGGCGAATTGGCACCGCCCATTGGAACGAGTTGTCGAAGATCAGCACGCCCACCGTATCCACCGGACGCAGATTCTCAATCACGCCGATCGCCGCCAGCCGCGCCAGTTCCATCTTCCGCCCTTCCATCGACGACGATTTGTCGATGATCAGCACCACGCACGTGCCTTCTGGCGAACGCGGCGGCGCCAGTTTCGCCGGTAGCGACCGGTCTAAGGCGTCCTCAATCTTCTTGTTCTCCACATAGCGGTTGCGCTCGCCGCCAATCACCAACAGGCCCCCGCCCTGCTTCACGTACTTCTCCAGGTCGTTCTTGCGCTGCTCGGGAACCGTCTCCAAATCCCAGTTGTTGAACAACACGATCTGGAACAGGTTTAAATCCTCCGGGATGCTGCTCTTGGAGGCGCGCGTCACGTCGAACTGCGCCGCCGCCAGCGTCGCAAACAGATGGCTCTCGGTACCCTCCGGATCGGACGACACATACAGAATTCGCGGCCGCCGCAGCGTCACCGCCTGCTCAAACCGGGCATCGCCCAACTCTTGCGAATGCACTGTTCCCGCCAGGTTCACCGCTCCGGTGGTGCTCAGGCTGGTGTGCAGCCGTAGCTGGCTGACTCCCTCATCCACGCTCACCGTGCTCGACCCGAGTGACTTCCCTTCGGCCGTCAGTTCCACCGTCGCTTCTGTCTTTCGTGGCGACCGCAGTGTTACTTCCACCGGGAACTTCTCCCCTGTGAACGCTTGCGCCGGGAAGCTTACGCCTTCCACCCGCAGGCTCGGCTGCGGACGTCCCGCGAGGGGAAACGTGTCCACGGGCACGCCTTGCATGTTGGCCTGCCACGCCGCGCGCGCCACGCTGCCCTGGTTTTCCTTACCGTCGGAAATCAGCGCCACCCGTGGCACCATACCCTCCGGTAGTGAGGCCACCGCCTCACGAATCGCCGCCTCCAGATCCGTGCCGCGCCCCGCTTCGCCTGAGGTGTACTTCAGCGTCGCCTGCTCATCCTGGTTCAGTCCCCGTGTGCTGCGCGCAAACGGTAGAATGCGCGTCCAGTGGCGTCCACGCGCCCCCTGAATCGTAGCCGCGATTTCGCTCGCCTTGGCCAAATCCTTCTGCGTCACGCTGGCCGAAGTGTCCACCAGGACGGCCACCGCAATGCGCGTCTCAGACAACGTGAGCTTGGGCTGCGACAGCGCCACCAGTATCGCCACAAATGAGAGCGCCTTCAGCACTAATGAGAGCCGGCGCGGCGTCCTCGGCAGTTCCCAGTACATCCACGCCAACGGAGCCACCGCCAGCAGCAGCACCCACGGATACTGAAACGTCACGACGCCCTCCGCAGGCCGAACTTCTCACGCCACGGATGCTGCGCCTTCGTCCCCGCCGCCACCAACTGCCGCCGGCGTCCAAACAGAATCCATTCCAATAGCAATCCCAGCCCACCCAACACGGCCAACCACTGCCACGCATCTTGCGCTCCGGCCGCCGTAGGATAGTCCCGCGGCAACCCCTTCCGCACGTCCGCGGGCGGCGTCCAAACAGCGTCGGCCACATCCGGCAGCGTCAGCGAATAAACCACATCGCGGTCGCCCGCTTGCACCCGCACGCTCGCCGGATTGCCGGCAAAGAATCGCAGCACATTGTCCTGCACCGTATACGGCAGGCGATGCCCATCGGCGGTAACGCTGATCGCCTCGGGCTTCGTGTCTTTGTCCAACGCCATCGCCACCGTACCCACACTGCCCGCATTCAGCTCCCAGCGGCGGAACGTCTCCGGCGACATCCAGCGGAAGATGTTCGCAAACAGCAAAGGAGTCGCCAGCTCATAACGCATCTCCGTGCGCATGGGATGGAAGCCAAGAATCACCATCTTGTGCTTGCCCGGGCGCGCCACGATCACTGGTCCCGCTTCGGTTTCGGCCACCGGAATATCGTTCGGAGCCAGCCGGTACACCTCCGCCGAAGCCAGCCGCACGTCCTTCAACCGCAGCCCCGCGCCCAGTTCGTGATCGGTGCGCCAGTTGCGGATCTCCACATTACTCCGCGTCGTCGCCACCGCCGCTGGGGAAACTCCAGCCGGCGGTTCAATCCACACCGATTCGATCTCCGGAGGCGCCGGCGGGCCAAACCCATCCAGGATCATCACATCGGTATCCGCCGGCTTCGGTTGATACTGCGCCGGGCTCCGGTACTGCGCCTGCACGCGTCCCCCCGCGAACAGTGGCTTCAACAGTTCCGGCTGGTTCGAATACACAATCACGCGTAGCGACTTCTGCGCCGGCAGCTCCAGCAGCGCCCGGTCATCCTGCGGGAAAGCATCGCTCGTGAACAGCCGTATCTCCATCCAACCCGCGGCCTTGGTGCGGTACTCGAAGTTGACGTTCTGTTCGGCGCCCGGCGCCAGCGTCAGCCGCTTCGAACCCGCCGGAGCGTTGCCGAACTGCAGCCCAATCGGCACGTTTTGCGGCAAATGGCCGTAATTCCGAACCGATACAAAGATGTCCCACAAATCCGGATCGGTGGGCGAGCGCCGCAATCCGATCTTTCGCAACCCCACGTCTTCCAGATCTGACGGCACAACCAGGAAGCGCGCGCCTGCCGGTACCGCTCTCGGCGCATCGTCGCCTGCCGGAATCCGTCCCGCGCCAACCACCACAATTTCACCGGCGCGCCGCGCATGCATTTTACGGACCCGATCGGCGAACGTCAGCGCCTGATCCAGGTTCAGCGCAGAGGACCCGGGGCTCGATTGACGAATCGCATCCAGAATCACTTCTCGATTCGTCTCCAGCGCCGTCGCCGGTGTCGCCAGCGCGTCCGCGCGCACCACCATCACCCGGTCGGCCGGTGGCACCAGGCGTAGCCAGCTCCGTGCCGTCGCGCGCGCCGCATCCATCAACACGCCGCGTCCCACCTTGGCATTCATCCACGCCGAGGTATCCAGAATCAGGATATGGTCCCGCGAAACCCGGTCCGGCGTACCCAGTTGCAGTTGCGCCAGCGCCAGCAGCAGCAGCGCGATGCTGATCAGTTGCAGCAGCAGCGACCACGGCTGTTGGATCCGTTTGCGGTGCTTCATCTCTGCCGGCTTCTGGGCGGACATCCAGAACCGCAACGTCGCCACCCTCTGCCGCCGCCTCGAACGGTCTAACAGATACAGCGCCACCAGCACCCCTGACATCGCGCTGAAGATCGCCAGAAACTCCCCTAGGCTCAGGTTCAACAGAAACATCGTTAGCCTACTAGCGCCTCAGTGCGCGTCAGCGGTCCGAAAATGGCGTCTTCAATCGCCATATCGGTGGAAAGACCCGCGTAACGCCCGCCATAGCGATTCGCCAGCACTTGGATTTGACGGCTGAAATCGTCAAAGGCGCTCGTATAGGCCTTCCGCGCGTCGTCGTCGAAGGAGATCTCCAAGTGCCCGCCTGTCTCGGCGTCTTCCAGGTCTAGTTCTCCCGTCCACGGCGGAGTGCGGTCTTCCGGAGCCCACACCTGCACCAACAGCAGTTCATGCCCGTAATCGGCAAAGTGCTGCAGCGGCCGGAAGCAGTCCTGGTCGTCCAGAAAGTCCGAAATCACAATCACCAGCCCCCGCTGCTGGTAGGTGGAGATAAAGCTACGCGCCACTTGCAGGTAGTTCGTCGGGCCGCCGGGCTTCAGCGCCGCTAGGAAGTCCACGCTCGGCGCGAACCGGTGCCGCCCGCCGCTGCAGATAAAGGATTCGTGCAGCTTGCTGTCAAACGGATTGATGGAGATACTGTCCAGCCGCACCAGCGCCACATAGCAAAGCGCCGCCGCCAGTTTCCTCGCGAACTCGAACTTCTGGCTACCACCCGTCGTCATTGATCCGCTGATGTCTACCAGCATCCGCACCGGCACCCGCGGCTCCACCTGGAACATCTTCAGGAAGAGCTTTTCCAGGCGCATGTACGCCAGCCAGTTCACCGCGCGTAGATCGTCGCCCTGATGGAAGTGGCGATGGTCCAGGAACTCCTGGCCCGGGCCGGAGAACCGCGACACGTTGTGTCCGCCCACAAGACCGGGAAACGACTTTTGCCAGTGGATGGTCAGCCGTTCCAGTTTTTCGAGAAACTTGCGGTCTATTAGCGGATCCATGTGACCCCGCTACTATCTCGCGGCAACACCTTGGGAGACCGTTTGGATCACCTTATCCAGAATCGTGTCCGGCGTCTGCCCATCGGCATGTGCGTCGAAATTCAAAATAATGCGATGCCGCATCACGCTCTTCGCCACGGCGCGTACGTCGTCGCCGCTCAGGTGGAAACGCCCGCGCATCAGCGCCAGCACACGTCCGCATTCCACCAGTGCTTGCGCGCCGCGGGGCGAACTACCATAGCGAATGTATTTGTTGGTCAGCTCGTGCGCGAACGGCGTCCCCGGCTGCGTGGCCATCACCAGGTCCACCGCGAAATCCTGCACATGCGGAGCCACCATCACCTGCCGGCACACGCCGCGCAATTGCATGATGTCCTCGTGATTCACAACTTGATCGATCGCCACGTCTTCGCGCTGAATCGTGCGTTCCACAATCTTGTTCAGGTCCTCGCGCGACGGATACTCCACCAGAATCTTCATCAGGAACCGGTCGAGCTGTGCCTCCGGAAGAGGATAGGTGCCTTCCATCTCGATCGGGTTCTGCGTCGCCATCACCAGGAAGGGTGCTTCCAGCAGATGCGTCGTGGTGCCGCTGGTAACCGTGCGCTCCTGCATCGCTTCCAGCAGCGCCGATTGCGTTTTCGGCGTGGCACGGTTAATCTCATCCGCCAGCACCAGGTTGGCAAAGATCGGACCGGGCTGGAATCGCAGCGCTTTGCCGCCCCGCTCGTCCGTCTCCATGATCATGCTGCCCACAATATCGGCGGGCATCAGGTCGGGTGTGAACTGTATGCGCGAATAGCGTAGCCGCAGCACCCGCGACAGTGTCCGTAATAGTGTGGTTTTACCGAGCCCGGGAACGCCTTCCAGCAGCACATGGCCGCCGGCGAGAAGGCAGATCAGTACCCCATCGACAACGTCCGTCTGGCCAACAATGATCTTCGCAATCTCATTTCGGACCTGATCGAGCCGGGAAACGGCGTTTTTGAGGCTCTCTTCGCTCTGCACTTTTTTATTGTAGAGCAAAGCGCACGGAACGCCCTTAGTACCGTCGATAGTTTACGCTGCGCGCATCGGGATGACCCTCAAAATGGCCAAGTATGGCCGCCATTTCATCCACAGCCGCGCCGCCGCGCCCGGTCGCGCCGCACCGCAGTTGGAGGTATTGGAAGTTAAGGGCAAGAATGAAGCGCTCCGCCGTGCGCCGCCCAACGAACCCGCCGCACGCCGCACAACGCGCCCCTCTTTGGCGGTTGTACTCGCGCCGCAGCAGCCACAGGATCCGCGGGTATCGATCCGCATGGCGCATCAATCGCTGCACGCGGCGTGGCAAACCCTCCGGTTCTGAGCATAGAATCAGCGAACAGCTATAGCGGAACCAGACGGCCAGGGCCGCTCCCGATAACGCCACGATGAGGGTCTTGTAAATCACCAGTTCGCTAGCGAGAGTAACATCGCCCGGTTAACGCCACAATCAGGTGAAAGCCTTATCTATCCCCGATCTCCGCCAGCGCACGAGTAAAGATTGTGTGTTTCGAAATGGCCTTCCTGCGCATCCCACGAGTGGAAGCGGGGCTCTGTTACTTTCAGATTCTGCCCATCGCAGGCCAAACGGAGGGTGCGCTCAATGCTGCTAAACAATGCTGCTAAACTTCGTTGAGGCTTGGCAAAGCCGGTGAATTTTTTTGCTTTTGGGAGGCCTTGTGGCTGACAGAACCGTTGCTGAAATCATTGAACGCGATCAGAGTGAACTACTGAAAGAGTGGATCCGTCGACAAAAGGAAGATCTATCCAGTCGCCAGGATGTCTCCGATGCGGAATTGCAAACCGACTCCAGAAATCTGCTGGCGGCGTTGCGCGAAACCATCAAAAGCGATGCCCAAACCGATATTCATAGTTCGGAATGGGCCAGAGTCCGCGATTTGCTGGCGGATCTCTCGCGCCGGCGTGTCCTGCAAGGCTTCGCGCCCAGTCAGACGGCGACATTCGTTCTCTCCCTAAAACAGCCCCTCTTCGACCGCTTGGTGGCCACTGTAGGAAGCAATATGAAGGTGCTGACGGAGCAAATCTGGTTTGTCACCGCGCTACTGGATAAACTCGCCCTCTTCACTACAGAGGTCTTTCAGAAAACCCGCGAAGAGCTCATCTCGCGCCAGCAGCAGGAGATGATGGAACTATCCACCCCTGTCGTGGAATTGTGGCATGGCATATTAGCTCTTCCCTTGATCGGCACTCTCGACAGCAATCGGACGCAGGTTGTCATGCAGAATCTTCTCGAAGCCATCGTCTCCAAGGAAGCCGACATCGCCATCATCGACATCACCGGCGTTCCTACCGTCGATACCCTCGTGGCTCAACACTTGCTGAAAACCGTGGCTGCGGCGCGGCTCATGGGCGCCGAATGTATCATTAGCGGAATTCGGCCGCAGATCGCGCAAACCATCATCCATCTCGGTGTTGACTTGGGCAACGTGATCACCAAGGCAACTTTGGCTGATGCCTTTAAAATTGCCCTCCGCACCAGGAAGCTGACCGTCACCAGTATGTAGGCGCCAGAATGGACAAAATTCCTATTCTCCGTTTGGGTCGCTTCCTGCTCGTCACCATTCAGGTTGATATGCACGACCGCCTCGCATTGGCCTTGCAGGACGACCTTACATCACAAATCGTAAGCACTCGCGCACAGGGTGTTCTGATCGACATCTCTGCCCTCGATATCATCGATTCTTTCATCGGCCGGATGCTCGCGAATATTGCCAACATGGCCCGCATTTTGGATGCGGAAACCGTGGTCGTAGGCATGCAGCCGTCGGTCGCCATCACACTCGTCGAACTCGGATTGTCCTTGCCCGGAGTCCGCACGGCGCTGAATGTGGATCGCGGCATGCAGTTGTTGCGTTTATCCCGCGCCTCGGAGGACTCCGATTTTGACCGTCGACCAATCCCGTGAGGTAGCCGTCAGCAGTCAGGACGATGTGGTTCTGGTCCGGCAGGCCGTACGCACCGCCGCCCTCCAGATCGGATTGAACCTCATTGACCAAACCAAGATTGTGACGGCAGCCAGCGAACTCGCTAGAAACACCTTTGTGCACGGCGGGGGTGGCTTCACTCGTATCGAAATCGTTTCAGAAGGCGTCAGGCGCGGCATCCGGCTCACCTTTGAGGACAAGGGGAAGGGTATTGCCGATATCGACCAGGCCATGAAGGATGGCTTTACCAGTGGTGGCGGTCTGGGCCTGGGCCTAGGCGGCGCCAAACGCTTATCAAATGATTTTCAGATAGAGTCTCGCCCCGGCGAAGGTACGCGTATTACGATCGCGCGATGGAAATAACAAATAATATGCTCCCTTTGAAAATTCCCGTTAGCGATGCGACGCGTGTGGCGGAAGTTCGCCGCTCTGCCGCGGCTGCTGCGGAGGCCGAAGGCTTCACCGGGCCCGCCGTTGAAGAAGTCGCGATTATCGCCACTGAGGTCGCCACCAATCTGCTCAAGCACGCGGTCGGCGGTGAGGTTCACATCACCACTCTGTCTGCAGCGGGCGAAAACGGAGTCGAAGTCCTTTCCGTCGATCGCGGACCTGGCATGGCCAACGTTCATGCCTGCATGACCGACGGCTATTCCACCGCCGGTACCCAGGGGACCGGAATGGGTGCCATCTCCCGCCTCGCCGACGTCTTCGACGCTTTCTCGCAGGTAAGCCGTGGCACCGTGCTTGTCGCCCGCAAATATTTATTGCCCAAGCAGCGCCGCCGCGCTCAAACCTGGACCTTTGGCGTCGTCAGGGTGCCTTATCCCGGCGAAACCGCCTGTGGCGATAATTGGGGCATCCGCCGTCACGGGGCGCGCACGTTGATGCTTGTCGCGGACGGCCTCGGACACGGCCTCCTGGCCGCCGAAGCCTCCTCGCTCGCCGTCCAGACTTTTCAAAACGCACAAAACGAATTCCTCGCCGTCCCCCTTCTCGAACGTGTGCATCTGGCCTTGCCGGCCACCCGCGGAGCCGCCGTAGCGGTCGCTTGCATCGAAGACCACTCCGTCCAATACGCCGGACTCGGAAACATCTCCGGCGTGCTGCTGGGCGGGCCTCGCGCCCAAGTCATGGTGTCGCACAATGGCACTGCCGGTTTAGCCGCTCGCCGTTTTCAAGAGTTTACATACACTCTCCCCGCGGAAGCCACCATCGTCATGCATTCCGACGGCATCGCCACCAGTTGGTCTGTCGATGCCTATCCCGGCCTCCTGCGCCGCCATCCATCCGTGATTGCTGGCGTGCTGTATCGCGATGCCACCCGCGGCCGCGACGACGCCTGCGTCGTTGTCGGGAGGATCATCGGAGAATGAGCGTCGCTCCGCCTAAGCTCGGCCACATGCCCCTGCTCGCTGTCCTGGTGCGCCAGGAACACGACGTCGTCGCTGCCCGCCAGCGTGCCCGGCAACTCGCTACGTTGATTGGTTTCGGCAACCAGGATCAGGTTCGCATCGCCACCGTCGTTTCTGAGATCGCTCGCAATGCCTTTCGCTATGCCCGCGGGGGCCGCGTGGAGTTCGCCCTCATTCTCTCCTCAAGCCCCCAGGCCCTCGCTGTCACCGTCATCGACGAGGGGCCGGGTATTGACGATTTGGACGCCATCCTCAGTGGCCGCCGCCGCTCCCCCACCGGTATGGGCATCGGTCTTACGGGCAGCCGGCGTCTCATGGATACCTTCGAAATCCAATCCCGCCCTGGAATCGGGACGCGCATCCACTTCTCGAAGTCCCTACCCCCCGAAGTGCCTCGCCTCGAGGGATCAAGGGTCTCTGCCCTCATCGCACAGCTTGCTCAAGGCGGCTTGGCAGCTACCGACGACGCGCAGCATCAGCACCGCGATCTTCTGGAAACTCTACAATCCTTACGCTCGCGAGAACTCGAACTCGAGAAGCGCCAGTTGGAGATGCGCCAGATTAACGCCGAGCTGGCTGAGACAAACAGCGGTGTCGTCGCACTCTACGCGGAACTCGACGAGAAGGCTGTCGCCCTCCGCAAGGCCGATGAACTTAAGAGCCATTTCCTCCGTCACGTCAGCCACGAGTTCCGCACGCCGCTCAATTCCATTCTCGCGCTCGCGCAGTTGTTGCTCCGCCGCGTTGATGGAGACCTCACCAGTGAGCAGGAACGCCAGGTCGGCTTCATCCGCCAAGCTGCTCAGGATCTCACCGAAATCGTCAACGACCTCCTCGACCTCGCCAAAGTGGAGTCCGGCAAGGTTGACGTTCGGACGACTCGCATTCATCTCGCTCAGCTATTTGGAGCGCTCCGCGGTGTCATGCGTCCCCTCGTCGTTAGCGATGCCGTCTCCTTGGTGTTCGACGAGCCCAACCCCGGGTTCTCTTTTCTTTCCGACGAGTCCAAGACCGCGCAGATTCTCCGCAATCTGCTCTCGAATGCCCTTAAATTCACTGAGCGCGGCGAAGTTCGCGTCTCCTTTCATGTCTCTGACGGCTGGCTCGAACTGCGAGTCTCCGACACCGGAATTGGTATCGCGTCGGAAGATCAGGAGCGAATCTTCCAGGAATTCGCGCAGGTGGATAGCGCCATGCAAGGTCGCGTTAAGGGTACGGGCCTAGGCTTGCCCCTCTCGCGAAAACTGGCCACGTTGCTGGGCGGCGAATTGACTGTCAGTAGTGAGCGCGGTTACGGCTCCACTTTTCTCTTAAGAATCCCCATGGACGGCCACACTGGAGGACTTATGGATGACATTATCGACGGGTCGGATGCGGTGTTGATCATCGACGACGAAGAATCGGCGCGCTACATCGCCAAACAACACTTCCGTGGCAGTCGCCACCCTATAATTGAAGCGGCAAGCGGTATCGAAGGCGCGGAACGCGCGCGCTTCGAACGCCCGAAACTCATTTTGTTGGACCTGGCCATGCCGGATCGGAGCGGCTTTGAAGTTCTGGATGATTTGAAGAGCGACGCTGCCACACGCTCTATCCCCGTCCTCATCCACACCTCGCGAAAACTCCTCCAGTCGGATTATGAGCGCCTCGCCAACCGCCAGGCGGGTATTCTGCCCAAGGGTGAGGACTGGCCCGTGACGGCTTTAGAGTACATTAGAACTGTATTGGATGAGCCGGGCCTTTTTACATCCGAGGTGCAGCCCGGTCCTCCTCAACAACCATGAAACTGGAGCGACAGCGCACGGCCCCCGTGCTGATCAACGTCGATGATCATGAGCCGGCTCGGTACGCCCGGACCCGCGTGCTCGTGCGCGCCGGCTTTGATGTTCATGAAGCCGGCACGGGCGCCGATGCCTTGCGATTGATTGCCGAAATTCAACCCGACCTCGTC